>NZ_JBUEGB010000012.1:0-203651 GCF_054963695.1 Micromonospora sp. RTBAU3-60 | reverse complement strand
AGTTCATCACCAAAGCTCCATTCGGGGGTCGGCGCACCCACAACCCATGGGGGTGGGCAGGGCACGCAAGCACCGTCAGGCGCTCAAACAAGGGGGAAAGTCTTCAAACCAGCAGCTCGCGGGGCGACGGGGGTCGCCTCTTCGCGGCGCCGGGACCATATCCAACGACCGACGGCCCCACATCATTCCGGGCCCGGCCACCCAGCGGGCGCCTCGATCGCGTGGTTCATGTGCAACGACCGGCGGCCCACCATCATTCCGGGCCTGCCACCCCTTGCGGGGGCTCGGTCGGGCGGTTCATGTGTAACGACCGGCGGCCCGCCATCATTCCGGAACCGCGCCGGCGCCCCAGATCTCCGTGGGGCCGACCCCGGCAGCCCCGGCTCCAAGGGGCCTTCCTCGGCCGTGCACCCGCGTTCAACGACCCCCGGCCGCCCACCATTCCGGCCCCAGGATGCCGCCGGCCACTCGCAAACCGGACATCATCCGCCAGAACACTCCGACAGGCGACCACGAACCTCCGCTGATCCACACCAGGTCGCGTAAACGGCGGTATCCGACAGCCGCCGATAGCGCCACATCCCGTATATGGAGTCGATCAAGGACCGGCGGCACCGGCCCGGGCTGCGTCGGGCCGGCCACCGGACCGGTCGACGCCCCGGCCAGAGCCGCCTAGCCGGCACGCAAAGGGCAAAACTTCACGGCCTCGGTGGGCGTCTGCGCGGAGCGCGGTGGCCGTCTGCTCGGAGCGCACCGTGGGGAAGGTGTGGTTTCCCGCGGCCCGAGGGTCCCTTCCGTGGGGTCAGGTTCGGCACCCCCGTACACGATGGGCGAACCACGCGGCCCCGGACATCCGGGCGGTGAATGCCCGCGACGGGGATGTGGCCCGCCGTGACCGACGGAGGGATCAAGCCTGACCGCCCGGAGCCGGGCACGGCGGGCCACATCCCACACCGCGCCACAGACGGACGTCGAAGGTGCAGCGAGAGGCCGGCAACCAGGTACGGCAAAGGGGCCCCCTCCCGTCCCCGGGAAGGGCCCCTTTGCTACGAAACTCAGCTGCGCGCGCCCAGCGGCGCCGACGCCTCGGCGAACTCCTCGCGCGGGTCGTGCAGCTGGCCCAGCGCGACCACCTCACGCTTGAGGAAGAACGCCAGCGTCCAGTCGACCACGACCCGGACCTTGCGGTTGAACGACGGGATCCGCGACATGTGGTACGTGCGGTGCATGAACCAGGCCGGCCAGCCGGTCATCTTCACGCCGTAGACCTGGGCCACGCCCTTGTGCAGGCCGAGGCTGGCCACGCTGCCAGCGTGCTTGTGCTTGTAGTTGACCGGCTCGCGGCCCCGGATCACGTTCGCGATGTTGTCGGCCATCCTGGCGGCCTGCCGGACCGCGTGCTGGGCGCTGGGCGAGCAGAAGTTGCCCGGCTCCTTGGTCAGGTCCGGTACGGCGGCGCAGTCACCCGCGCTCCACGCGCCCTCGACCACCCGGTCGCCGTCCACGATCTGCAGGGTGGGCACGCAGGTGACCCGGCGGCGCTCGTCGCGCGGGAAGTTGGTGGCGTCCAGCATCGGCGACGGCTTCACGCCGGCCGTCCAGACGATCGTGTCGGCGGGGAAGCTGTCGCCGTCGGAGAGCTTGACCACCCCGTCGACGCAGGATTCGAGCCGGGTGTCCAGGCGGATGTCCATGTTCCGCTTCAGCAGCTGCTGCACCGTGTAGGCGCCCATGTCCCGGTCGACCTCCGGCAGCACCCGCTGGGTGGCCTCGACCAGGACCCAGCGCATGTCCTCCGGCTTCAGCTCCGGGTAGTAGCGCAGCGCGTCCCGGGCCATGTCCTCCATCTCGGCCAGCGCCTCGATGCCGGCGTAGCCGCCGCCGACGAAGACGAAGGTGAGCGCGCGCCGGCGGACCTCCGGGTCGGTCGTGACGGCCGCCACGTCGAGCCGGTCCAGCACGTGGTTGCGCAGGAAGACGGCCTCACCGATGGTCTTGAACCCGATGCCGTGCTCGTGCAGCCCGGGGATCGGCAGGGTGCGGGAGACCGAGCCGGGGGCGACCACCACGTGGTCGTACTGGATCTCCCGGGTCGGGCCGCTGATCGGCTGCACGATCGCCGTCTTCCGGTCGTGGTCGATCCGGGTGACCGCACCCGCCACCACCGTGCACCGCCGCAACTCCCGCCGCAGCGGCACCACCGCGTGCCGGGGCGAGATGTTGCCCGCCGAGGCCTCCGGGAGGAACGGCTGGTAGGTCATGTGCGGCTGCGGGTCGACGACGATGACCTCGGCCTCACGGGAGCTCAGCTTCTTGGACAGGCGCAGAGCGGCGTACAGGCCCACGTGCCCGGCACCCACGACAAGGATCCGCTTCGGGTTCACGTCATCTATCTTTCCCCCGGCGGCTTGACTAATCCCGGTCGAGACCCCCCGTTGTGACGGAGCACAACCCCTGTGACCTGCACAACGTCCCGCGACGTCCCGTTATTTGCGACGCAGGAGAAAGCTGAGCAGCGCGGCGAGACCCACCGCCACGAGCAGCCCGGCCACGGTGGCCGCCTGGAAACCACGGTCCCCACCGAGCCCACCGAGCCAGGCCAGCACGATGCCGAGCACCGCGCTCGCCAGCACCACCCCGCCGGCCCGGGCCAGCCACCGCAGCACCAGATCCGGGTCGACCAGCGCGTCGGGCGGCAGCAGCGCGGCCAGCGCGCAGAGTGTGTGCGCCAGGTAGAGCAGGGCCGCCACGGCGAGCAGCCGCCACAGCGCCAGCGGTCGCCCGTACCCGAGGGTGGCGAGCAGCCAGCCACCGACCGTGACCAGCGCCGCGAAGGTCGGCCAGATCCGGCGCGGCCCGACCGCCGGCAGCACCGCCACCACCGTGAGGGCCAGCACCGACCGTGGGGTGAAGGCCTGCACCGGGTACGCGACCAGGAAGCCGACCAGCACGCTGAGGAAGACACCGGCGCGGACCAGCAGCGGCGTGAGGCTGATCCGGCGGACCGCGTACCGAAGGGCGCGGACCCGCTCGTTCAGTCCTTCCACGAGCTCGGTCATCGCACTCCCACCCGCGGGGCGGTGGCCAGGCGGGCCACGTCGCGCAGCACCTGGTCGAGGCTGCCGGCGCCGGCCCAGCGGACCACCGGCACGCCGTGCTCGCGGAGCTGACCGATCATCGTGTCCCGGTCCAGCCGCCACAGCCGGTACGCGACCTCGGCCCAGCCGCGGTCCTTCGGCGCCGGCAGGTCGGCCGGCAGGGTGTCCACCGCGACCACGAACCGCCCGCCCCGGGCCATCCGGGCCAACATCTGGGCCGAGCGCTCGTCCAGCAGCGGGGTGAGCACCACCACCAGCGCGTCCGAGGAGAGCAGCTGCGGGCCGAAGACCTGGTCGTACGGCTCGTGCGGGGAGGACTCGGCCCGCACGTCGAGCAGCCATTCCAGCACGGTCAGGTACTGCCGACGGCCGGTGGCCGGGCGGAGTCGACGGGCGGCCGGGCCGTACTCCAGCAGCGCCACCCGGTCGCCCCGGTGCAGGTAGTGCTCGGCGATCGCGGCGGCGGCCCGGACCGTGGTGTCCAGCACGGACGCCGGGCCACCTACGCCGCCGGACCGGCCCGCCTCGGCGAGCACGTCGAGCAGCACCACCACCTCGGCGTCCCGGTCGGACAGGGTGGCCGCCACGTGCAGTTGGCGGGCCCGCAGCGACACCCGCCAGTCGATCCGGCGCAGCCGGTCCCCGGGAGCGAAGACCCGCACGCCGGCCAGCTCACCGCCCTCCCCCGGCCGCCGGGAGTGGTGCGCGCCGACCAGCCCAGCGGCCCGGGGCATCGCCTCGACCGCCTCGAACGGCTCGGTCCTCGGGTAGACCCGCGTCCGCACCGGATCGGTGATGACCGCTCGCGAGACCAGCAGCCCGTCGGCGATGGCGACCCGCACCCCGGCCGGACCGATCGGGTGCCACCCCCAGCGCAGCGCCGTCCCGGTCAGCGCCAGGTCGACCGCGGTGCCGCGAGGCACCGAGGTGACGAACGGCCGGTCGGCACCGCCGGAGCGGCTCACGTCCACCCCGGAGCCGCCGAAATCGACCCGCTCGACCCGCAGCCAGTGGGACATCCGGGTACGGACCACCGCCATGTCGTACGAGACGGTGTCCGAGTTGGCGACGGCGACCGTGGCGGCCATCGGGGAACCCTCGACCAGGTGCGCGTCCCCGGCGTCGATCTCCAGCTCGGGCAGCGTGCCGGGCCGGCGGCGCAGCCCGTACGCGGTGCCCAGGGCGAACGGCGTGGCCAGCACGACCAGGTCGATCCGGCCGAGCAGCACGGCGGCGACGAGCAGCAGCCCGGTGAGCAGCACGGCCCGGCCGAGCGCCCAGGTGGGCGCCCAGCTCGCCGGCTCCTGGCGGTCGGCCATCAGCGCCCGGCGGCGTAGCTGGGCAGCGCGCCGCTGGCCGGGGCGGGCGTGGACTCCAGCACCTCACCGACCACGAAGGACGGGTCGACCCGGCGCAGCCACATCTCCGGGCGCAGGGTGATCCGGTGGGCCAGCGCGGGCACCGCCACCGCCTTGACGTCCTCCGGCACCACGTAGTCGCGGTTGGCGAGCACGGCCCGGACCCGGGACAGCAGCAGCAGCGCCAGCGAGCCGCGCGGCGAGGCGCCGACCAGCGCCGACGGATGCTCCCGGGTGGCCGCGGTCAGCGCCACGATGTAGCGGCCGACGGAGTCCTCGACCACCACGTCCTCCAGCGCCGCCTGCATGGCAAGCAGCGTGCCGGCGTCCACCACCGGCTTGATCTCGGCCTCCTCGCGGCGGCGGGCGATCCGCCGGCGCAGCACGTCCCACTCCTCCTCGTGGTCGGGGTAGCCGAACGACACCCGGAGCAGGAACCGGTCGAGCTGCGCCTCGGGCAGCGGGTACGTCCCCTCGTACTCGATCGGGTTGGCGGTGGCGAGCACGTGGAACGGCTCGTCCAGCCGGTAGGTGACGCCCTCGACGGAGACCTGTTTCTCCTGCATCGCCTCCAGCAGCGCCGACTGGGTCTTCGGCGGGGTCCGGTTGATCTCGTCGGCGAGGAGCAGGTTGGTGAAGACCGGTCCGGCCCGGAACGAGAAGTCGCCGCTGCGCTGGTCGTAGAGGAAGGAGCCGGTGACGTCGGCGGGCAGCAGGTCGGGGGTGAACTGGAGGCGGCGGAAATCCAGCCCGAGGGCCTGCGCGAACGAGCGCGCGGTCAGCGTCTTGCCCAGGCCGGGCAGGTCCTCCAGCAGCACGTGGCCGCCGGCCAGGATGCCGGCGAGGACCAGCTCCAGCGCCTCCCGCTTGCCGACCACGACCGTGCCGACCGCGTCCAGCACCTCCTGGGCCAGCCGGCCCACCTCGGCGGGGGGCATCCCCCGCGCCACGTCGTTCATCAGAGCTTCTCCAGTTCGGCGACGATCGCCGCGAGGTCGCGCGGCGACGGGGGACGGCGGGAGGGCGTAGCGAGGAAGGTCCACAGCGGCTCGCCCAGCAGGCTGCGGGCCCGGGCCGGGTCGGACTCGCGGGTGACGCCGTGCTTCTGGCGCAGCCGCTCGTCGGCGAGCTCGCCGAGCCGGGGAAGGATCCGCTCGGTGAACCGCTCCCGGTTGCCGCCGCTCCAGTCCAGCGGGCGTTCCCAGCCGTTGATGGCGGCGCGCAGCGCGTCCCGGGCGCCCCAGTTCCAGGTGCCCGGCTCCTCGCCGGCCGGGGCCCGGCCACCGGCCCGGGGCGGCGGCGGGGGTGACAGCGCGGTGGTGACCCGGCGCACCGCGAGCACCGCGAGCACCCCCGCCACGATGATCCAGAGCGACACCTGGAGGCCGACCGCGCGCAGGCCGACCACGATCACCACCACGATCGCCGCGGTGACCGCGAGGATCCGCAGCGCCGCGCGCAGCCACCCGCCACGCGCGTCCCGCGCCTCCCCGGCCGGCTCCTCGTCGAACGACAGCAGGTCATCGATACTCGTGCTCATGCGGCCACCCTGAGCCGGCCGATTCGCTCACTCATACCGCCGCCTCCCTCCGGCCGGCGACGTCATGAGGCACCACCACCCTGAGCTGACCGATTCGCTCGCTTCGCTCACTCATACCGCCGCCTCCCCGGGACCGGCGGCGGCCACGGTGGTCAGTTCGCCGCGCAGCCGGCGCAGCGCGGCTCGGGCCTGGTCGCGCATCTGCTCGTCGACCGTGTGGGTGGCGTACCGGGCCTCCCGGTAGACGTGCGCGAAGCCGTCCAGAACCCCGACGCTGGCGATCGCCGGGACGCCGGCCGCCGGGTCACCGCGCAGCAGCCGGGTGACCAGGTCGGTGGGGGTGTCCCCGACCAGCCGGGGCACCCCGGCCTCCTCGGCGGCCTCCTCCAGCCGGACCCAGCAGGCGATCACCGCCGTCCGCGGATCGGTGGACCGGTCGTCCAGCTCCACCAGGCCGGCGTCCAGGGCGGCCACCACCTCCCGGGCGGTGCCGTCGGCGGTACGCCGGACCCGTTGCGTCGGGACGGCCCGGGTGGTCCGCCGCAGCGCCCCGCCGACCAGCGTCCACACGACGTACCCGGCGACCACCAGCGCGGCCGTACCGAGCACGACGAGGAAGGCGGTGATGATCCACTGAGGAATCTCGACAGAGTTGGCCTGGCCCGCGTCCCGGGGCTCGACCGGAATCGAGGGCGCGGGCTCGGCGGTGGGATAGTCCGGCACGTAGGGGATGTTGTCCGCGGCGGGCGGGATCCGGCTGGCGCCGATCGCGGAGTGCCCGGCGGCGAGCGCGGCGACGGCGAGCAGCAGGGTCACCGCGACGACCGGCCACCACCTGCGCAGCACGCCGAGGTCCATCCCACCGCCCTACGCAATCCTCAGTCGTCCACCCCGGCCAACCGCTTCGCCCGGGCGAACACGTCGTCCAACATCGCTGGTGTCAGCCGCCCGGTGAAGGTGTTCTGCTGGCTGACGTGGTAGCAGCCGAGCAGCGCCGGTACGGACCTGCCGGACCAGTGTGCCCCATGACCGAAGGCTGGGCGCGGAGTGGGCGGGCGCTGTCCGTACACGTCGCGCAGGACCGGCCACCACGCGGCCCAGGCGAACGCGCCCAGCGCGACCACGACGCGCAGCGTGGGCCGGATCAGCGCGACCTCCCGGTGCAGCCAGGGCGCGCAGGTGTCGCGTTCGGTCGGGGTGGGCTTGTTGTCCGGCGGCGCGCAGCGGACCGCGGCGAAGATGCGGGTGTCGCGCAGGGCCAGGCCGTCGTCGACGGCGACGCTGGTCGGCTGGTTGGCCAGCCCGGCGCGGTACAGCGCGGCGAACAGCACGTCACCGGAGCGGTCGCCGGTGAAGATCCGGCCGGTGCGGTTGCCGCCGTGTGCGGCCGGCGCCAGGCCGAGGATGCCGATCCGCGCGTCGGGCGCGCCGAAGCCGGGCACCGGGCGGCCCCAGTATTCCTGGTCGCGGAAGGCGGCCCGCTTCGTCCGGGCGACCTCCTCCCGCCAGGCGACCAGCCGGGGACAGGCGAAACAGTTGCTGATCTCGGCGTCGAGGTTGGCCAGATCGGTCGCCCGCGCGGCGCGGGCGACCACCTCGGCGGGGGTACGCGGCTCAGCCAAGCCTGGCCCGGAAGAGTTCGAGGGTACGGGCCCAGGCGGTGGCGGCGGCGCGCTGGTCGAAGTGCTCCGGCCGGTCCTCGTTGAAGAACGCGTGCGAGGTGCCCGGGTAGTCGTAGGTCTGGCAGTCGCCACCGGCGGCCTCGACGGCCCGGCGTACGCTCTGCACCCCGTCCGCGGCCGAGGTGCCGTCCGCCTCCGAGCAGTGGATGAGCGCGGCCTTGCCCGCGTAGTCGGCCCAGTCGGTGCCCATGCCCTCCCAGGGCAGGCGGGGGTAGAAGCCGGCGGTGGCGACGATCCGCTCGGAGAACGTGCCCGACCAGAGGGCCAGGCTCGCCCCGGCGCAGAACCCGGCGCAGCCGATCCGGCCGGCGACCTCGGGGCGGCCGGAGAGGTATTCGGCGGCAGCCGCGATGTCACTGGCCGCCTCGTCCATCTGCGTGCTGTTCAGCATCTGCCGGGGCTCACTCGGCTTGCTGGCCGGGCCGCCGTGGCGGAAGTCCGGCGCGAGGGCGACGAAGCCGGCCTCGGCGAAGCGGTCCACCACCGCCCGGACGTGGGGCACCAGACCCCACCAGTCCTGGATGACGATGACCGCCGGGCTGGCCGCACCGCCGGAGGGTATCGCGAGATACCCCTCGCTCGTCCCCCCGTTGCCGGTGAAGCTCACCATCTCGCCCATTGGCTCGTCCTCCTAGCGGTCAGTCATCGTTGGCTGGTCGCCCAGTGGGTGTTACGTGCGGGTAGCGTGCCACGCCCTCGGCGGCCCGGGGAAGACGCGGGCAGAGTGGCCTTCACCTCCCGTTCGCCCTGTGGACGAGACAGAGCAGGTAGCCGTCGCCGTCGTCGCCGACACGGTATAGGACGTACCCGTCGTCGCCCGGCCGGAAGTACGGCTCGCAGCCGGCCGCCGAGCGGCCCCGTGCCGCCGCCGGGTCCTGCACCCGGCCGGTCACCGCGTACGCCGCGGCGGGCGAGTCGCAGCGGACCACCCGCGCGTCGTCGGCCGCCTTCGCCTCGACACCGGCGACGGTGGGCAACTCGGCCACGCAGTCACCGATCCTCGCCTCGGCGGTGCCGTCCTCGCCGCCGAGGACGTCGCGCAGGTCGCCACCCGGACCCACCTTGATCAGCAGGCCGACCAGCAGGGCGGTGGCGACGCCCAGCAGCAGCACGACCACGCCCAGCACGGCACCGAGGCGGGACGGTGCGGCGACAGGTCCCGGCGGCGTCCCGTCGGTGGCCGGCCGGGCGGAGGAGGGGGTGGCCTGCTCTGACACGGGCGTCCTTTCGCGGGAGTCGACGAGCATGCGACACCGTAGCGATCGGGACCGTACCCCGTCGCCCCTCCCCGGCCAATCGGTCCATCATGGACACGACACGGGGCGCCCGTCGGTCGACGGACGCCCCGTGGCGAGGGATCAGCGGGTCGGGGTCGGCCCCGGGTCGGTCGGTTCCGGCGCGCCGGGCGGCGAACTCGCGGTCGGCGTGACCGTCGGCTCCGTGGACGGCGTGGGGCTCGCGCTCGGCGCGGGCGACGCCGGGGCCGCGGTCGGCTGCGGCGGCACCGGGGTCGGGGCGGACGGCCGGGGCGCGAAGGGGGCCCGGTCCGGGCAGTACGGGTAGACGTTGCGCGGCGGGTACTGGCTGCTGTCGGCGCAGGTGGGGTAGCCGAGCCGGATCGGCACGCCGTTCTGGTCGAAGAGCCGGGCGTTGCGCACCAGGCGCCCCTCCTCGTCGTAGACGAAGACGTCCTCGATCGAGTCGTACGGGTTGCCGACCGAGACCCCCTGGTAGGGGGCGAACTCGTCCGAGCTGGCGTGCTGGTCGACGTTGACCAGCGCGGCGAGGGCGAAGAGCAGCAGGGCGGCCGTGCCGAGGCGCAGCACCCGCCGCGGCCAGCCCCGGAGGTCGACGGAGTGGCGGCCCAGCCAGACCGAGGCGAGGACCGTGCCGGCGAGCAGGAACAGGCCGGCCAGCACGCTGCCGCTGAGCCGGGGCAGCAGCCCGGACGGCTCGCCGAGGGCGGCGGAGACCAGCAGCGCGGCCAGCCAGCCGCGGACCAGCCACCACGCCGGGCGCAGCGGCCGGAGGAACGCGCTCGCCGTGGCGTACCCGAGGAGCGGGCCCAGCCGGGTGTCGAGGCCGCGCAGCGCGGCGGCGATCCGGGCGCGGGTGGCGGCGAATCGGCGGTCCGGGGAAGGCTGCCCGCCCCCGTCGGCGCCGGCGGCGGTCCGCAGCTCGGCCGCGTACGCCTCCGGCGCGCCGAGCCGGTCGATCAGCGTGCCGTCGGTCTCCGCGGCGACCTCGGTGAGGTGTTCCGGCAGATCTTCGGTCAACTCGTCGCGGACGGCGGGCGGCAGGTCGGCCAGGGCGGCCCGCACCCGGTCGACGTAGTCCGCGATCTCCTGCCCAGTGACGGTCATGCCGCCATCCCCCGATCGTCGAGCAGTGCGTCCATGGTGGTGGCGAAGGAGCGCCAGGTCTTGCCGGAGCGGACGAGCTGGTCCCGACCGGCGGCGTTGAGGGCGTAGTACTTGCGGTGCGGGCCGGACTCGCTCGGCACCACGTACGCGGTCAGCAGGCCGGCGGCGAAGAGCCGGCGCAGGGTGCCGTAGACGGAGGCGTCGCCGACCTCCTCCAGGCCGGCCTCGCGCAGCCGGCGGAGGATGTCGTAACCGTAACCGTCCTCGTCCTTGAGCACGGCGAGAACGGCCAGGTCGAGCACGCCCTTGAGGAGCTGCGTCGTATCCACGCATTGCACGGTACTGTGGATTGCACAGTACCGTCAAGAAAACAGTAGTTCTCCGCCGTGTCATAGGTTGGAGCCATGTCGTGGAGCAGCTACGCCTCGTTCCTGGTCTTCGCCACGGTGCTGATCCTCATCCCGGGGCCGGACTTCGCCGTGGTCACCCGCAACACCCTGGCCGCCGGCCGCCAGCGCGGCAGGTGGAGCGCGCTCGGCGTGACCGCCTCGAACGCGGTACAGGGGGTGACCGCCGCCGCCGGCCTCGGCGCGCTCATCGTGCGCTCGCAGCCGCTGTTCGAGACGATCCGCTGGGCCGGGGTGGCGTACCTGGCGTACCTGGGATTGCAGGCGTGCCGCTCGGCCTGGCGCGGCGACTACGCACCGCTGGCCGGCGACGCCGTCACCGCACCCGGCCAGGCGCTCACCGGCTTCCGGCAGGGCTTCCTGTCCAACATCACCAACCCCAAGGTGCTGGCCTTCTACCTGGCCGTGCTGCCGCAGTTCGTCGGCGGCTCGGCATCCCTGGGCGCGCTGCTCGCCTTCGCGCTCAGCCACGCGGTGCTCAGCCTGGCGTACCTGCTGGTGCTGGTCGCGGCGCTGAACCGGGCCCGCGAGCTGCTGTCCCGGCGACGGGTACGCCGCTGGTTGGACGGGCTGACCGGGGTGGCCCTGCTCGGCTTCGGCACCCGCCTCGCCCTCGCCCTCGCCTGAGGATCCTCGGTCACCTCACCGTCCGCGACCCGCAGCATTTCCTGGAGTACGCCCACCAGCGCGCGAGCCTGCGCCAGGCCGATCGGCCACCACTCGACCTCCTCGCCGATGGAGAGTTCCAGCGCCACGCCGTCAGCGGCGGCTGCCGTCGAAGTCGTCGGAGCGGATGTTCGGCTTGATGCGCTTGACGATCATCAGCTGAGGCATGCCGTGTGAATTACTCAGGGAATCCGCAACGTGACCGCACGCCTGCCAACCCGGATCCCTTTCTGTGCTGGCACTTAAGTTTGGCTTACGTGCGGGCTGATTCACGAGGAAGATCGATAGCTTGCCCCGATGCGACACATCGGAACCGTGATCGCCGCAGCCATCGTCGGTCCGCTGGCGTGGGTCCTCTTCGCCCTTGGCCAGGACCGGTCGGCGCAGGCGTTCGCAGATGCACAGAACGGCGGCGCACTGGACAGCGCTGACCTCGTCCGGCCCGCGCTGGTGCTGGCGGCGGCCGGGATCCTGCTCGGGCTCATCGCCACGCTTCGGATCTCCCCGCTGGGCGCGACACTGGCCGGGTTGTTCTACTCGGCCAGTTACCTGGGCCTGCTGGTCAGCCCGACCGCGATGATGAGCCTGCTCGACCACAAGCTGACCTTGGCCGGCCGCGAAGTCGACCTGGCCGTCCCCCTCCGGACCGGGACGGCACTGGTGGTGGGCTCGCTGTTGCTCGTCGCGGTCGTGAGCGTCCGCCGGTGGCAGCGGTGGCCGCAGCCTGCGGCCGACGCTCCCGCAGCGCTGCAACCGGACGAGATCATCTCGTCCACGACGCAACAGGACCGCCCCCTGGGTGTGGACGGTCTCGGATTGAGCACGCCGAGCAAGAAGCCCGAGCCGGAGCTGGTTCGGGCCGGCGGTTCGGACGGGGCGGGTCGCTCGGATGACACCAGCTCGGACTGGGCCGGTCGCTCGGACTGGGCCGGTTCGCTGTCGGGCGGTGCCGGGGACAGGCTCGGGCGGTCGTCGGGTTGGCCGCGCCAGACGTCGCGGTGAGCCGTTGACGGCCTCACCCGCGCCGGCCTGCGTCTACGCGATGCGACGGAGCATGGCTGACAGATCCCGGACATGGGACCTGTCAGCCCCTCCGTCCCATCCGTCTTTCTGCGGCAGAATTTGCACGAACCGACTAGACATAGAGCTTGCGGAGTTCGTCACCGTATCGAGGCGATCTCCACGAGGTTGCCGACCTCAAGATATTTGATCACTCCGCCAGCCGCCGAAGCAGTTCAGCGTCCCGCTCGGCAACCTCACGGGCAAGATCCCGCACACCGGCGCGATGACTGCGCGCCGAAACGTACTCCTCGATTGCCACAACAGTGGTCGAGTTCATCGACCGGCGCTCCTGCTCGGCGAGCTGCTTGAGCCGCTCGTGCAGCCCGTCAGGCAGATTGACGATGGTGATCATATGGAAATCGTACGGCCGCGGGCAGGGCAACCACCTACTCTGAGGTCCCCGCGAGGCTCCAGGCGATGCCGTCGAGGATGTCGTGCTCGCTGGCGACGACCGACGGCATCCCGGCGCGCTCCATGATGACCCGGAGCACCAGGGCGCCCGCGCCGATCACGTCGGCGCGGCCGGGGTGCATCACCGGAATCGCCAGCCGCTGCTCGCTGCTCTTCGCCAGCAGGTCGGCGGTCACCTCGGCGACCTGGTCGTACGACACCCGGGCGTGGTGGATGCGCTCCGGGTCGTACTCCTGGAGCCCTTGGGCGATGGCGACCACGGTGGTGACCGACCCGGCGAGCCCGACCAGCGTGGCGGCCTGGCGCCCCGGCACCACCTCCAGGGCGCGGTCCACCGCCACCGCGATGTCGGCCTGCGCGGCGGCGATCTCGTCGAGGCTCGGCGGGTTGCCGTGCAGGTGCCGCTCGGTCATCCGGACGCAGCCGATGTCCATAGACACTGCCGCCGTCACCCCGCCCTCGCGGGTGCCGACCACGAACTCGGTCGAGCCGCCGCCGATGTCGACCACCAGGTACGGCGGCTGGGCGTCAGCGGGCAGCCCGCGCACCGCGCCGGTGAAGGAGAGGCGGGCCTCCTCGTCGCCGGTGACCACCTCGGGCGGCACGCCGAGGGTCTGCTCGACCATCGCCCGGAACTCCGCGGCGTTGCTGGCGTCCCGGGTCGCCGAGGTGGCGCACATCCGGACCCGCTCCGCGCCGAACTTCTCGATCTCGGCGGCGTAGTCGGCGAGCGCCACCCGGGTCCGCTCGATCGCCTCCGGGGCGAGCCGGCCGGTCCGGTCGACGCCCTGACCCAGCCGGACGATCTCCATCCGGCGGCACAGGTCCACCAGCGGCGCCTGTGGGCCGGCCGCCGGGTCGGGCAGGTCGGCGACCAGCAGTCGGATCGAGTTCGTCCCGCAGTCGATGGCAGCCACGCGCGTCGTCACGGCAGTCACCCTACGGCAGCCGGCCGCCCCGCAGCAGGCGCGCCGGGTAGCCGGCGGCGACGGCGCGAGCGCAGCAGGTCAGGCAGCCAGGGCAGCCCGGCGACCAGCGCCAGCAGGGTGAGCAGCGGGAGCCGCCACCACCCGGAGACGGTCACCCGGGGCGGGTCCGGCGTCGGCGAAACCCACGGGCGGGCGGTCTTCGACCAGGCCAGGAAGGCGTCGCCGACCGGCAGCAGGCCCAGGGCGTACCGCTTGGTGTCCGGGGTGTCCACCGGCAGGCCGACCAGCTCGCCGTAGTTGGCCAGCGCACGGGCCAGCGCCGCGTCCCCCTGCACCTGGGCCGCGCCGAGGGTGACCACGGTGGCCGAGAAGCTCACGCCGAGCGGCAGCGGGCCGGAATCCACGTCGGCCGGGCCGTCCGTCCCGCGCGGGTACTCGCGCACGGCCGGGCCGAGCCCCAGCGGCGACACCACGTACAGCTCGCGGAAGCGCAGGTACTGGGCGCGGGCGAAGGCCGGCTCGATCTCGCCGAGGAAGCGGTGGATGACACTCTGCGAGGTCGCCCGGGCCACCTCGGCCGGGGCACCGGTGGCCAGGTCGACCCGGTGCGGCAGCAGCCCGGTCGCGGGATCCAACCGCTGGCGTACGCCGTCCAGCCAGCGCCGTACCGTCGGGTCGAAGCGGGGTGGCAGCAGCGAGTCGTGCAGCCGTAGCGAGGCGACCGCCACGGTCGAGTCCACCGGCCACGCCTGTCCCGGATACGCGGGCAGGTACGGCGAGGCCGAGGCGTCGAACGCGGCGGCGAGGGCGGCCGAGGCGTCGGCGAAGCGGCGGACCTCGGCCGGGTCACGGTGCTGCGGAGCCTGGAGGGTGAGCACCCCGCCGCGCAACCAGTTCGTCCAGCCCTGGTAGAAGACCCCGTACGCCGGGACGAGGTCGGGACTGAACGGTGCCCGGCCGGCCGGCGACTCCAGCCGATCCAGCGCCCAGCGGGCCTCCCGCAGCGCGGTGACCCGTTCCCCCTGCGCCGCGCGCAACCCGGTGTCGACCCGAGCTAGTCCGTAGAGGACGTGGGCGAAGAACCAGCCCTCCGGGAAGAGTGCCTGGGCGTCCTCGCCCGCGCCCTCGTCCAGCGCCTGCCGCAGGAAGGTGAGCTGCCTCGTCACGCCGGGCGCGTCGCCGGTCGGGCCGGACGCGGTGGCCGGTGCGACGAGGCGTACCGCACCGAGCAGGGCGGCGAGGCTGATCAGGGCCGCCGCGACGCGGCCGACCCATCGCATGATCCGCACCGGGACAGGATGCCGGAACCGGTCAAGCGGTCGTCAGAGACGCAGCAGCATGCGGGTGTTGCCGAGGGTGTTCGGCTTGACCCGTTCCAGGTCGAGGAACTCGGCCACGCCCTCGTCGTACGAGCGGAGCAGCTGCTCGTAGACGGGCTGCGGCACCGGCGCACCGTCGATCTCCGTGAAGCCGAACGAGCCGAAGAACCGGGTCTCGAAGGTCAGCACGAAGATCCGGGCCACTCCGACCTCGCGGGCCGCGTCGATCAGCTCGCCGACGATCCGGTGCCCGATCTTGCGGCCCCGGCAGGCCGGGTCGACCGCCACGGTGCGGATCTCGGCCAGGTCCTCCCACATCACGTGCAGGGCGCCGCAGCCGACCACCGTGCCGTCCGGGGTGACCGCCACCCGGAACTCCGGCACGTCCTCGTAGAGGGTGACGGTGGCCTTGCTGAGCAGCCGCCGGTCGTCGGTGTAGGTGTCGACCAGCCGCCGGATGCCGCGTACGTCGGCGGTGCGGGCCCGGCGGACCGTGATCTCGTCGGCGGCGCTCATCTCACTCCGCCGCCGGGACGTCCACGCACGGGCCGGCCGCCCACCACTTCTCCACCAGGGCGAGGGTCTCGTCGCCGAACGGGTTGACTCCAGGCCCGGCGGCGAGCGCGTGCCCGAGGTGGACGTGCAGGCACTTCACCCGTCCGGGCATGCCGCCGGCCGAGATGCCGGCGATCTCCGGCACCTGGCCGATCGCCTCCCGGCGGGCCAGGTAGTCCTCGTGCGCGGCCCGGTAGCGGGCGGCCAGCTCCGGGTCGGCGGCCAGCCGCTCGGCCATCTCCTTCATCAGCCCGGCCGACTCCAGCCGGCTGCACGCGGCCGTCGCCCGCGGACAGGTCAGGTAGAACAGCGTCGGGAAGGGGGTGCCGTCGGCCAGCCGCGGCGTCGTCTCCACCACGTCGGGCAGGCCGCACGGGCAGCGGTGGGCCACCGCCCGGGTGCCGCGGGGCGGGCGTCCGAGCTGCGCGGCCACCGCGGCCAAATCGGCCTCGGTGGCCGGTTGCCGCTCCGGAGGGGGTACGGAATCCGCCGCCGGATCCTGCGGTGGTACGACGCTCACGGTGACGCCTTTCGTTCCCGACTGCGGGGCTCGCAGAACCGGCTCACTCCTCGCGCTCACGGGTGCCTGTCTCCTGCTTGGGTGGTGCCTACTTGTCCGGGCGCTCGGCGTTGGCCGCCTGCACGCTGGACCACAGCGTGTCGTACCAGGGATCCGGCGGCTTCGGCGGCCCCGGCTTCGCGCCCTTGCCGGCGTCCCGGGCGGCCCCCTCGGGATCGGAGAGCACCACCAGCAGGGTCTCCCCCGGCCGCCCCATGAAGAAGCGCTCCCGGGCCTGCGTCTCGATGTACGCCGGGTCCTGCCACTTGGCCGCCTCGGCGGTGAGCTCCTCGATCCGCTTGCGCTGGTCGGCCTGGGACGCCTCCATCCGCTGGATGTCCGCCTGCTGGTCCAGATAGACCCGGACCGGATAGGTGTACGCCAGGGCGAGCGCGATCAGCACCGCGAAGAGCACGGTCGCGCGCCCGGTGAAGCGCCGGGGTTGGGGTGCGGTGAGCCGCTTGACCGTGCCACCGGCGGCGGTACGCCGCGCCGCCGCGGGACGGCTCGTGGAGCGTACGCCGTCGGTGCCGCGGGCACCGGCGGACGAGCGGCCGGCGGCGCGCGGCTCGGCGCGCACCCCGCCCTCGCGGACGGACGGCCGGATCCGGGCACCGCCCGGCCGGCCGGCCTGGCCCGGCCGACGGGCGGGACGCTGACCACCCGGTGTGCGGCGCTGCTGCATCGTCACACCCCTCCCCCGGAGCTCTCCGCTCAGGCCGAACGGTAGCGCGGGAACGCGCCGGCGCCGGCGTACCGCGCCGCGTCGGCCAGCTCCTCCTCGATCCGCAGGAGCTGGTTGTACTTGGCGACCCGGTCGGACCGGGCCGGGGCGCCGGTCTTGATCTGGCCGCAGCCGGTGGCGACCGCCAGGTCGGCGATGGTGGTGTCCTCGGTCTCGCCGGAGCGGTGGCTCATCATGCAGGTGAAGCCGGCCCGGTGGGCCAGGTCGACCGCGTCCAGGGTCTCGGTGAGCGAGCCGATCTGGTTGACCTTCACCAGCACCGCGTTGGCGGCCTTCTCGGTGATGCCCCGGGCGATGCGCTGCGGGTTGGTGACGAAGAGGTCGTCACCGACGATCTGGATGCGCTCGCCGAGCGCCGCGGTCAGCGTGGCCCAGCCGCTCCAGTCGTCCTCCGACAGCGGGTCCTCGATGGACACGATCGGGTAGTCGCCGACGAGCTTGGTGTAGTAGTTGCTCATCTCCTCGGCGGACTTGGTGGCGCCCTCGAAGGTGTAGGTGCCGTTCTCGAAGAACTCGGTGGCGGCAACGTCGAGGGCGAAGACGATGTCGGTGCCCAGCCGGTAGCCGGCCTTCTCCACCGCCTCGGCGATCAGGTCCAGCGCGGCGGCGTTGGTCGGCAGGTTCGGGGCGAAGCCGCCCTCGTCGCCGAGGCCGGTCGACAGGTCCTTCTTCTTCAGCACCGACTTCAGCGCGTGGTAGACCTCGGCACCGGAGCGCAGCGCGTCCCGGAAGGTGGGCGCGCCGATCGGCGCGATCATGAACTCCTGGATGTCGACGTTGGAGTCGGCGTGCGCGCCACCGTTGAGGATGTTCATCATCGGCACCGGCAGCAGGTGTGCGTTCGGGCCGCCCAGGTAGCGGAAGAGGCTCAGCTCGGCGCTGCCCGCGGCGGCCTTCGCGACGGCCAGGGAGACGCCGAGGATCGCGTTGGCGCCCAGCTCGGCCTTGTTGTCGGTGCCGTCGAGGTCGAGCATCTTCTGGTCGATCAGCCGCTGCTCGCTGGCCTCGTACCCGATCAGCTCGTCGACGATCTTGTCCTCGATGTTGGCGACCGCCTTCTCGACACCCTTGCCCTGGTAGCGGTCCTTGTCACCGTCGCGCAGCTCGATCGCCTCGAAGGCGCCGGTGGAGGCGCCGGACGGCACCGCGGCGCGGGCGATCGTGCCGTCGTCGAGCCCGACCTCGACCTCGACCGTCGGGTTGCCCCGCGAGTCCAGGATCTCCCGGGCGACGATTCCCTCGATGGTTGCCACTGAGTCGCTCCTCGTTTGTGTGTTCCGGTCCGGTATGGGCCGCGACGGTGCGGCTGAGGCAGGTGTTGAACGCAGCGTATCGGGCGACGCCGGGACCCACCTCGCGGCCCGGCGCGCCGCGACGCTCGGTGACGACTCGCCCGATGCCGCCACGACGGACATTCCCGAATTCCCGGGCGTCAACCGGCAACGAGTTTGCGAGAGGTTGCCCCGATCGACAAGGCTGTGCGGCATGCCCGCCGCCTCGACGACTCTCCGCGTGCTCGCCGCCTCGGTCATCGCGTCGCTCTCGGTCACCGGCTGTCAGACCCTCGACGACGCCGGGGTCGCGCTCGGGCGGGCCGACCTGGTCAACGACCTCACCGCCCGGATGGACCGGGCACTGGAACAGACCTGGGCGGCCGACTACCAGCTCCCGGGCGGCCGCACCGCCTCGATCGCCCAGACCGTGAAGCCGCTCCGCTCGTCCTACACCTGGCCGGACGGCAAGATCACGGTCACTCAGCAGGCGGTGACCCGCTGCGCGACCACCGGCGGGCGTACCTCCTGCGAGGTGTCGCCGCCCGTGCTGACCGCCGGCAAGCCGTCGGTGATCGTCTACGCCGACGCCCGCCAGCACGGCCTGGTCACCCCGCCGGCGGTGATCCGACTGCTGACCGACGCGGCCCTCGACCAGGCGGCGACCATCGAGCAGACCGACACCACCCTGGCCGGCCGCCACGCCACCTGCGTCGACGTCACCCGCGCCGGTGAGCACTTCACCGCCTGCGTCACCAACGAGGGGGTGCTCGGCAGCTTCACCGGCACCCTCGACGGCAAGCCGGCGGAGATCACGCTGACCCGCTACACCGACGCCGTCGAGGCGGCCAGCTTCGACGTGCCGGCCGGGGCGAGCGTGGTGGACCGCCGCCGCCCCGAGACCTCGTGACCGGGCGGCCCGAGGAAGCCGCTGCCACGCCCGGATCCCCGGCCGGGACCGGCGCGCCGGCCGGGAGCGACGCGCCTGCCGCCGGCGCCCTGACCCGCCGGGCCGGGGCGGGCGGGGGTGGATTCGTCCCGGGCGCCGCCCCGGGCCGACCCCCGGCGTCCGGCGACCTGGCGTTGCCGGTGGCCGGACGGAAGCTGCTGACCGGCCCGGACGGGCACCTCTCCCGGATCGGTGACCTGCCCGCCGGCCTCGGCTGGGTGCCGGTGGGCACGCTGGACGGCGTGCCGGCCTGGGCGGCCGAGGCGGTCGACGCCGAGGCGCTGCCCGGGCGCTGGCGCGGCTGGCGGGGCATCGCCGCCGAGCTGCCGGAACCGCTGGCCGCCCTGGCCGGGCGGGCCCTCGCGGTGGTCACCTGGCGGCGTACGCACCGATGGTGCGGGGCGTGCCGGACGGAACTGGCCGACGTGCCGGGCGAGACCGCCCGCCGCTGCCCCGGCTGCGGCCTGACCGTGTTCGTGCCGCTCTCGGTCGCCGTGCTGGTGGCGATCACCCGGCCCGGCCGGGCCGGCGGCCTTGACGAACTGCTGCTGGTGCGGCACGCGTACGGGCCGACGGAGCTGTGGGCGCTGGTGGCCGGCTTCGTGGAGGCCGGCGAGTCGCTGGAGGCGGCCGCGCACCGGGAGGTCGGCGAGGAGGTCGGGCTGGCCATCGGGCGGCCCGCCTACGTCGACAGCCAGCCCTGGGCCATGTCCGGGCCGGGCACCCTGCTCGCCGGCTTCACCGCCCCGGTGACCGACCCGGCCGCCGAGCCGGTGGTCGACGCCAAGGAGCTCACCGAGGCCCGCTGGTTCCCGGTGGACGCGCTGCCGGCGGAGCTGCCGCCCGCGTACTCCCTCTCGCGCTGGCTGATCGACGCGGTCGCCGCCCGCCCGCGAGGCTGAACCGGACGCGACCGCCCGGTCAGATGGCGGTCGCCGCCCGCCCGCCAGGCTGAACCGGGCGCGGCCGCCCGGTCAGATCCCCAGCAGGGTACGCAGGTGGCGTGGGGGCGGGCAGTCGTGCGCCAGCATCGCGTCGTGCCACTCGCGGACCGACACGCCGTCCGGCCGGGCACGGGCGATGTCGGCCAGCTCGCTGTAGCCGACGAAGTAGGTGGAGAGCTGGGCGGAGGTGAGCAGCGCCCGCCGCCACTTGCCGGCCGCCTCGCCCTCCTCCTGGAAGCCGCGCCCGGTCATCAGCGCCATCGCCTCCGCCTCGGGCAGCTCCTCGCAGTGCACGAGCTGGTCGAGCAGCGCGTTGATGGTCATCCGGAGCTGCATCTTGAGCTGCTGGAGGCGGACCGGCAGCCCGCCGAACCCGAGGCCGACCATCAGCTCCTCGGTGTAGACGGCCCAGCCCTCGACGAACACCCCCGACTCGGTGAGCGGCCGGACCCGGGTCGGTCCGGCGTACCGGCGGGCGTGGGCGAGCTGGAGGAAGTGCCCCGGCATCGCCTCGTGCACGGTCAGGTTGCGGATCATGTGGTCGTTGTATTCGCGGTAGAACGACTCGACCCGCTGCGCCGGCCAGTCCGCCGGGGTCGGCGCGATGCAGTAGAAGGTCGGCACGTCCGCCGTCTCCAGCGGGCCCGGCGAGTCGCAGTAGGCCACCGCCACGCCCCGGGCGAACTCCGGCATCTCCTGGATCACGCACGGGTCGTCGACCAGGGTGACCAGGTCGTGCGCGCGGACGAAGTCGGTCGCCTCGTCCAGCGTGACCGAGGCCAGGTCCACGATGGTGGCGTCGTCGGGGTGCTCGGCGGCGAGCAGGTCCAGCGCCCGGCGTACGGTCTCGTCGTCGGCCGGGCCGCCGACCAGCTCGACGGCCGCCTCGCGGATCTCCGCGGTGACCCGGTCCAGGTTGTCCCAGGCGCGGCGCTGGACCTCGGCGGCGCTCAGCTCCGTGTCGAGGGTGTGCCAGAGCCGGGCCTCCCAGCGCCGCCGGCCCAGCCGGGGGTCGCGCCCCGGCCCGGAATCGGCGGCGAGACCCATCCGCAGCCAGGCCACGAACTCCTCCAGCGCGGCGATCGCCGCGGTGGCGGCCGGCTCCACCCGGGCGTACATCGCCGGCGCCTCGGCCAGCAGCCCGGGCAGCTCGTCGCGGATCAGCGCCGCCGTGCCGGTGAACTGCCCGACCGCCGTCTCGGCGTGGATCCGCGGCATGTCGCGCAGCGTGGCGCGCGCGGTCGCCAACGCGTCGGGCACGGCCGCCAGCCGCCCGGCCAGGGAGGTCAGCCGCTCCTCGGCCGGCGCGAACGGGCGGGCCAGCAGGGCGTGCAGCAGCGGGCCCGGGTTGTGCCGCAGCGGGTCCCACTCGTCCGCGCGGATCTCCGCCGCCTCGAACAGCTCCCGGTCGACCAGGCTGCTCAGCAGCGCGTGGTCCACCCGCTCCTCGACGTCCAGCGAGTCCGGGTCCAGCTCCGAGAGCGCGTCGGCCGCGTCCCGGAGCATCGCCTGGTCGGCGGCGCGGGCGTCGGCGGACAGATCGGGCAGGCGGTCGTCGTAGCGGTGGTCCCCGGCCGACGTGGCCAGCCCGGGTCGGCTCTCCAGCAACGCCTCGACGATCCGCTCCGCCAGCGGCACAAACGCTTCCACGCCCCTGACCCTACCGATCTCCACCGACGTTCTCGTTGATGCCCGCGTTCTCGTTGATCAAGGAGTGTGCGTCAGCCTCCGCTTTCCGACGCCAGCTCCTTGATCAACTCTCGTCGGCGCTGGGCGGCGCGGGGCGGGCGGCGGCTTCGGCGGCGCGGACGGCGTCGGCGTAGGCCAGGGTGGTGCGGCGCAGCGCCGCCTCCGGGTCGATACCCGCCTGCCTGGCCGCGGCGACGGTGGCCAGGAGGCTGGCGCCGAGCCGGGCCTCCGGGTCCACCTGGGACTCGGCGAGCGGCGGCGGCACGGCGAGCCCGATCCGCCCGGCCCGGTCCAGGATCTTCGCGGCGAGCGCCAGCGCCGGCTGGCTCAGCGCGATGCCGTCCAGCACCGACGCGCGTGCCTTCTCGGCCCGCTTGATCCGCTCCCAGGCCGCCTCGATCTCCTCGATCGAGCCAGCCTGCTCCCCGGAGAAGACGTGCGGGTTGCGCCGGACCATCTTGTCGACCAGGTCACCGGCCACGTCGTCGACCGTCCAGCGCTTCCCCTCCGGCAACTCCTCGGCGAGCCGGGCGTGCAGCAGCACCTGGAGCAGCACGTCGCCCAACTCCTCGCGGAGCGCGTCGGTGTCGTCCGCGCTGATCGCGTCGTACGCCTCGTAGCACTCCTCGAGCAGGAAGCCGGCGAGGCTGCGGTGGGTCTGTGCCCGCTTCCACGGGTCACCGCCAGGGGAGGCGAGCCGGTCCATCACCTCGACCGCGTCGAGCAGCCGGGCGCCCGGCGGGTCCCAGGACCCGTACATCAGCTCCAGCTCGGCCAGGCCCGGCTCGCGGGCCAGCCGCAGCCCCAACTCCCGGGCCAGCGCCTCGTCGCCGGCCGGCCCGGCCAGCCAGACCGCGCTGCCGTGCGCCGCCACCGCGTCGAGCAGGGCCTGGGTGGCGCCCTCCGCCACCACCGTGACCTCGGCGCCCGCCGCCCGGACCGCCCTGGTCAGCTCGCTCTCCGCGCCGGCGAGCACCGGCGCGGAGCGTACGACGTCCCAGGCGGCCGCGGTCAGCAGACCGGCCGGCAGCCGGGGCGAGGTGACCAGCAGGACGATCCGCGCGGTCATGCTCAGGGTGTGACCGCGCCGGCCGACTCGGAGACCTCCGGCTCGGGCTTGGAGACGTCGGTCACCGCGTCGGACCCGGGCTCGCCCAGCGGCACGCTCACCGCGGCCTGGCCGGCGGCGAAGCTGAGCAGCGGGATCTCCAGCGGACGGTAGCGGGGGCTGACGCTCACCTGGTAGTCGGCGACCGCCGTGGCCAGTACCTTCTTGCTGCCCAGCGCCCCACGCAGCTGGTCTCCGTCGAGCTGGGCGGCGGCCTGCTGGACGGTCACCTCGGCCGGGATCACCCCGGCCGCCTTACCGGCGGCGACCAGCTCGACGAGGTCCTGCTCGGTCGGCGCCACCGGCTCGGCGGCGGGCAGGGAGTTCATGCAGGTGGTCAGCTCGGCCACCCGCTCGGCGTACGCGGTGTCGGCGGGGACGCCGAGCTGCGGGCCGACCTGGTCCGCGGTGATCTGCTGCTGCGGCTGGTAGCCCTTGTCGTCGGCGATCCGCTGGCACACGTCGAGCAGCACCAGGTTGCTGACCACCTGGTTGCGGGACGGCATCCGCAACCCGTTCGACGCGGCCTGCTTCGGGCTGGCGCTGGGCGTGGACTGCTCGGCCCGCAACTCGTCGAGCAGGCGGGTCACCGCATCCTCGGTGATCCGGTGGTCACCGACGTAGGCGGCGACTCCCGGCTCGGCACGGCAACCGGCGATGGCGACGAGACCGACCGCCACACTGGCGGCGGCGATGAGACGGCGAGCACGCATGACGGCCACTCTCTCATGCCCGGCAGGCAGCTGTGACGCCGCCCACCCGGATGGGCTCACCGCGCCCCCGCGCCGGCCGGTTCCGCCGCGACCGGCTCGCCCAGCACATCCTTGAGGAGCTGGGCGCACCACTCCAGCAGCGCCTGATCGCGCAGCGGCTCGCCGCCGACCCGGCGAGTGCTCGGCCGGGGCACGCTGACCTGGTCGAGCGCCTGCTTGTAGACCGAGTCCGGGTGGTAGCGCTTGAGCCGCAGCTGCTTCGAGTCGGGCAGCGGCAGCGGGCTGAACCGGATGTGCTTGCCCTGCATCGACACGTCGGTCAGGCCGTACCGCCGGGCCAGCAGCCGGAACCGGGCCACCGCGACCAGGTTCTGCACCGGCGCGGGCGGCTCGCCGTAGCGGTCGGTCATCTCGGCGACCACCTCACGCAGCCGCTCCTCGTCGCGGGCCTCGGCGAGCTTGCGGTACATCTCCAGGCGCAGCCGTTCCACGCCGACGTAGTCGTGCGGCAGGTGCGCGTCGACCGGCAGGTCCACCTTGACCTCGGTCTCCTCCTCCGCGTGCTCGCCCTTGAAGGCGGAGACGGCCTCGCCGACCATCCGGACGTACAGGTCGAAGCCGACGCCCTCGATGTGGCCGGACTGCTCGCCGCCGAGCAGGTTGCCGGCGCCCCGGATCTCCAGGTCCTTCATCGCCACGTACATGCCGGCGCCCAGCTCGGTGTGCTGGGCGATGGTGGCCAGCCGCTCGTGCGCGTTCTCGGTGAGCGGCTTGTCCGTCGGGTAGAGGAAGTAGGCGTACGCCCGCTCCCGGCCGCGGCCGACCCGGCCCCGGATCTGGTGCAGCTGGGACAGGCCGAGCAGGTCGGCCCGCTCCACGATCAGGGTATTGGCGTTCGGGATGTCGATGCCGGACTCCACGATCGTGGTGCAGACCAGGACGTCGAACTCCTTCTCCCAGAAGCCGACCATCACCTTCTCGAGCGCTTCCTCGCT
This sequence comes from Micromonospora sp. RTBAU3-60, assembly GCF_054963695.1. Taxonomy (NCBI): domain Bacteria; kingdom Bacillati; phylum Actinomycetota; class Actinomycetes; order Micromonosporales; family Micromonosporaceae; genus Micromonospora; species Micromonospora sp. RTBAU3-60. Next base: position 179,288 of record NZ_JBUEGB010000012.1, on the reverse strand, counting down.
CATCTGGCCGTGCGCCACCGCGACCCGGGCCTCGGGCACCAGCTCGCGGAGCCGGCGGGCCGCCTTCTCGATCGACTCGACCCGGTTGTGCAGGTAGAACACCTGGCCGTCGCGGAGCAGCTCGCGGTGCACCGCGGCGGCCACCTGCCGCTCGTCGTACGCCCCGACGGCGGTGAGCACCGGGTGCCGCTCCTCCGGCGGGGTAGCGATGGTGGACATCTCCCGGATCCCGGTGATCGCCATCTCCAGCGTGCGCGGGATCGGGGTGGCCGACATGGCCAGCACGTCGACCGAGGCGCGCAGGGTCTTCAGGTGCTCCTTGTGCTCGACGCCGAAGCGCTGCTCCTCGTCGATGATGACCAGGCCGAGCTGCTTGAACCGGGTGGCCGCCTGGAGCAGCCGGTGGGTGCCGATCACGATGTCGACCGTGCCGTCGGCCACCATCGCCAGGGTCTGCTCGGCCTCCTTCGGCGTCTGGAACCGGGAGAGCTGCCGGATGGTGATCGGGAACTGGCTCATCCGCTCGGCGAAGGTGTTGTAGTGCTGCTGCACCAGCAGGGTGGTGGGCACCAGCACGGCCACCTGCTTGCCGTCCTGCACCGCCTTGAACGCCGCCCGGACCGCGATCTCGGTCTTGCCGTAGCCGACGTCGCCGCAGATCAGCCGGTCCATCGGGACGGTCTGCTCCATGTCCCGCTTGACCTCCTCGATGGCGGCCAGCTGGTCCGGCGTCTCCTGCCAGGGGAAGGCGTCCTCCAACTCCCGCTGCCACGGGGTGTCCGGGCCGAACGAGTGCCCCTTGGACGCCTTGCGGGCGGCGTAGAGCTGGATGAGCTGAGCGGCGATCTCGCGGACCGCCTTGCGGGCGCGCGCCTTCGACTTCTGCCAGTCCGAGCCGCCCATCTTGTGCAGGGTGGGCTGCTCGCCGCCGACGTAGCGGGAGAGCTGGTCGAGCTGGTCGGTGGGGACGAAGAGCCGGTCGCCGGGCTGGCCGCGCTTGCTCGGGGCGTACTCGATGACCAGGTATTCCCGGGAGGCGCCGTTGACCGTGCGCTGCACCAGCTCGACGTACCGGCCGATGCCGTGCTGCTCGTGCACCACGTGGTCGCCGGCCTTGAGCTCCAGCGGGTCGATGGTGTTGCGCCGCCGGCTGGGCAGCTTGCGCATGTCCCGGGTGGAGGCGCCCCGGCCGCCGGTCACGTCGTTGCCAGTGAGCAGCACGAACCGGGACGCCTCGTCGACGAAGCCGGCGGTCAGGCAGCCGCAGGAGACCAGCAGCTCGCCGGGGGCGGGCGCGGCCGGCACCTCCTCGATGAGCCGGGCGCCGAGCCCGGCGTCGCGGAGCACCTCGACGGCCCGCTGGGCGGGACCGTGCCCCTCGAAGACCAGCGCGATCGACCAGCCCTCGCCGGCCCAACGCTTCAGGTCGTCGACCACCCGGGCGGTCTCCCCGTGGTAGAGCGGCGCCGGCTGGGCGGCCAGGGTCACCGCGATCGCGTCGTCGGGGGTGACGTCGACCTCGGTGGGCTCGGTGGGCTCGTCCTCCCACGGCTGCCGGGTCGGCGCGGCCTCCGCCTCCACTAGGCCGAACGGCGCGAGCGTCCACCAGGGCTGGCGCAGGGCGCGGGCGGCCGTGCGTACGTCGGCCAGGGTCCGGAATGCGGCGGCGCCCAGGTCGATCGGGGCCTGGCCCCCGACGGCGGCCGCGGCCCAGCTCGCCTGGAGGAACTCCTCCGAGGTACGCACCAGATCGTGCGCACGAGTACGGATCCGCTCCGGGTCGCAGAGCAGCACGTGGCTGCCGGCCGGCATGCAGTCCAGCAGCAGCTCCATCGAGTCGGCGCCGATCAGCGCCGGGGCGAGCGACTCCATCCCCTCGACCGGGATGCCCTCGGCCAGCTTGTCGAGGATCTCGGCCAGCTCCGGATGCTCCTCGGCCAGCGCGGCGGCCCGCCGGCGCACCGCCGGGGTGAGCAGCAGCTCCCGGCACGGTGGCGCCCAGAGCTGCGGAACCTGCTCGATGGTCCGCTGGTCGGCGACGGCGAAGGTACGGATCTCCTCCACCTCGTCGCCCCAGAACTCGACCCGGGACGGGTGCTCGTCGGTGGGCGGGAAGACGTCGAGGATGCCGCCCCGGACGGCGAACTCGCCCCGCTTGGTCACCAGATCCACCCGCGCGTACGCCATGTCGGTGAGCCGGCGGGCGACCTCCTCCAGGTCCGCCTCGTCACCGGCGGTGAGCTGCACCGGCTCCAGGTCGCCGAGCCCCTTGAGCTGCGGCTGCAGCAGCGACCGGACGGGCGCCACCACCACCCGCAGCGGCCCCGTCCGCCCGTGCGCGTCGGCCGACTCCGGGTGCGCCAGCCGGCGCAGCACGGCCAGCCGCCGCCCGACGGTGTCGGAGCGGGGCGAGAGCCGCTCGTGCGGCAGCGTCTCCCAGGACGGGAAGACGGCCACCTGCTCCGGCGGCAGCAGGCTGCCCAACGCGGACGCGAGGTCCTCGGCCTCCCGGGTGGTGGCGGTGACGGCGAGCACCGGACGCCCGGCACCGCCCACCGGCTCGTCCGCGGCGACGGCCGCCACCGCGAACGGACGCAGCGCGGCCGGCGCGGTGATGTCGAGGCCGTCGACCTGCGCGGCACCGGAGCGCGCCAGGTCACGCGCCCGGGCCAGCCCGGGGTCGGCCAGGGCGGCGGAGAAGAGTCCGGTGAGCATGAGTGATCACTTCCAGGAGGTCGACGCACGGCGACGACCCCGCGTCCAGCCGGACGGGGGGTGCACCGTTCGAGACTATCCCCCTCCCGGGACATTCCGGGTGGTGCCCGACGCCACCGGCGGGGGCGGGAGGCTGCCCGGGGGCGCCACATCGGCGAGGTGGCGGTATCCCACGCCGAGCACACCGCCAACTCGGCGAGGTGGCGGTGTCCGGATCTTGACCACGGCCGGCGGGCGTGGTGCGGTGACCGCATGGCAGGTGAGTACCGGGCGGTCTTCGACGCGGAGGTCGTCTTCGTCAACGGCGGCGGGTTGCGGACCGAGGGATTCCGGCTGGACGTCCCTGGCCCGGAGGTCGACGACGCGACGCTGGGCACGCTCCTGGTCCGGCATCTCGGGCTGCTGATGGTGGGCGAGGTGCGGATCACCAACAAGACGGTCGTCGAGGAGCCGCACAAGGGCGGCCGGGGAGTCGGCGTCCCGGCGGGCGAGGGCGGCCGGCGCCTGGTCGAGTTGAGTCACCTGATCACCGACGGGATGACCACGCTGCCCGGCTGGCCGGCGCCGCGGATCACCGACTGGCTGACCCGGGAGGCGTCCCGCGCGAACTACGCCCCGGGCGTGGAGTTCCACGTCGCCCGGATCGACATGATCGCCAACACCGGCACCTACCTCGACACGCCCGCCCACCGCTGGGCGGACGGGGCCGACCTCGCCGGCACCCCGCTCGACCGCCTCGCCGACCTGCCCGGAATCGTGGTCCGGGTGCCGGCCGGCACCCGGGCGGTGGACGGGCTGATGCTGGCCCCGTACGACGTGGCGGGGCGGGCGGTGCTGCTGCACACCGGGTGGGACGCGCACTTCGGCACCGACCGGTACGCCGGTCCCGACGCACCCCACCTGACCGGCGACGGCGCGGAGTGGCTGGTGGCGGCGGGAGCCGCACTGGTTGGCATCGACTCGATCAACATCGACGACATGACTGCGGCCGCCGCTGGCGAGCGCCCCGCGCACAGCACCCTGCTCGCCGGCGGCATCCCGATCGTGGAGCACCTGACCGGGCTGGGCACCCTGCCTCCGGAGGGGTTCCGGTTCACCGCCGCGCCGCCGATGGTGGCCGGCATGGGCACCTTCCCGGTCCGCGCCTTCGCCGTCGTCGACGGCTGACCGACCTCCGCTTGGGGCAGGTCAGGCCGGTGCGGAGCCGTCCGACGGTCCGGCCGGCTCAGGAGCTGTCCAGGTGAGCCGGCCGGTACGCAGATCCTCGACCACCGACCGCAGCCACCGCTCCTCGGCGGCGGCCACCGCGTCCAGGTGCTCGTCCTCCAGGTTGAACACCCTGGGCAGGTCGGGGTGCGCGCCCAGCGCGGCGGCCCGCTCGTTCCGGGTCCGCCCAAGGCGCTCGGCCCGCTCCTCCAGCACCTCTGCCGCCTCCGTCGGGCTGAGCATCGCCAGGTGGGACAGGGCCGCCGGGAACTGCGGAAACTCCTGCTTCGGCTCGGCCAGCATCCGCCTCAGCCACTCTCGGGCGACCCGCCGGCCGGCGTCGGTCAACTCGTACACCGTGCGTTCCGGGTAGGCCTGCTCCCGGCCGGTCTCGCGCACCGCGATCAGGCCGTCGGCGTGCAGGCGCTCGATGGTCCGGTAGAGGCTCGCCCGCTGCCCCACGTTGACCACCTGGTCCTTGCCCCACTGCCGGATGAGCCGCTGCACCCCGTACGGGTGCAGCGGCTCGTGGTGCAGCAGGGCGAGCACGGTCAGGGCGAGCGGCGAACTCCGTACGGCGGTCTCCATGACAGCGATCGTAGAGCCAGTCGAACTAGTTGACACGGACTAGTTTCACTGCAACTATTCTCCTTGTTACGCGCCAAGAGGGGAGCCCGCAGATGAGCGCGGTACGGACGGCACTGGTGATCGGTGGCGGCATCGGCGGCACGGTCACCGCGATGGCACTCGCCCGGGCAGGCATCGAGGCGACGGTTCACGAGGCGTACCCGGGGGACGCCGACGGGGTCGGCGCGATGCTGAGCCTGGCCCCGAACGGCCTGGCGGCCCTGCGGATCGTCGGAGCGGAGGAGGTGGTCCAGGCCGCCGGCCACCCCGTCCCCGGTGTGGTCCTCGCGGACAGCGCGGGGAACCAGCTCAGCGAGTTCCACGGCTTCCCCGGGCTGCCCGCCACCCACGCGATGGCCCGCGCGGACCTGTACCGGGCGCTGACCGACCACGCGCTCGCCCGAGGCGTGAAGATCGAGTACGGCAAGCGCCTCGTCGCGGCCGAGGAGCGCCCGGACGCGGTCACCGCCGTCTTCGCCGACGGCAGCACCGCGAGCGCCGACGTGCTGATCGGCGCGGACGGCATCCGTTCCACCGTCCGCACACTGATCGACCCGGCCGCACCCGGCCCCGAGTACGCCGGCGTGCTCGGCTTCGGCGGGCTGGCCGCCGAGGACACCGTGGCCGCCGCGCCCGGCACCATGTACTTCGCCTTCGGCAGCTCGTTCATCGGGTACTGGCGGCTGCCCGACGGTCAGCTCTGCTGGTTCGCCAGCCTGCCGCGTACCGAGCCGCTGAGCCGGGCGGAGGTCCACCGGATCCCGGCCGAACAGTGGCTGGCGGAGCTGCGCGAGCGCTACGCGGACCACGTCCCCGGCGCCCAACTGCTGGCGCACACCACACCCGACACCCTGATGGCGACCGGGCCGATGGAGCGCATGCCGTCCGTGCCGCACTGGCACCGGGGACGCCTGGTCCTCGTCGGCGATGCGGTTCACGCCCCCTCGTCCAGCTCCGGGCAGGGCGCCTCGCTGGCCATCGAGAGCGCCATCGAGCTGGCCCGCTGCCTACGTGACCTGCCCGACCACGCCGCCGCGTTCGACGCGTACGAGCGGCTGCGGCGCGGCCGGGTGGAGCTGATCGGCGGCAACGCGGCCGCCACGAACCGGGCCAAGGCCGGGCAGGCGGCCTCCCCGCCCACCCTGCCCAGCCCGGAGCAGATGTTCGGCCCCGTCCACCGTCACCTGATCGACTGGGACGCGACGGCGAGCCACGCCGGTCAGTAGCGCACCGAGATCCGCCGCTCGACGGCGTCGACCCGGACCTCCCCGCCGTACGGGATGATCAACTGCGGGTCGGTGTGGCCGAGGTCGACGTCGAACACCACCACAGCGTCGGGGTGGTACGCCGCCAGCGCCCGCGTGACCGCGTCCCGCTGCGCCTCGGCGAACTCCCGGCGCTGTGCCGTGGTGTGCGGGCGGTCGAAATCCCACGCCTTGGCCCGGCCCACCAGCACCGCCGGGAAGCCGGCGAGCAGCCCGCGCTCGCCCATGTTGCGGAGGATTCGGAAGACCTCGGTGGCCGAGGGCAGTTCCTCCGACGTCTCGATGATCAGCACCTCACCCGCGTGGTCCGCCACCGCACCGACCCGGTCGGTGGCCAGCAGCCAGTGCAGGATCTCCAGGTTCCCGCCCCAGGTACGCCCCTGCACCACGGTCGCCGGCCCCTGCCAACGCCACCCGGTGCCGGGGAACATCACCGGCTCGTCCGCCAGCGTGGCCGGGTCCCGCCAGTCGTTCGGCTGGTCGCCCCACTCGGTGGCCGGGCTCAGGTCGTACCAGCCGAAGGTGAAGAAGGCGGCCCGCAGCGAGTCGAAGGTCAGCGGGTGCGGCTTGCCGGGCCGGCCGAGGTGTACCAGCACCGATCCGCCGTGGTACGCCACGATCCCCAGCCGGTAGAGGTGGTTGAGGACGTTGGTGTTGTCCGAGTAGCCGAAGTACGGCTTCGGGTTGGCCCGCAGCACCGCGTCGTCCAGGTGGGGCGTGACCGTGATCAGGTCTTCCCCGCCGACGGTGGCCAGCACGGCGGTGATCGTCGGATCGGCGAAGGCGGCGGTCAGGTCCCGCGCCCGGTCCCGCGGGTCGGCGCCCATCTGCCGGGTCGTCGGATACTCCACCGGCTCCAGCCCGAACTCGTCGCGCAGCCGGCGCAGCCCCAGTTCGTACACGTGGGGGAAGAGGCCCGGCAACCCGGCGGACGGGGAGACCACGGCGACCCGGTCGCCGGGCTTCGGCTTGCCGGGATAGCGCAGCGACGTCATGCCGCGACGCTATCGGCCCGGGCCAGCGGATTTTCCGGCCGTCCACCGGGCCGGCCGGTCGCGCGCCGGGCGGGGCGGGGCGGCGAAACCGCACAACCCGGGCGAAGCGCCGCCCTAGGCTGGCCACGTGGGCGAGCAGGGGCGGGAGCTTCCGGTACGCGAGTGGCTGCCGCGGGCGGCCGGGCTGCTGATCGGCACGCTCGCCCTGGCCACCGCGTTCATCGCGGCGTACGTCGGGGCGCTGCACAAGCCGACCCCGCACGACCTGCCGGTCGGGGTGGCCGCGGGTGACCAGCGCGCCCAGGCGGTGCTGGCCGCCGTCCGCAGCCGGACCGACACGCTCAAGCCCGTCCAGTACGACAACCAGGACCGCGCCCTCGACGCCCTGCGGTCCCGCGAGGTCTACGCGGTGCTCCACGCCGACCCGGGCGGCGGCCTGACCCTGACCACGGCCAGCGCCAGCGCGCCCGCCGCCACCGATCTGGTCACCCAGGTGCTCACCCAGGCCGCCCGGCAGGCCAACCTGCCGCTCCAGGTCACCGACGAGGTGCCCACCGCCGCCGGCGACCCGCGCGGGTTGGTGCCGTTCTACCTCGCGGTCGGCCTGGTCCTCGGGGGCTACCTGGCGTCCACCGCCCTGGGCATCTCGCTCGGCACCGCACCCCGCAGCCTGCGCCGCGCCGGCCTGCGGATCGCCACCCTCGCGGTGCACTCCGTGCTGCTCGGGATCATCGGCGCGGTGCTGGTCGGGCCGGTGATGCACATCTGGGACCACGAGGTCGTGGTGGTCTTCCTGGTGGGCGCGCTCACCGTGTTCGCCGCCGGCATGGTCGCCGCGGCGGTGCAGGGGTGGCTGGGGTTGCTCGGCACCGGGCTGGTGATCCTGCTGCTGGTCGTGCTCGGCAACCCCGGCTCGGGCGGCATCTACGCCCCGGAGTTCCTGCCCGCCTTCCTGCGCGGGATGCACCGGTGGAACGTCCCCGGCCTGGCCACCGACTCGCTCAAGTCGGCCGTCTACTTCGACTGGCGGGGCGCGCGCTGGCCGCTGGTGGCACTGGGGATCTGGGCCGTGCTCGGGATCCTCGGGCTGGTCACCGCGACGCTCTTCCGGGTGCACCGGCGCGCCGTCCGGGCCGCGCGGGCCCGTCCGGCCGCACCCGGGAGACCGATGGCCGATGGCTGAACCGGTCGATCCGTCCTGGAGTGCAGATCATCACCCCGTCCCCCTCCTGACACCGGGGCCCACGCGGATACGATCCAGGGAGTCGGACAGCGCTGTCCTTCGTACTCGCGTAAGGAGCGCACCGTGACCGACCAGCACGACCACGACGGGCCCGACGCCGCTCTCCGGGCCGACATCCGCCGCCTCGGCACCCTGCTCGGGCAGACCCTCGCCCGCCAGGAGGGCCGGCCGCTCCTCGACCTGGTCGAGGAGATCCGCGCGCAGGTCCGCTCCGACGCCCCCGCCGCCGCGCAGCGCCTCGCCGGCCTGGACGTCACCACCGGCACGAAGCTGGCCCGCGCCTTCTCCACCTACTTCCACCTGGCCAACATCACCGAGCAGGTGCATCGGGCCCGTGACCTGCGCCGCCGCCGGGCGATGCACGGCGGCTGGCTGGACCAGGCTGCCAAGATGATCGCCGAGCGCGGGGTCCCGGCCGAGGAGATCGCCGCGGTGGCCCGCCGGCTGGCGGTACGCCCGGTCTTCACCGCCCACCCCACCGAGGCGGCCCGCCGGTCGATCCTGTCCAAGCTGCGCGCCATCGCCGACGAACTCGACGCGGAGACCGCCAACGCCATCCTCTACGGGGCCAGCGACGAGGGCCCGGCCAACCGGCGCCTGGCCGAGCTGCTGGATCTGATGTGGCAGACCGACGAGCTGCGGCTGGACCGGCCCGACCCGACCGACGAGGCCCGCAACGCCATCTACTACCTCCGCGACCTGCACGCCGAGGCCGCCCCGCAGGTCCTCGACGACCTCGCCGACACGCTGCGCACCCTGGGCGTGGAGACCTCGCCGACCGCCCGCCCGCTGACCTTCGGCACCTGGATCGGCGGCGACCGGGACGGCAACCCGTTCGTCACCCCGACGGTCACCCGCGAGGTGCTGCGGATCCAGCACGAGCACGGCATCGAGGCCACCGAGAAGGCGATGGACGAGCTCATCAGCGAAGTCTCCGTCTCCCGCCGGCTGCGCGCGGTCTCGCTGGACCTCTCCGCCAGCCTCGCCACCGACCTGGACGCGCTGCCCGAGGTGGCGCCCCGGTTCCGGCGGGTCAACGCCGAGGAGCCCTACCGGCTCAAGGCGCGGTGCGTGAAGGCGAAGCTGGCCAACACCCGGGAGCGGCTGCGCAACGACACCCCGCACGTGCCGGGGCGGGACTACCGCGGCTCCGCCGAGCTGATCGCCGACCTGGAGCTGCTGCGCGCCTCGCTGGCCCGCAACTCCGGGCAGCTCACCGCCGTGGGCCGGCTCGCCTCGACGATCCGTACGGTCTCCGCGTTCGGGCTGCACCTGGCCACCATGGACGTCCGCGAGCACGCCGACGCGCACCACGCAGTCCTCGCCCAGCTCTACGGGGCGGTCGGTGAGGTGTCCGACTACCCGTCGCTGAGCCGACTGGAGCGCACCAAGCTGCTCGCCGACGAGCTGGCCGGCCGCCGGCCGCTCTCCACCCTCGACACGCCGCTCACCGAGAACGCCCGGAAGACGTTCGACGTGTTCGGGGCGATCCGCGAGGCCCAGGACCGGTTCGGCGCCGAGGTGATCGAGTCGTACATCATCTCGATGACCCTCGGCGTGGACGACGTGCTCGCCGCGGTGGTGCTGGCCCGCGAGGCCGGCCTGATCGACGTGCACAGCGGCCGGGCCCGGATCGGTTTCGTGCCGCTGCTGGAGACCCCGGCCGAGCTGAACGCCGGCGGCGAACTGCTGGACGAGCTGCTGTCGCTGCCGGCGTACCGGGCGCTGGTCGCGGCCCGGGGCGACGTACAGGAGGTGATGCTGGGCTACTCCGACTCCAACAAGGAGGCCGGCATCACCACCAGCCAGTGGTCCATCCACCGGGCCCAGCGGGCGCTGCGCGACGTGGCCGCCCGGCACGGCGTGCACCTGCGGCTCTTCCACGGCCGGGGCGGCACGGTCGGCCGGGGCGGCGGACCCACCCACGACGCCATCCTGGCCCAGCCGTACGGCACCCTGGACGGTGCCATCAAGGTCACCGAGCAGGGCGAGGTCATCTCCGACAAGTACACGCTGCCCGCGCTGGCCCGGGAGAACCTGGAGCTGACCGTGGCCGCGGTGCTCCAGGCGACGCTGCTGCACACCGCGCCCCGGCAGCCGGCCGAGATGCTGGAACGCTGGGACGCGACCATGGACGTGGTCTCCGAGGCGGCGTTCCGGTCGTACCGGTCGCTGGTCGAGGACCCGGACCTGGCCGCGTACTTCTGGGCCTCCACTCCCACCGAGCTGCTGGGTCAGCTGAACATCGGCTCCCGGCCGGCGAAGCGGCCGAACACCGGTGCCGGCCTGGCGGGCCTGCGGGCCATCCCGTGGGTGTTCGGCTGGACGCAGACCCGGCAGATCGTCCCCGGCTGGTTCGGCGTCGGGTCCGGGCTGGCCGCCGCGCGTGCCGCCGGTCTGGAGGACGTGCTCGCCGAGATGCACCGGAACTGGCACTTCTTCCGCACGTTCCTGTCGAACGTCGAGATGATGCTGACCAAGACCGACCTCACCATCGCCCGCCGGTACGTCGAGACCCTGGTCCCGAAGAAGCTGCACCCGATCTTCGAGAAGATCGAGCAGGAGTACGAGCTGACCAAGCAGGAGGTGCTGGCGGTCACCGCCTCGCCGGCCCTGCTGGAGAACTCGCCCGTCCTCCAGCGGACGCTGGCGGTGCGCGACACCTACCTCGAGCCGCTGCACCACCTCCAGGTGGCGCTGCTGCGGCAGTACCGGGACTCCGGCGCCGCGGGCCGCGCGGTGGCGACCGCGCCCGGCGGCCGCCGCGCCCCCAACGACGGTACGGCGCTGGAGCGGGCGCTGCTGACCACGGTCAACGGCATCGCCGCCGGCATGCGCAACACCGGCTGACCGACGTCGGACGGCAACGGGCCCCGGTCACGCCGACCGGGGCTCGTTGCCGTGCTGCGCTCAGCGGCCGGTCACCAGTCGCCGCCGCCGAAGTCGCCCCCACCGAAGTCCCCGCCGCCGAAGTCACCGAAGCCGCCGTAGTCGCCACCGCCGGAATAGTCCCCGCCGGAGAAGTCGCCACCGCCCTGACCGCCGGTGAACTGGTCGCCGCCGAACTGGTCGCCGCCGAACTGGTCGCCGCCGAAGTCGTTACCCTGGTCGCCGTAGTCCTGGCCGTCGCCGAAGCCGTCCTGGAAGCCCTCCTGATAGCCGGCCTCGTAGCCGTAACCAGGGTCGGCGAAGGCGGGTGAGAAGAGGGCGTCGGCGATCAGCATGCCGCCGATCACCCCGGCCCCGGCGCCGAGCGCGGTCTTCCACCACGGCGTCGAGTACCAGCCGGCGGGCACCCGCCGCCCCTGCCAGTTGCCGCCCGGGTAGTAGTAGGGGGTGTGGTTGCCCGGCTGCGGGCCGGCCCGGTAGGTCTGCCCCTGCACGTTGACCTCGCGCTCCTTGGTGAGCACCCCGGCGCCCCGGGCGGCGGCCAGCGGCGGCAACTCCGGCCCCGGGTCGATGCCCAGCGCGGTCCGCGCCGCCCGGATGTACGCCAGCCCCTCCAGCGCGGTCTCCCGGGCCAGCGCGAACTGGTGCGGGGTGCGCGCCTGCTCCAGCTGGGAGCCGGCCGCGTTGTACCGCTCGCCAGCGTCGGCCAGCGCCTGGCGTACCGCCGGGGCGTCGCCGTGCAGGTTCATCAGCTGCCCGCCGAGCCGCTCGTACCAGCGCTGCGCCTCGGCCCGGGCGTCGGCCAGCTCGGTGGCCCTGCGCGACCTGCTCCCCCACCGCCAGAACACCAGGGCACCTCCGAGCATCAGCACCAGGACGAACCACAGCGCAACTCTCATGACTCGACGGTACCCACGCCGGTCACGTCGTACCTGTTTGGCAAGCTTCGGAGGGTGACGAGCATCGCAACGCTGGCCGTGGTGATCATCTGTCTCGCCGCCGGCGGCGCGGTGGGCTGGCTGGCCGCCAAGTCCCGCTCGGCGACCCAGATCGCCCGGCTGGAGGCGACTCTCGCCGCCACCCGCGAGGGCGAGGGGCGGCTGGAGCAGTCGATGCGGGCGCTCAGCTACGAGGCGACCGCCCAGTCACAGGAGGCCGTGGCCCGGGCGGTGGCCCCGCTGCACGACACCCTCCGGCGCTACGAGCAGCGGGTCGCCGAGCTGGAGCATGACCGGGTCGACGCGTACGCGGAGCTGCGCGAGCAGGTGCGGGCGATGAGCACGGTCTCCGGGGAGCTGCGCACCGAGACCAAGCAGCTCGTCGCGGCGCTGCGCGCCCCGCAGGTCCGCGGCCGCTGGGGCGAGCACCAGCTCCGCCGGATCGTCGAGGCGGCCGGCATGCTGGAGCACTGCGACTTCTCCGAGCAGGTCACCGCCGCCACCGACCACCAGGGGGTACGCCCCGACCTGGTGGTCCGGCTGCACGGCGGCCGGACGGTGGTGGTCGACGCCAAGGCGCCCTTCGACGCGTACCTGACCGCCATGGAAGCGCGCGACGAGCGGGGGCGGGACACCCACCTCGACGCGCACGCCCGGCACCTGCGGGCGCACGTGGACTCCCTGGCCGCCAAGTCCTACTGGGCCGCGTTCGACCAGTCGCCCGAGTTCGTGGTGCTCTTCGTGCCGGCGGACCCGTTCCTCGACGTGGCGTTGCAGCGCGACCCAACGCTGCTGGAGCACGCGTTCGCCCGCAACGTGGTGCTGGCCACGCCGGCCACCCTGGTGGCGCTGCTGCGCACCGTGGCCTACTCGTGGCGGCAGGAGGCCCTGGCCCGCAACGCCGCCACGGTGCACTCGCTGGCCCGCGAGCTGTACGGGCGACTGTCCACCCTGGGCGACCACGTGGGCAAGCTGGGCGCCTCGCTGGGCGGGGCGGTGACCGCGTACAACCGGGCGGTGGGTTCGCTGGAGGCGCGAGTGCTGGTCAGCGCCCGCAAGCTGGCCGAGCTGGGCGTCTCCGACCAGGCGTTGACCGCTCCGCCCCAGGTCGAGGTGGCGCCCCGCCAGCCGCAGGCGCCTGAGCTGCTGTCGCCCGGCACCGGCCCGGCGTCCACGTCGGCCGGCCGGGACATCGAGGACTGACCGGGGCGACGACCACGACCGATCCGTGTCACGGACTGATCACAACCGACCTCGCGCTAGTGACACCGGCACGGCCCACCCCGAAGGATCTCGGTTACCTGTGCCCTGTTCCTGAAGGGCCCTGTTCTCTGGAGGAAGAGAACGTGAGTCAACCCCGCAACCGGAGCCGGCGCACCTCCGCCGCGCTCTTCGCCTCGGTCCTGGCGGCCGGCGCCATGACCATCGGGAGTGGTGCCGCCACCGCGAGCGCCGCACCCGCCGCCGCTCCCGACGCCGCCCAGCCGACCGCCGCTGAGACGCTCGGTGCCCACGACGCCAAGCTGCTCGACGAGGCGGAGGCGAAGCACGCCCCCACCGTCACCCTGATCATCGCCGCCAAGCAGGGCTCGACCAAGAAGGTCGCCGACGGGCTCAAGGGCCTCGGCGCCGCGGTCACCCAGCGGTACGACCAGGTCGGCTTCCTGCTGGCCAAGGTCCCCACCGGGAAGGTCCTCAAGGCCGCCACGCTGCCGGGTGTCTCGGCGGTCGACCTCGACGAGACCATCAAGCTGCCCGACCCAACCCCCGAGGCCGCCCCGGCCGGCGCGAAGATCGCCAAGCAGGGCGAGACGCTGGCCGGCCCGGGCGCGGACACCGGTGCCGTCAACCCGTACATGCCGACCAACGAGACCGGCGCGGAGGCCTTCAAGGCCGCGCACCCGACCTGGGACGGCCGCGGCGTCACCATCGGCATCATGGACTCCGGTGTGGACCTGGACCAGCCGGCGCTCCAGCAGACCACCACCGGCGAGCGCAAAATCGTCGACTGGGTCACCGCGACCGACCCGTTCGAGGACGCCTCCTGGCGCGCGATGATCACCGAGGTGAGCGGCCCGTCGTTCACCACCTCGCTCGGCACCTGGAAGGCGCCGGCCGGCACGTACAAGTTCAACGTCTTCCGGGAGAACATCACCGCCGCCAGCGACGCCGGCGGCGACGTGAACCGCGACGGTGACAAGACCGACTTCTGGGGCATCCTGTACGACCAGGCCACCGGCAACATCTGGGTGGACGCCAACCAGAACAACGACTTCACCGACGACGAGCTGATGCGGCCGTACAAGGAGAAGTTCCAGGTCGGCCACTTCGGCACGGACAACCCGGCCACCGCGGTACGGGAACAGATCCCGTTCGTGGTCGAGTACCGTCGCAACGTCGACACCACTCCGGTCGGCGGCCCCGGCCTGGTCGACTACGTCAACATCGGCATCATCGAGAGCACCCACGGCACGCACGTCGCCGGCATCACCGCCGCCAACGACATGCTGGGCAACAGCGCCTTCGACGGCGCGGCCCCGGGCGCCAAGCTGGTCTCCGCCCGGGCCTGCTCGTGGGGCGGCGGCTGCACCTACGCGGCGCTCACCACCGGCATGGTCGACCTGGTGGTCAACCGCAAGGTCGACGTGATCAACATGTCGATCGGCGGGCTGCCGGCGCTGAACGACGGCGCCAACGCCCGCGCCCAGCTCTACAACACCCTGATCACCACGTACGGCGTGCAGATGTTCATCTCGGCCGGCAACTCCGGCCCGGGCCTGAACACCGTCGGCGACCCGTCGGTCGCCGACAACGTGGTCAGCGTCGCCGCCAACATCAGCAAGGACACCTGGCTGGCCAACTACGGCTCGGTGGTCCGCAAGGACAACGCGCTGTTCAACTTCTCCTCGCGCGGCCCGCGTGAGGACGGCGGGTTCAAGCCGAACATCGCCGCCCCCGGCTCGGCCATCTCGACCGCGCCGACCTGGCAGCCCGGCGTCCCCGTCGCGGAGGCCGGCTACCCGCTGCCCCCGGGCTACCAGATGCTGAACGGCACCTCGATGGCCTCCCCGCAGGCCACCGGCGCCGCCGCGCTGCTGCTCTCCGCCGCCAAGGCCACCGGCCAGGCGGTCACCCCGGCCGCGCTGCGCCGGGCCATCTACACCTCCGCCAAGCCGATCGCGGGCGTCCCGACGTACGCCCAGGGCTACGGCATGTTCAACGTGCCGGGCGCGTGGAAGCTGCTGGCCCAGGGCGTGACGACCCGCACCTACACCTCCGCGGCGGCGGTCTGCACCGAGCTGTCGGCGAACCTGGCGAAGTACAACGAGCAGCTCGGCACCTTCGAGCCGAGCCCGAACGTGGGCACCGGCATCCACAACCGCTGCGCCGCCGACCGCGGTGGCCAGCAGGTGAAGGAGGGCCGCTTCTACGAGGTCAAGTTGACCCGGACCAGCGGCCCGAACAAGAGCATCAGGCACGAGATCGCCTTCCGCGGCAACGACGGCACCTTCACCGCGCCGGCCGTCGTGTGGCTGCCGCTGAACAAGACCGTCACGGTCCAGGTGAAGGCCAAGCCGATGACCGCCGGCGCGCACGGCGCCATCATGACCGTCGACGACCCGGCCACCCCGGTGGTCGACTTCGAGGTCTCCACCGTGGTGGTCGCCTCGAACACGGTCACCGCCCCGGCCTACTCGTTCTCCACCCAGGGCTCGGTGGAGCGCAACGGGTTCACCTCGTACTACGTGACGGTTCCCCAGGGCGCCGGCGCGCTGCAGGTGAACCTGTCCGGCGTCGCCACCGGCTCGCAGACCCGGTTCATCGCCATCAACCCGTACGGCGTGCCGGTGGAGAGCACCGCGAGCACGGCCTGCTACACCAACTTCTCCGACGCCGCCGCCTGCAAGCCGCAGGAGCGGGACTACCAGAACCCGATCCCGGGCGTCTGGGAGATCGAGGTGGAGGCCCGGCGTACCTCGCCGACGCTGGACAACCCGTTCCAGCTGCAGGCGCGGGTGCAGGGCGTCAAGGTCGAGCCGGGCGTCGTCGAACTGCCGTCCGTCACCGCCGGCGCGCCCACCGAGGTGAGCTGGGGCCTGACCAACACCTTCGGTCCGGTCCAGGTGACCGGTGTGGGTGGCCCGCTCTCCAGCGTGCGCGCCGAGCGGCCGACCATCACCGAGGGCACCGTCCAGGAGTACACGGTCGACATCCCGGCCGGCGTGTCCAGCTTCACCGCCCGGATCGGCAACCCGGCCAACCCCAGCACCGACCTCGACCTGTACGTCTTCCTCGGCACCACCGAGGTCGGCCGCTCGGCCGACGGTGACTCGGAGGAGGCGGTGACCCTGCGGAACCCGGCTCCCGGCACCTACCGGGTGCGGATCGACGGGTACGCGGTGGACGGCGCCGGCGGCAGCACCGCCTACGACTACCGGGACTCGTTCGCCTCGGCGTCGCTGGGTAACGTCTCCGCCCCGGCCACGCCGCTGACCCTGGCCAACGGCGCCACCGCGACCCTGACCGGTACGGTGACCGCCCTGGCCACCCCGGCCGCCGGCCGGGAGCTCTTCGGCGACCTGGCCGTCACCACCACCGAGGGCGCGGTCGTCGGCCGCGGCTCGGTGGCCATCGGCGCGGTCAACTGACCCCACCAAACCCGAGGAGCCCCGCCCCCAACCAGGGGGCGGGGCTCCTCCCTTTGCCGGGTCAGGCGGGTTTGGCGGTCTCGACGACGAAGGGGGTGCCCTGCTGGCAGGTGGTCATCATGCCGGGCTGGGCGTGGCCGGTGACGGTGACCCGGGCACCGGCCTTCAGCACGTCACGCGGGCCGCCGACCAGCAGGTTGCCGTCGAGCAGCAGGCAGTTCGGCTCCACCCCGGCCTGCACCGTGCCGGTGAGCGTGGTGGTGCCGGCGCTCGACGGCCCGCCCTTGGTGGGCGGTGTCGGGTCGGTCGGGCTGACGCTGGGGTCGGGGCTGGGCGTGCTGGTCACCGGGGCGGCTCCCGTCGGGCCGGGGCCGGCAGTCTCGGCGCCCGGGCCGGCGCAGGCGGTGAGCGCGACGCCGGCGAGCAGGGCGACGATCGCCGTCCGAGGAGTCTTCATGAGCGGTTGGACGTACCGGGCGGCCGATCCGTTCCGCCGGGTCAGCCGCGAGCGGCCGCGGCGGCCTTCAGGTCGCGCTTGAGCTCCTGCGGCAGCGAGAAGGTCAGCCGCTCGTTGGCGGTGGTGACCTCCTCCACGTCGGTGAAGCCCCGCTCGGCCAGGCGCGCGAGCACCTGCTGAACCAGCTCGTCTGGCACGCTGGCACCCGAGGTGACGCCGACCGTACGCGCGTCGGTCAGCCAGGCGTCGTCGATCTCGTGGGCGAAGTCGACCAGGTGCCCGGCCCGGGCGCCGGCGTCCAGGGCCACCTCGACCAGGCGTACCGAGTTGGAGGAGTTGCGCGAGCCCACCACGATCACCACGTCGCAGTCCGGGGCGATCTCCTTCACCACGTGCTGCCGGTTGGAGGTGGCGTAGCAGATGTCGTCGCTGGGCGGCGACTGGAGCAGCGGCAGCTTCTGCTTGAGCCGGGCCACCGTCTCCAGGGTCTCGTCGACGGAGAGGGTGGTCTGGGAGAGCCAGACGACCTTGCCGGGGTCGCGCACGGTGACCTTGTCGACGCCGTCCGGGCCGTCGACCAGCTGGATGTGCGCGGGGGCCTCACCGGCGGTGCCGATGACCTCCTCGTGCCCCTCGTGGCCGATCAGCAGGATGTCGTAGTCCTCGGCCGCGAACCGCCGGGCCTCCTGGTGCACCTTGGTGACCAGCGGGCAGGTCGCGTCGATCGCCTTGAGCGAGCGCGCCTTCGCCTGCTCGTACACCTCGGGGGCCACGCCGTGCGCGGAGAAGATGACGGTGGCGCCCTCCGGCACCTCCTCGTTCTCCTCCACGAAGATCGCGCCCTTGGCCTCCAGGGTCTGCACCACGTGCTTGTTGTGCACGATCTGCTTGCGGACGTAGATCGGGGCGCCGTAGAGCCGCAACGCCTCCTCGACGGTCTGCACCGCCCGATCCACGCCCGCGCAGTAGCCGCGGGGCTTGGCCAGGAGCACGCGCTTGCCGGTCCGGTGAGTCGTCTCAGCCTCAGTCACCCAACCATCGTACGTGCCCGATTTTTCCCCGGCAGCGACCGCGAGCCTGACCCCAGCTCGCCACCGTGACCCGACGCCGCCGTACCACACCCGGGGCACGCCCGCCCGCTTGCACCCGTCGATCATGAGCTTCGCGGCGGCGGGAGATCGACACCGCCGCCAACCTCATGATCGACGCGGGTGGTGTCGGCCCCGGGCCGTAGGGTGGGCGGGTGAGCACGGGCAAGGTGGAGCGGAGCACGTCCGAGGAGCCGTGGCCGGTCCGGGTGGTCAGCCAGAAGATCGGCGCCTGGATCGCCCGGCTGGGCTGGGTCTGGGTGGACGGTCAGGTGGCGCAGATCAGCCGCCGGCCCGGCGCCACCACCGTCTTCCTCACCCTGCGTGATCCGTCGGCGGATCTGAGCCTCACCGTCACCACCAACCGCGACGTGCTCGACGCGGGCGCGCCCGAGCTGCGCGAGGGCGCCCGGGTGGTGCTGCACGCCAAACCCGAGTTCTACGCCGCCCGGGGCACGCTCAGCCTGCGCGCCGACGAGATCCGCCAGGTCGGGCTCGGCGAGCTGCTGGCCCGGTTGGAGAAGCTCAAGAAGCTGCTGGCCGCGGAGGGGCTCTTCGATCGGGCCCGCAAGCGTCGCCCCCCGTTCCTGCCCGGGCGGATCGGCCTGATCACCGGCCGCGCCTCGGCCGCCGAGCGGGACGTGCTGACCAACGCGCGCCGGCGCTGGCCGGCGGTGGAGTTCCGCACGGTCAACGTCGCGGTGCAGGGGCCGAGCGCGGTGCCGCAGATCGTCGACGCGCTGAAGGTGCTCGACGCCGACCCGACCATCGACGTGATCATCATCGCCCGGGGTGGCGGCAGCATCGAGGACCTGCTGCCCTTCTCCGACGAGGCGCTCTGCCGGGCGGTCTTCGCCTGCCGCACACCGGTGGTCAGCGCGATCGGCCACGAGACGGATGCGCCGCTGCTGGACTACGTCGCCGACGTCCGCGCCTCGACGCCGACGGACGCGGCGAAGCGGATCGTCCCCGACCTCACCGAGGAGGTACGCCTCATCGGCCAGGCCCGGTCCCGGCTGGAGCGGGCGGTCCGCAACCTGGTCGACCGGGAGCAGCACCGCCTCGACCTGCTGCGCTCCCGGCCGGTGCTGGCCCGCCCGCAGGTGATGGTCGACCAGCGGACCGCCGAGGTCGCCGCGCTGCGCGACCGGACCGGCCGCTGCCTGGACCACCGGCTTGGCGCCGCCGCCGACGACCTGCGCCACACCCTGGCCCGGCTGCGCGCGCTCTCCCCCGCGGCGACCCTCGACCGGGGATACGCGATCGTCCAGCGGGCCGACGGCCACGTGGTACGCGCCGCGTCCGAGGTGACCAAGGGCGACCCGCTGCGGGTACGCCTCGCCGAGGGCGAGCTCGCCGCGACCGTGGACGGCTGATGAAATGGAACCCGATGACTGACGAGAAGAAGGACGAGCGGCTCAGCTACGAGCAGGCTCGCGCCGAGTTGGCCGGCGTGGTCGAGCGGCTGGAGGCCGGCGGCACGTCGCTGGAGGAGTCGCTGGCGCTCTGGGAGCGCGGCGAGCAGCTCGCCGAGACCTGCCAGCGCTGGCTGGACGGCGCCCGGGCCCGCATCGACGCCGCCCGACAGCGCGCGGCGGAACAGTGACGGGACGGCCGGAGCCGTCCCGTCACCAGCCTCAGTCGAACAGGTTGTAGAACTCCGGCGGCGCCTCGACGACCTGGTCGGCCGGGGGCTTCTGGGCGGCGCTGGCGTTGCCGTAGTCCGTGTAGGTGATCCGGATGTCCTGGGCGGCGCTCTGGCCGGCGGCCGGGACCTGCAGCACCAGCTCGCTGAGCCGGCCCTGCGGGTCGACCTTCGCGGTGAACGGCACCGACTTCGCCTGCGCCCCGAGCGCGGTGATCACGGCCGGGTCGAGCGAGCCCGCCTCCGCCGCCTTGGACACATCGACGGTGCCCGCGTAGGTGCCCTCGCCGGTCTGCCGGACCTCGGTGATGCCCTGGGTCAGCACCGCGCTGCCGGCCGGGTCGAGCTTGTCGAAGTCGAAGCCCAGGGCCCGGTTGCCCTTGATCCGGGTCTGGTCGAGGTGCTGGTACTTGCCGAGGTTGAGCTTCTGCACGCCGGGGACGCTGCCGGCGGCCTTGCCGCCCAGCTCCAGCTTCACCCAGCTGTCCGGCTTGTAGTGGATCAGGTCCAGCTTCATCATCAGGTCCGACGACTGGTCGCCGATCGTCATCCGCATCTCCGCGCTCTGGCTCGGCTCGTGCACCTGCCCCTCGGCGGTGGAGCCGGCGCCGGACATGCTGAACCGGAAGTTGCCGTCGCGGATCGCGTTCGTGGAGTTGAGCAGGGCCTGCTTGGCGTCGCCGGGCGTACCGCTGGGCGCGACGCTGCCGGAGACGGTCGGGGAGGCGGAGGTCCCCGCCGCGCCGGTCCCGTTGTCGTTGCAGGCGGCCAGGGCGGGGCTGAGCAGTGCCGCGGCGAAGGCCGCCGCGCTGAAGCGTCGAATCTTCACGTGAACTCTCCAGGTGGGTCGTCCGGCCCACGGAGGTGCCGGAGGCGGGCGCCGGAGCGGTGACGCGAGCTCCGGCGCACGAGCCCGGTCCGGCCGGCGTCGCCGCCACCGGGCGGGCCCGTGTCCTCCTCTGTTCCCGGAAGCGAGGTTCGGCAATCCCTGTCCGTTCGGCACAGACGACCCGTGCCGGATGAGCGACGGACGCCGTCCCGCCCGCACCCGGATCAGCGCAGGGCGGTGGCGAGCTGGCGCAGCTCGTTGTCCCTGGCATCGCCGACGACGATTACCGTGCGGTTCGGTTCCAGCAGCACGAGCGCCTGCTCGTTGCTCCGGGCGGTGTAGCGCTGCCAGCTCACGCCGGCCAGGTCAGCGGGGCCCTGCGGCTGGCCGCCCTTCAGCTCGGCGGGCAGCAGCTTCTCGGCGGGTACGTTGCTCTCCACGAGCTGCGCGCCGCGCCCCTCCGGGGTCACGTAGCCGATGCGCAGCGTCGCGCCGCCCGCCTCGGTCTGGTAGCGGGCGCTGACCGTACGCCAGCCGGAGCTCAATCCCTCCGGCGAGCTGACCGGAAAGGCACCCGCCTCCCGGGCCTGCTGCACGGCGGGCGCCGGGTCGACGGCGGCCGGCTCGTCCCCACCCAGGACGCCGCGGTAGAAGGCGAGCAGCAGCGCGATCGGGACCAGCAGCACCAGCAGCGAGAGCGCCATGTCCCGGGGCGACCGCTCGGAGCGCGCCCGGTCCTTACCGGCGGGCGGCGCGGGGTGTTCTCCCGTGGCGGCCAGTGGGGAGACCCCGCCCGACGCCACGAGGGCCGGTTCGCCGGACGTCTGGTTCGGCCCGGCGGTCGACCGGACGGGCGGCTGACCGTCCGGCGGGGTGACGTCGGTCGGTACACGATCGGCAGGCTGTGCGGCTTCCACCCGTCCATTCTCGCAGCCGTCCGGGTGACGTGATCCTGGCCTCCTCCGCCCCGGCCCGGCGCGGGAGCTGTCATCGTGTGAGGATCAGCGACAAAGCCGGCGGCGGCACGGCCGCAATCCGCCGGTCCACCCCGCAACGTCGCGAGGAGGAATCCGTGATGACAACCACCAGGACGCGGACCCCGCAGAACCTCGACCGCAACCTCGCCCTCGACCTGGTCCGGGTCACCGAGGCCGCGGCGATGGCGGCCGGCCGCTGGGTCGGCCGGGGCGACAAGGAGGGCGGTGACGGGGCAGCCGTCGACGCCATGCGCAAGCTGATCAACTCGATCCCGATGCGGGGGGTCGTGGTGATCGGCGAGGGCGAGAAGGACAACGCCCCGATGCTCTTCAACGGTGAGGAGGTCGGCGACGGGACGGGACCCGAGGTGGACGTGGCGGTCGACCCGATCGACGGCACCACCCTGATGAGCAAGGGCATGCCGAACGCACTCGCGGTGCTCGCGGTCGCCGAACGCGGCGCGATGTTCGACCCGAGCGCCGTCTTCTACATGGAGAAGCTCGCCGTCGGCCCGATGTACGCCGACGTGGTCGACATCAACGCCGGGGTGGCCGAGAACATCCGCCGGATCGCCAAGGTCAAGGGCACCGACGCCGCCGAGGTGACGGTCTGCGTGCTGGACCGGTCCCGCCACGACGACCTGGTGAAGCAGATCCGGCGTACCGGGGCGGGCATCCGGCTCATCTCCGACGGCGACATCGCGGGCGCCATCGCCGCCGCCCGTGGCGAGTCGGACGTCGACGTGCTGATGGGCATCGGCGGCACCCCGGAGGGCATCACCGCGGCCTGCGCCCTCAAGTGCATGGGCGGCATGATGCAGGCCAAGCTCTGGCCGAAGGACGCCGAGGAGCGGGAGAAGGCGATCGCCGCCGGGCACGACCTCGACCGGGTGCTGTTCACCGACGACCTGGTCACCGGGGACAACTGCTTCTTCGTGGCGACCGGCGTGACCTCCGGCGACCTGCTGCGCGGCGTGCGCTACCGGGCCGGCGGGGCGTACACCCAGTCGATCGTGATGCGCTCCAAGAGCGGCACCATCCGTGTGATCGACTCGTACCACCGGTTGGAGAAGCTCGCCCTCTACTCGGCGGTCGACTTCGACGGACGACCCCTGGCCGAGCAGGAGTGACCGCGACCGGGACGGCGGCGCCCCCCACGCTGCCGACCACGCGGCGGATCGCCGGTGTCGGGCTGGCCACCGCCTCGGGGGTCGCGGTGGCCGTCCAGTCCCGGATCAACGGCGAACTCGGCGTACGCCTGGCGGACGGGATCGCCGCCGCGGTGGTCTCGTTCGGCCTGGGCCTGCTGGTGCTGCTGGTGCTGATCCCCGCCACCCCGGGCGGCCGGCGGGGGCTGGCCGCCCTCCGGGCGGCGCTGCGGGACGGCTCCCTGCGACCGTGGCAGTGCCTCGGCGGGGTGTGCGGCGCCTTCCTGGTGGCCACCCAGGGGCTGACCATCGGCACGCTCGGGGTGGCCGTGTTCACCGTGGCCGTGGTGGCCGGCCAGTCCGGCAGCAGCCTGCTGGTGGACCGGGCCGGCATCGGCCCTACCGGCCGCCAGCCGGTCACCTCGAACCGGCTGGTCGGCGCCGCGCTCACCGTGCTGGCCGTGCTGCTGGCGGTGAGCGGCCGGCTCGGCGACCCGCGCGCCCTGGCGCTGGCCCTGCTGCCGCTGGCGGCCGGGGTCGGCATCGCCTGGCAGCAGGCGGTGAACGGCCGGGTCCGGGGAGCCTCCGGCAGCGCCCTGGCCGCCACCCTGGTCAACTTCACGGTCGGCACCGCCGCGCTGCTCGCCACCTTCGCGGTGGAGGTGGCGGTCCGCGGCCGCCCGGCCGGTGCCCTGCCGAGCGAGCCCTGGCTCTATGTGGGTGGCCCGATCGGCATCGTGTTCATCGCGCTCGCCGCCGCCATCGTCCGCTTCACCGGCGTGCTGCTGCTCGGCCTGGCCACCATCGCCGGGCAGATCGTCGGCGCGGTCCTGCTGGACGTGGCTCTGCCGACGGCGGCCTCGCACCCCGGGCCGGCCACCCTGCTCGGCGCGGCGCTGACCCTGGTCGCGGTCCTCATCGCCGCGCTGGGCCCGCCGCCGCGCCTGCCAGCAAGGGGTCCTTCCTAGCGCTCGCCGCTGAGCAGGGCTCCCGCTCAACGCCCCGACCGGCCGCGCAGGCCCGCGACCGTCTCCTTCACCGCCACGTCCAAGGGGGTCGGCTCGATCCCCAGGGTGGCGGTGGCGGCGGAGGAATCCATCACGAACGGCCGGTCGAACTGGTAGGCGGTCTCCCGCAGCTCACGGGCCATCGGGTTGGCGAGGCCGCCGAGCCACAGCACCGGGTAGGGCATCCGGGTCAGCTTCGGCGCCGGCGCGCCGACCAGGGCCGCCGCGCGGGCCGCCAGGTCCCGCATCGGTACGGCCGGCCCGCTGGGCACGTGCCAGGGCCGTCCCCAGGCCCGCTCGTCGGTCGCGGCGGCGACCAGGGTACGGGCGACATCCGGGATGTACGTCCAGGTGTGCGGGGCGTCCCAGTCGACCGGCAGGAAGGCCCGCCGTCCGTCGAGCACCCGGGGCAGCACCATCATCGCCAGCGAGGTGCCGCCGACGCCGAGATAGTCGGAGCCGCGTACCTCGGTGACCCGGACCCGGCCGGCCCGGTGCGCGGCCAGCGCGTCGGCCCACATCCGGTTCCGCACCTGCCCCTTGGTGCCGGTCGCGGCGGGCGGGGTCGCCTCGGTCATCGGGGCGTCGACCGGGCCGTACCCGTAGAGGTTGCCGACCGTGGCGAGCACTGCGCCGGTCCGCTCGGCGGCGGTGAGCAGCGCGGCGGCCAGCGGCGGCCAGTCCACCGGCCACCGGTGGTAGGCCGGGTTGGCGCAGTTGTGGAGCGCGACCGCGCCCTCGGTCAGCGCGGTCAGCCGGGCGGCGTCGGCGGCGTCGGCGGCGACCCGCTCGATCGCGGGGTGCTCGGGTCCGGTGCCGCGGCGGGTCACCACCCGCACCCGGTCGCCCCGCTCGGCGAGGAGACGGGCGGTGGCGGAGCCGACGGGTCCGGCGCCGACGATCACGTGCAGGGCCATGGAGGGCCACCCTTCGAAGCAGAGATCCGTTTCGAGAGCACTGCTCTCGCTAGGTCTCACCCAGCATGACTCCCGCGCCGCTCACTGTCAAGAGCACTGCTCTCTGTTTTGATTGGCGCTCTCATCCATGGCAGAGTGGGTGCATGGTCGCTCACTCGCTCCGTGCCCGGGTACGCGCCGGCATGATCGACGAGATCAAGGCGGTGGCCCGCCGCCACCTCGCCACCGACGGCGCGAACCTCTCGCTGCGCGCGGTCGCCCGCGACATGGGCATGGTCTCCTCGGCCATCTACCGCTACTTCCCCAGCCGGGACGACCTGCTCACCGCGCTGATCCTCGAGGCGTACGACGCGCTCGGCGACGCCGTGGAGGCGGCCGACGCGGCGGTCGACCGGGCCGACCTGCGCGGGCGCTGGCACGCCGCGTGCCGGGCCGCCCGGTCCTGGGCGCTGGCCCACCCCGCCGAGTACGCGCTGCTCTACGGCAGCCCGGTCCCCGGCTACGCGGCCCCCGAGGACACCGTCGCCCCGGCGAGCCGACCCCCGTTGGCCCTGGTCGGCATCCTCCGCGACGGCCTGGCCGACGGCCGGCTCAGCCCGCCCGACGAGGAGCTGCCCGAGCCGGTCCGCGCCGACCTCGCCGAGTTGGCCGCCGGCTTCTCCCCCGGCCTGCCGGAGCCACTGCTGGCCCGCGGCCTGGCCGGCTGGACGCAGCTCTTCGGGCTGATCAGCTTCGAGCTGTTCGGACGGCTGAACGGGGTCATCCCGCACCGCGACGAGCACTTCGACCACCAGACCGCCCTGATGGCCGACCTCATCGGCCTGCCCTGACCCGATCGGCGTTCGAGGCGCGGTGGCGGACCTGAGGTGGCGTCGGCGGCCGCACGGCTACCTCGGCGCCGGGGGCCGTACCGGGCCCGCCGGGTGGGGCACCGCCGGTGGGTACGGCGGGTCGGCGAGCGGTTCGAACGACCCGACCAGCCGGGCCGCCCGCCAGCCGAGCAGCAGCCCCGGCACCGCCGCCAGCCCGGCGAGCGCCACGGCGGTCGAGACGTACGCCGGACGGCCGTAGAGCCACCCGGTCAGCGGCAGTCCGGCCAGCACCAGCGTGAGCGCGGCCGCCAGCAGCACCTCGAGGGTCCACCGGCCCGGGGCACGCCACACCCAGTGGGGGATCAGGGCGAGCAACGGCGTGCCGAGCAGCAGGACGACACAGCCGAGGGCCGCCACAAAGGCGAACAGGTCGTCGCTCAGCCACACCGCGGACAGCGGCAGCACGGTACCTACCGTGAGCGCCCCGAGCAGGGCCGGCAACCAGCCACCGCGCCCGACCAGGCGACCGGCCCGCGCAGCGGCCACGACGAGCACCAGTTCGGCCAGGGCGAACGCCAGCAGCCCGGCCCGGAGCGGGTCGGCGTGGCGGTCCGCGGGCGAACTCGCGCCGAGCGGCGGTGGGCCGCCGCCGTAGGGGCCACCGGTGAACCCGATCCGCCGCCAGTCGCCGTCGGGTCCGCGTACGGCGAAGCCGTCCCGGCCGTTCGCGACCAGCACCACGTGCCGCCCGGCACCGACGTCCAGCACGGTCAGTTCCTGACCGGCGATCCGCTCCCCGCGCGGTCCGGCGTCCTGGTACCGCCGGCTCAGGATCGCCCGCTGCTCCTCGGTGACCTCCCAGGCCAGCCGCCAGGTCCGGCCGGCGTCGTCGCTCTCCTCCACCCGGATCCGCCCCGCCGCCAGGCGGTAGCAACGCTGCGGCGCCGCGGCCGAGCAGTCCTCCCGCGTCGGCGCGGCGGATGGCGTGGCCGACGGCGGCGCGGCCGGCGACCCGGACGCCGGCGGGAACCGCGGATCGAGGCGCTGCTCCTCGGCGGCGGTCGGATCACGCCACGTATCGCCGCCGTCGTCACTCACCCGCCACGTCGCGCCGAACGAGCGGATGTCCGCACCCCGGCTCTCCCCGATCCCGGCGGCCAGCCGGCCGTCGACCACCGTCGCCCGGGCCGCGTCGAAGTACCAGACCGCGCTGGTGGCCGCCACGGCGAGCGTCGCCGCCGGCAGCACCACCAGCAGCCGGACCAGTCGGGCCAACCGACGCCCCACCGGATCGCGCCGGGCGCGACGCCAGGTCCAGCCGGCCAGGGCCAGGGCCGGAAGGGCCAGCAGGTCGGTGCGGTCGGCCCGGACCAGCGACGGCCCGCTGACCACGCTCCAGGCCGATGACGCGGCTGCCGCGGCGTACCCACTGGTCTTGACCACGGTGAAGCCGATGCCGACCAGCCCCAGCCCGAGCCCGGCGGCGGCCCTGGCCGGAATGCGGGGCACGGCCAGCGCGACGAGCGCCGCGACCAGCGGCGGTGCGAGCACCAGACCGGCGACGTCGCTGAGCTTGCCGGTGAGCCAGCCGGGCTGGGCGGCCTTGAGCACGTGGTCGTTGAGCGCCAGGACGACCAGCGCGAGCACCGTCACCGGATGGCCCAGCCAGGCCAGCGCGACGCGGGCGGCGTCCGGCACGGTCGGGCGGTCCATCCGTCCACCGTGGCGTCGGCCGGTCTCGATCAGGCCACGCTCCGGCGGGGATCGGGACTCAACTGCCGTCGGACGAGTGGCCGGGGAAGAGGTGGGCGGTGGGGTCGATGGCCACTGCGGCGTTGTTCACCGCCGTGGCCGCCTCGCCGAAGCCGGTGGCGATCAGCCGGACCTTGCCCGGATATTCGGTGATGTCGCCGGCCGCGAAGACCCGGGGCAGGTTGGTGGCCATCGCGCTGTTCACCAGGATGTGCCGGCGGTCCAGCTGCAGCCCCCACTCGGCGAGCGGGCCCAGGTCGGCGGTGAAGCCGAGGGCCGCGACCAGGGTGTCCACCGGCAGGCTCTCCGCCGCGCCGCCGCGCACGGTGAAGTCCACGCCGGTGAGCTGCTCCTCGCCGTACAACCGGGTCACCTCGGCGTTGACCACGACGCGGACGGGCAGCGACCGCACCCGGGCCACGGTCGACGCGTGGGCACGGAACTTCTCCCGCCGGTGCACCAGCGTCACCGAGCGGGCGATCGGCTGGAGCGTCACGGCCCAGTCGAAGGCCGAGTCGCCGCCGCCGACGATGACCACGTCCCGGTCGGCCAGCTCGGCCGGCTGCGGTACGAAATAGACGATCCCGGTGCCCAGGAAGCTGTCGGCCACCGGCAGCGGCCGGGGCGTGAAGCTGCCCAGGCCACCCGTCACCAGCACCGCGCCGCAGTGCAGCTGCTCGCCGCCGGCCAGGCCGAGCACCGGCCGCCCGTCGAGGTACGACAGCTTCTCCGCCCGGGTGCCGAGCAGGTATTCAGGGTGGAACGGCGCGGCCTGGGCGACCAGGTTCGCCACCAGCTCCCGCCCCTTGATGGTGGGGAACCCGGCGACGTCGAGGATGAGCTTCTCCGGGTACATGGCGGTCACCTGCCCGCCCGGCTCGGGCAGCGCGTCGACCACCGCCACGGAGAGTCCGCGGAACCCGGCGTAGTACGCGGCGAAGAGCCCGGCCGGCCCGGCGCCGATCACGGCGATATCGACCTCGCGCATGGCGCACCGTCACTTTCCGCTCACGGATCAACGCGTGCTGATCCCGACGGTAGGCGGCCCGGTGCCCGCGGGCAAGCAGGTCACGCCGACGGCCCGGCGCCCGGTCAGGGCAGGGTCAGCGTGGGCGACTCGCCGCGCTCCGCCGCCAGCGCCTCACCCCGGCGGCGGCGGAACAGGATCGCCGCCACGATCCCGCCGAGCAGCCCGAACAGGTGCCCCTGCCAGGAGATGTGCTCGTCGGTGGGGAGGATGCCGAGCAACTGCCAGCCGTAGAGCAGACCGACCAGCAGCACCACGGCGAAGTTCCACCAGCTCCGCTCGACGACGCCGCGGGTCAGCAGGACGCCGAGGTAGCCGAAGATCACCCCGCTGGCGCCGACCACCACCGAGTTCGGCGAGCCGGTGAACCACACCCCCAGGCCGCTGATCAGGATGATCAACAGCGTGGACCAGAGGAACCGGCGGGTGCCGGCGGCCAGCACGAAGGTGCCGAGCAGGATCAGCGGGATGCTGTTGCTGTAGAGGTGGTTGAAGTCGGCGTGCAGGAACGGCGAGAAGAAGACCCCGTCGAGCCCCTGGATCCGGTGCGGGATGATCCCGGCGGTGACGTCGAGGTTGCCGTGCAGGCCGACGTCGAGCGCCTCGATGAGGAACAGCACCGGCACCACCGCGCACATGGCGACGAAGGCCCGGCCCAGTGAGGCGTAGAACGCCTCGGTGCCGAACCGTCGGGGATCGCCGCTCGTCGAGCCATCGCGCCAGGTCACGTACCAACAGCTATCAGCAATCCCGGCCGACCGCCACCCGGGTCCGGCATGCCGTGACATGACGACGGCGGGGTGCGCGGATCTCCGCCCACCCCGCCGTCGTCACCGTCCGATCAGTACCAGCCCGTGCTCTGCGAGTGCTGCCACGCGCCGCAGGGGTTGTCGTACCGGCCCTCGATGTAGCCGAGGCCCCATTTGATCTGGGTGGCCGGGTTGGTCTTCCAGTCGGCCGCGACCGAGCCCATCTTGCTGCCGGGCAGGGCCTGCGGGATCCCGTACGCGCCGGACCCCTCGTTGTAGGCCTTGTGGTTCCAGCCGCTCTCCTTGGTCCAGAGCTTGTCCAGACACGGGAACTGGTCGATGCCGAAGCCTTCCTTCAGCATGAGCGCGCAGCCGATGGCCCGGTTGCCGCTGTATTCCTCGCAGGAGGCCGGGATCGGCCCGTCGTACGGCTTCGCCGCGGCCGCCTCCGCGCGCGCCTTCTTCCGCGACGCGGCGGCTGCCTCGGCCTCCCGGGCCCGCTCGGCGGCCTCCTTGGCTGCCGCCGCCGCCCGCAGCTTCGCCTGGTACTCGGCGGCCCGCTGCCGGGCCGACTCCACGCGGTGGTCGGCCTGCCGCTCGCGCTGGTACGCGTACTCTGCCTGGTCGACCTCCAGGCCGGCCTGCGCGGTCAGGCCCTGTTGCTGGGTCTGTCGGTCTTCGCCCAGATAGAAGCCGCCGGCAACGCCCACGGAGAGCAGCGCGACAGCGGCCGTACGGGCACCGAACCGGCTCCACAGCCGACTCACGAAGTGTCCCTTCGTCGGGGGCAAGGACTCGACGCGACGCGTGGCCGTCGGTGGGCCGCGCCGGCGTCGCGAGCGCCCCGACCCCGCGGTCGCAGCCGACGCACCGGCGTTCGTGGCTCTCGCCGCCCGTGGCGAACGATGCTCGACGATCTTCCTGGTGCGTGGGCGCTCGATGGACACCATTGCGCACAGTGAGGCTGATGGGAAATGAAGAGGGCGAATTGTGATCTGCACCACAAAGTGAAGGCCCTCAAACAAGGACAAAGGCACCCGGCGGGTCGGCCTCAGAGGGGGATGTCCTCCAACAGATCCGTGACCATCGCGGCGATCGGAGAACGCTCCGAACGGCTGAGGGTGACGTGCGCGAAGAGGGGATGGCCCTTCAACGCCTCGATCACCGCGGTCACCCCGTCGTGCCGCCCCACCCGGAGGTTGTCCCGCTGGGCCACGTCGTGGGTGAGCACCACCCGCGACCCCTGGCCGATCCGGGACAGCACGGTGAGCAGCACGCCCCGCTCCAGCGACTGCGCCTCGTCGACGATGACGAAGGCGTCGTGCAGGCTGCGACCGCGGATGTGGGTCAGCGGCAGCACCTCCAGCAGCCCCCGCGAGGTGACCTCCTCGAGCACGTTCTCGTGCACCACCGCGCCGAGCGTGTCGAAGACCGCCTGCGCCCAGGGCGACATCTTCTCCGACTCCGAGCCGGGCAGGTAGCCGAGTTCCTGCCCGCCGACCGCGTAAAGCGGGCGGAAGACGATCACCTTCTTGTGCCGGCGGCGCTCCATCACCGCCTCCAAGCCGGCGCAGAGCGCCAGCGCGGACTTGCCGGTGCCGGCCCGGCCGCCCAGCGAGACGATGCCGATCGACTCGTCCAGCAGCAGGTCGAGCGCGATCCGCTGCTCCGCCGAGCGGCCGTGCACGCCGAACGCCTCCCGGTCGCCGCGGACCAGCCGTACGGTCTTGTCGGGCAGCACCCGGCCGAGCGCCGAGCCGCGCGTCGAGTGCAGCACCAGCCCGGTATGGCAGGGCAGGTCACCGGCCGCGTCGACGTCCAGCGTCTCCCCCGCGTACAGCCGGGCGATCTCCTCCTCGGCCAACTCCAGCTCGGCCATGCCGGTCCAGGTCGGGTCGCTGGCCTGGCCGTGCCGGTACTCGTCGGCCCGCAGGCCGACCGACGCCGCCTTCACTCGTAGCGGCATGTCCTTGCTGACCAGGGTGACCTCCCGCCCCTCGGCGGCGAGGTTGAGCGCCACGGAGAGGATCCGCGCGTCGTTCGACTCGTTCCGGAAGCCCGGCGGCAGCACCCCGTCGTCGGTGTGGTTCAGCTCCACCCGGAGGGTGCCGCCCTCCTCGTTGGCGGGCACCGGCCGGTCCAGCCGGCCGTGCTGCACCCGCAGCTCGTCCAGCATGCGCAGCGACCGGCGGGCGAACCAGCCCAGCTCGGGATGGTGCCGCTTGCCCTCCAGCTCGGAGATGACCACCAGCGGCAGCACCACCTCGTGCTCGGCGAAGCGGTGGAACGCCGCGGGATCGGAGAGGAGGACCGAGGTGTCCAGGACGAAGGCCTGGCCGGCTGGTCGGGGCTCCTCGGTGCCGGCCGGCGCGGCCGCCGCCCGGCGGCTGCGGGTGGTCCGGCGGGTCGTGGCAGTCGCGGCCGGGGTCTGGTCGGCACCGGCGGGGGTACGGCGAGTCGTCACAGGCCTGCTCCGCGGATGGGCACCCGGCCACCCGTGTTCCGCCTCGTCCGGTGCCCGGTGGACACGGGGTCGGATGCGGGCCCCGTGCGCGAGGTCGCAGATCCGGGCTCTCCGGCTGGCTCGGGAAAACCCCGTGCCATGCCTAGACGCTAGTGGCACCAGGGCCCGTCGGCTAGTGGTCGGTGTGGATCTCACCTGACCGGGAGATGAACGGCGCGCGGCGGAACCGGCCGGGATGCATGCCCCCTGCGCGCATCCCGGCCGGCGGAGCCACCGTCACCGGTCTGACGTGGCCCCGACGGTGCGCGCCCGCCGCGGACGACACACCGTGCTCTGGGCGGGCCTCAGCCCTGCCGCCGGACCAGGGTCCCGGTCTGCCGGCGGCCGGCGACGGCGGCACTGAACGAGGACCCGGTGTACGTGGTGCCCTGCCGGGTGGCGAGCCCGCCGAGCTGGGCGGGCGCGGTGGCCCGCAGGGCCGGATTGGCAGTCGTCCGCGCGGTGACGGCGGCGGGGACGGCCGTCCCGGCGAACGGCACCGCGGCGCGGGTGGCCGTGGTGGTCACCGACACCGGCGCCGGACCGGCCAGCGCCGAGGTGATCGCGGCCTGCGCGTCGCGGCGCCGCCGGTGCCACGCCCCCCGGTCGCCGTCGAAGTAGCCCTGGCGGTAGCCGAACCGGTAGCCGATCCGGTAGCTGAGCTGGCCGTGCAGCCGACCCGCCGCGTAGCAGGTCGAGCCGAGCACGAGGACGAGCACGACGGCGAGGAACGGGCTCATCCGGTCACTCCCGCTGGCCGCCGGGTCATCGCTCCTCCGGCTCGACCTCGGGGTCGACGACCAGCAGCCGCTCCAGGTCGGCGGTGCTGACCTCCTCGACCAGCTCGACGCTGATCCGGCAGCCGTCCAGGATCACCTCGGCCACCGAGGAGCGCCGGATCTCGCCACCGGCGTCGTAGACCCGGACGCTCAGCTCCGGACAGCCGAGGTGGGTCCGCCAGGCGTTCCACTCGGCCCGGTCACCGACACTGAGGGAGAGGTACCGGCAGCCGCGGGCGAGGTAGAGGCGCCACGGCGCGCTCAGCCCGGCGGCCACTCCGTCCGCGATCAGACCGAAGGCCTGGGCACGGGTCGCAAGCTCGGTCACGAGACCCCCTCGTCACCCGCGGAGTGACGCATGTGAGCACTGATCGTCTCATGCACGTGACACACCGTAAGTTGTCTCATGAGCGTGACAGTATCAGCTTTTCGTCTGTTTACCGCCGTCCTGGTGTCCTCCTATTCTGCCCGGGTGACACCCCTCAGGATCAGCACTGGATCGTTTACCGGAAATCCGAGTACGCCGTCACGTCAGCGTGACAGCAGCGCGCCAGGACGCGCCGCCGAGACCGACGGGTCGTACCGTCACGGAGTGACCGAGACCGCCAACGCACGGAAGATCGCCTTCGCCACCTTCGTCCGCCGTGCCCTGGACGAGGCGCGGGCCATGCGGGCCTGGAGCGGCACCGAGGTGTCCCGGCGCACCGGCGTCTCCCGGCAGACCATCAACCGGTGGGTACGCGGGGACTGGGCCAGCGACCCGGAGGCGGAACGGGTGGTCGCCTTCTGCGAGGGGCTGGGCCTCAACCCGGCCGCCGCCTTCACCGCCCTCGGCTGGGACCGCGCCACCAGCCCGCGCACCCCCGCGACACCGCCGCCGATGGACCCCGACGTCGAGGCGCTGCTGCGCCGACTGGTCGACCCGAACGTCTCGGACGCGGAGAAATTCCACATTCGGGAAACCATTCGTTACCTCGCTTATCGGCCGACCCTCCCGGTCAATGTTCGAAACAGCGGTAAACAGGCCGGCTAGTTCCTCAGATGGCGAAAGAACGGCAGGTCAGACCCGATCGTTTCGCTCCGGGGGCGTAACGGGCACGCTAGCGTCCCTATTCGTACTGCTTGGGCTCGTCGTCGGCGGGGGGACGGGACAAGGCCGAACCCAGCCCTGCGGGACAGAAGGAGGGGTCTGTCCATGACCCTGAAATGGTTGGCAGTCGTGGTCGCGGTGGTGTCGGTGACATCGTGCGTGACCGGCAACGTGGTGGTCGGCGTACTGAACGGCGGGCAGCTTCCCCTGGTCGTCAATCTTCTCGCGCTCACCACGGCCGGCACCGCGGTGATCCTCGCCGTCCTCGCCGAGCTGCACGACCGGCTCAACGACCGGGTCAGCGCGCTCACCGAGTTCCTGGTGGCGCGGCTCAACGAGATCGAGGCGCACTCCGGCGACCGCAACAGCGGGTTCGTGGAGGGCTACCTGCTGAGCCACGGCCCGGAGGCGACCGTGGTGCCGTTCGGGCCCCGGGGACGGGGAGCCGCCGAACGCTGAATCCGCGTCGCCCGAGCGTCATATCTCGGCCACGAATACGCCGCCGTGGCCGGGGTACGCTGTCGCGCGTGCCGCCGTTGAATCTGGGCAACCAATCGCCGAAGACGCCGCTGGACGCCGAGCACGCCTGGCGGGCCACCGCCACCCGGGCCGCCGACGTGGTGTTCTTCTTCGACTTCGACGGCACCCTGGCACCGGTCGACGACGACCCCACCGCGGTCCGGCCCGCGCCGAAGGTGCTCGCCGCGCTGGAGGCGCTCGCCCCGCACGTACGCCGGATCGCCATCGTCTCCGCGCGCCCGGTGGAGTTCCTCCGCGACCAGCTCGGCGGCCTCGCCGGCATCGACCTGTACGGGCTCTACGGCCTGGAGCACAGCCACTCCGGCGGGGAGACCGTGACCGAGCCGGCCGCCCTGCCCTGGGTGCCCACCATGGCGGAGCTGGCCGAGCAGGCCCGCGCCGAGCTGCCGCCCGGCGCCCTGGTGGAGTTCAAGCGGCTCTCCGTCGCCCTGCACTGGCGTACCGCCCCCCAGCTCGGCGACCTGGTCCAGGAGTGGGGCCGGGCGCGGGCCGAGCGACTGGGCCTGCGCTGCCAGGCCGGGCGCATGGTGCTGGAGCTGAAGCCGCCGGTCGACCGGGACAAGGGCATGGTCATCGGGGAGGTGGTCCAGGACGCCGGTGGCGCCTGGTACTTCGGTGACGACGTCTCGGACATCAAGGCGTTCGCCGCCCTGCGCGCCCGGGCCGCCGCCGACCCGGACTTCATCGGCGTCTGCGTCGCCGTCGCCAACCCGGAGACCGGGCACGAGGTCGCCGACGCCGCCGACCTCACCCTCGAGTCGCCCGCCGCCCTCGCCGACTTCCTCACCGGGGCCCTGTCCCGGCTGCGCTGACCGCTTTGCGCCGGGGACTGGTCAGACCCCGTAGCGCCGCTGGCGGGTGGCGTACGAGCGCAGGGCGCGGAGGAAGTCGACCCGGCGGAAGTCGGGCCAGTTGAGCTCGCAGAAGTAGAACTCCGAGTGGGCCGACTGCCACAGCATGAAACCGGAGAGCCGCTGCTCGCCGCTGGTCCGGATGATCAGATCCGGGTCCGGGAGGCCCTTGGTGTAGAGGTGCTCGGAGATCAGGTCGACGTCGATCGAGCCGGCCAGCTCCTCGATGGTCCCGCCGTTGGCCGCGTGCTCCAGCAGCAGCGAGCGGACCGCGTCGGCGATCTCGCGCCGCCCGCCGTACCCGACGGCGATGTTGACCTGCGCCCCACCGCTGCGCTCCCGGGTGCGCTCCGCGGCCGCCTTGAGCGCGGCGGCGTGGTGCGCGGGCAGCACGTCGAGGGCGCCGACCATGCGCAGCCGCCAGGGGTTGCCCTCCTCGGCCAGCTCGGTGGTGAGGTCCTCGATGATCTGGAGCAGCGGGTCCAGCTCGGCGGCCGGCCGGGAGAGGTTGTCGGTGGAGAGCAGCCAGAGCGTCACGTGCCCGACGCCGGCCGCGTCGCACCAGCGCAGCAGCTCCTTGATCCGCTCCGCGCCCATCCGGTGGCCGTCGTTCGGATCGACGAAGCCCATCTCCCGGGCCCATCTGCGGTTGCCGTCGCACATCACGCCGACGTGCCGGGGCACCGGCTTGCCCGCGAGCTTCGCCGTCAGCCGGCGCTCGTACACGGAGTAGAGGAGTTTCCGCAGAGTCATCACCTTGCAGGGTAGCGACCCAGGTTGAAGATCAGTGTCGCGGTGGCTGATCTCGCTGGGTGAGACCGATGCCGATCATGGCCAGGGTACGGGCGTCGAGACGTCCGTCACCCAGTCCCAGCTCCACCACGGTCCGGTAGACCCGGCCGTCCCGCCGGGCCGCGCGGACCGCCGCGTCCACCACCTGACGCCGCCGGGCCAGCCAGGCGGCCGCCGAGCTGTGCCGCAAATGCGTGCCGAGCCGGCGGCGGAGGGTGTCGGCGTACCGGCGGGCCGCCTGCGCCGGGCTGCCGGCCGCCGCCACGCCGGCCAGCGCGCCGGAGCGCAGCGCGTAGAAGATGCCCTCGCCGGTGAACGGATTGATCAGCGACAGCGCGTCGCCGGCCAGCACCACCCGGCCCCGCCCGGGCATC
Organism: Micromonospora sp. RTBAU3-60; assembly: GCF_054963695.1. NCBI lineage: Bacteria > Bacillati > Actinomycetota > Actinomycetes > Micromonosporales > Micromonosporaceae > Micromonospora > Micromonospora sp. RTBAU3-60. The sequence continues at coordinate 143,424 of NZ_JBUEGB010000012.1, read as the reverse complement.
GGCCGGTGCGTGGAGAGCGGCAGGTGGTGGGCCCGCAACTCGGTGACCCTGGCCGGATCGGTGCCGGGCAGCAGGGCGGCCAGCCGGTCCAGCAGGTGCGCGCGGGTCAGTGGCTCGCCGCGCAGTACCTCCCCGTACCCGACGTTCGCCCGGCCGTCCCCGATCGGAAAGGACCACGCGTACGCCGGCCAGCGCGGGGCCGAGGTGATGATGAGCTGCTCGGGCGGGCCGGGCAGCGCTGGGGCATAGCCACGGATGGCCAGCGCGAGGTGACGGTCCGGGTTTGCCGGATGGCCGAGGGCCCGACGGAGCACGGAGCCCGCACCGTCCGCCCCCACCACGGCCCGGCCGGTCAGCTCGCCGTCGAGCACCACCCGGTCGTCACGCAGGTCGACCCGGCGTACGGTGTGCCGGCGCAGCTCCGCGCCGGCGGCGACCGCCGCGGCCACCAGCCGGGCGTCGAACACCGCCCGGGGCACCGTGTACGCGGGCCGGGGCAGCGCCCGGGCCACCGTGCCGCCGCCGGGGCCGACGAGGCGCAGCGCGGGCAGCGGGGCGTACCCGTCGACCGCCCCGGTCACACCCAGCTCGGCGAGGACGTCCAGCGCGTGCGCCGCGATGCCGTCGCCGCACGCCTTGTCACGGGGAAAGTCGTACCGGTCCAGCAGCAGCACCCGCGCCCCGGCCCGCCGCGCAGCGAGCGCGGCGGCCGACCCCGCCGGCCCCGCCCCCACCACGATCACGTCCCACTCCGCACCCACCCGCTCATCCTGCCCCGCCCCTGGGCGATCGCACCGGTGATCATGAAGTTGGCGGCGATGTCGATCTCTTCCACCGCAGTCAACCTCATGATCACCGCAGCGCGCGGGGGGCGGTCGGCGCTTGGACGGGGGACGGCCGCCGGACCTTGATGGTCTCGGCGGCCGTCCTTGTGGCATCCGGTGTCGCCCGGTACGGGCAACCGGCGCACCTACCGCTGCGGCTGCTCCGCGTCGAGGCGGGCGCGCAGCGCGTCCAGCTCGGCCCAGAGGACGCCGGGGAGCTTGTCCCCGAACTTCTCGAACCACTCGGTGACCAGCGGCAGCTCGTTGCGCCACTCCTCCGGGTCGACCTTGAGGGCGATCCGGACGTCCTCCGGGGTCATGTCCAGGCCCTCGACGTCGAGCGCGTCCTGAGCCGGAACCATGCCGATCGGCGTCTCGACGGCCTCGGCGCGGCCCTCGATCCGCTCGATGATCCACTTGAGCACCCGGGAGTTCTCGCCGAAGCCCGGCCAGAGGAAGCTGCCGTCCGGGTCCTTGCGGAACCAGTTGACGTAGTAGATCTTGGGCAGCTTCGCCTCATCGCCGTCGACGCCCTTGCCCATCTCGATCCAGTGCCGGAAGTAGTCGCCGGCGTGGTAGCCGATGAACGGCAGCATCGCCATCGGGTCCCGGCGGACCACGCCGACCGCGCCGGAGGCCGCCGCGGTGGTCTCCGAGGAGAGAGTGGCGCCCATGTAGACCCCGTGCACCCAGTCACGCGCCTCGGTGACCAGCGGGACGGTGTCCCGGCGACGGCCGCCGAACAGGATGGCGTCGATCGGCACCCCGTTCGGGTCGTAGTAATCCTCGGCGAGGATCGGGCACTGGGTGATCGGGGTGCAGAACCGGCTGTTGGCGTGCGAGGAGAGCTCGCCGCTCTCCGGCGTCCAGTCCCGGCCCTTCCAGTCGACCAGGTGCGCCGGCGGCTCACCCATGCCCTCCCACCAGATGTCGCCGTCGTCGGTCAGCGCGACGTTGGTGAAGACGGAGTTGCCGCGGTCCAGGGTCCGCATCGCGTTGGCGTTGGTCTTCCAGTCGGTGCCCGGGGCGACCCCGAAGAGGCCGAACTCGGGGTTGATCGCGTAGAGGCGGCCGTCCGGGCCGAACCGCATCCAGGCGATGTCGTCGCCGATGGTCTCGACCTTCCAGCCCGGGATGGTGGGCTCCAGCATGGCCAGGTTGGTCTTGCCGCAGGCCGACGGGAAGGCGCCGGCGACGTGGTAGACGCGGCCCTCCGGCGAGGTGATCTTGAGGATCAGCATGTGCTCGGCGAGCCAGCCCTCGTCCCGGCCCATCACGCTGGCGATCCGCAGCGAGTAGCACTTCTTGCCCAGCAGCGAGTTGCCGCCGTAGCCGGAGCCGAAGGACCAGATCTCCCGGGTCTCCGGGAAGTGCGAAATGTACTTGGTGTCGTTGCACGGCCACGCCACGTCCTGCTGGCCGGGGGCGAGCGGGGCGCCGATGGAGTGCAGGGCACGCACGAAGTCGGCGTCGTCGCCCATCGCCTCCAGGATCTTCGCGCCCATCCGCGTCATGATCCGCATCGAGGCGACCACGTAGCCGCTGTCGGTGATCTCGACGCCGAACATCGGGTTCTTCGCCTCGACCGGGCCCATCACGAACGGAATGACGTACATCGTCCGGCCGCGCATCGAACCGCGGTAGAGGTCCGTCATGGTGCGCTTCATCTCGGCCGGCGCCATCCAGTTGTTGGTGGGGCCGGCGTCCGCCTCGTCGACCGAGCAGATGAAGGTGCGCTCCTCGACCCGCGCGACGTCCGTCGGGTCCGTCCGGGCGTAGAACGAGTTGGGCTTCTTCTCGGGGTTCAGCCGGATCAGGGTGCCGTTCTCGACGAGTTCGTCGGTGAGGCGGCGCCACTCCTCATCGGACCCGTCCACCCAGACCACCCGATCCGGAGTGGTCAGTTCCGCGACCTCACGTACCCAGGCGAGCAGTTTGGGGTGGGACGTCGGGGCCTGATCGATACCCCGAACAGTAGCCGGAGCAACCATGTCACATCTCCTTGTGGTCGACGCTGACCGATGTATTGGATGCACGAGTTCTGGCGCGCGGGCACGTCGCCTTCGTGGAAACCTGGGATTGGCCTCAGCGTAAACCGGCCTGCGTCGAGAGTCAGTGGGACTCGTTGTGAAGAACTGCACAAGGTACGGCCACGCTGCGGCATCGCGATCTGATACCCGCTTTCGCGCGCAGTTTCACGCAAATCTTGTGAGGAACCTTCGACGGACACCCGGCGGCGCGCCCGCAACGGGTGGCCACCGCGTCGCCAGGAACCTGCTCGGTCCCGGCCAAATTCCGCCGCCGGCCGGTTACGCTCCGTTCACATAGACGGGACCGGGCAGGAAGGCGGGGCGGGCGTGACCACTGCGTCCCGCAGCCGGATCTCGCGCCGCTCGGCGGCACGCCGCACCGGTGTGCCGTCCGCTCGCCGTTGCTACCCCTCCCTGCCATGCCCAACCGGTACTCTCGGCGGGTGGCCGCGACGATGACCGGGGACCAGCCGGGGGCTCCGCAGACCCGTCGGGGTCTGCTCGGGGTCCTGATCGACCGTTTCGGTCACCTGGTCCGCGAGCTGAGCAAGTTCGCCACGGTGGGCGGGCTCGCCTTCCTCGTCGACTTCGCGCTCTTCAACTACCTGGCCAGCGTCCAGCACGAGCCGCCGGTCCTGGCGAAGACCATCTCCACGGTGGTGGCGGCCACCCTGGCCTTCCTGGGCAACCGGTTCTGGACCTGGCGGCACCGCCAGCGCTCCCACCCGGCCCGGGAGTACGCGCTGTTCTTCTTCTTCAACGGGGTCGGCCTCGGCATCGCGGTGGCCTGTCTCGCCATCAGTCACTACGGGCTGGGCGGTCTCTGGCCCCGGGTGTTCCAGACCCCACTGGCCGACAACATCGCCAGCTTCATCGTCGGCACCGGCCTCGGGACGCTGTTCCGATTCTGGTCGTACCGGCGGTTCGTTTTCGTGGAGGCGGGAACTCCTCCCGTTCCGGCAACGAGCGACGACCGAGAGTCAGGGGCGTGACCCAGCGCCCATCCCGTCCCGCCGGGCCGAGCCGGCCCTGCCCACTGCCCTAAGGTGTTTCGCATGCCTGGAGTCCGTCTGCTGCCCGAGCGCTGGCAGAAGTTCATCCACGAGGCGCTCAAATTCGGCATCGTCGGCGGCATCAACACCGTCATCAATTACGCGGTGTTCAATGCGCTGGCACTCACGGTTTTCCGCGACGGCCAGCTCAAGGCGACCGTGGTGGCGACCATCGTCGCGACGATCACGTCGTATCTGATGAACCGGCACTGGACGTACCGGGATCGACCGAAGTCGGCACTGCGCCGCGAATACGTACTGTTCTTCCTGTTCAACGCCACCGGTCTGCTCATCGAACTCGGCGTGCTGGCGGCCGCCAAGTACGGCTTCGGCGTGACCAGCCTGCTCATGCTGAACCTCGCGAAGACCGGCGGTGTCGTGCTCGCCACGATGTTCCGCTTCTGGTCCTACCGGACGTTCGTCTTCCAGCCGGTCCCGCAGCACGCCAAGGAGACCTGGCACAGCATTCCGCGTGACGAATGGGACAACGTCGGGGAGATGGACCCGGTCGCGGAGCTGGCCGAGTCGGTCAGCGAACTGGAGGAGACCGAGCCGCGGCCGGGCCAACGGACCGCGCGGGCGGCCGACCGGCGGCCGGACTACGCCCCCACCCAGGGCCGGCCCGCACCGGCGGACGCCGGCCTGGGCCACGTCCTCGGCGCCGACCTGGACGCCGAACTCGCCGCCGAACTCCAGCCCACCCCCCGCCGCCCCCACCGCTGACCGGGGCAGAGCGAGCGTCGATCAAGAAGTTTGCGTCGGATCCGCGCTCGGTTCCGACGCAAACTTCTTGATCGACAAGGCCGGGGTCAGGCGGAGGGGTCGCGGAGGGGTTTGCCCTCGCGCATGTCGGCCAGGATCTCGCGCATCTCGCCGTCGCCCAGCGAGTGCTTGTCGTGGTGGGCCTCGACCAGCTCGTAGAGCTTAGTCTGCACCTTGTCCACGTGCGGCACGTCAGAGAGCACCGACTGGCCCCGCTCACCGGCCGACTCGATGGTGAGGGTGCCGCAGCCGAGCAGCCGCTCCACGAAGCGCTGGTGCATCGAGTGGTCGTTGATCCGGGTCAGCGGCAGGTCCCGCCGGTTACGGGAGAAGACACCCTCCTGGAGCAGCACCCGCTCGTTCGTGAAGAGGTAGTGGGTGGTACGCCAGACGAGGAACGGCCACAGGCCCAGCCAGAACACCAGCACCAGGGCGAGCGCGGCGATCACGTAGAGCGCGATCATGCCGCCGCCGCCCCCGGGCAGCAGGACCCAGCCGGCGACCACCGCCGCGACGGCGAGCACCAGCACCAGGATCGGCCGGATCAAGGCCTTCCAGTGCGGGTGCAGGTGGAGCACGACGTGCTCGTCCTCGGTGAGCACGTCTTCGGGGAACGCCACGGGAACCTCCTCGCAGAACAGGACGCGCTGACGGTAACCGGTCGGCGCATCCCGCGGGGATCAGCCGCGCGGCGGGTGTCAGGAAGGGCCCCTTCCTATACCAGAGGCCCTGCCGTTCAGCGCACGTGCAGCACGTCGCCAGCGGCCAGGCGGAGTTCGCCACCGGGGCCGTCGACCAGCAGCTGGCCGTCCGGGTCCACCCCGGTGGCGGTGCCGCGGACCTCCCGGCCGTCCGGGAGCAGCACCCGGACCTGGCGGCCGACCGTGGCGCACGCGGCCAGGTAGGCGTCCCGCAGGCCGCTGGCGACCGCGTCGCCGCCGGCTGTGCGCCAGCGGTCGTACCAGTCGGCGAGCGAGCGGAGCAGGGCGCGCAGCAGCGGGTCCCGGTCGGTGGCGGCAGCCCCGGCGAGCAGGAGCGAGGTGGCGGGCAGCCCCGTCGGGCTCTCCGGCAGCTCGCCGGCGCGCAGCGTCACGTTGAGCCCGATGCCTACCACGATCGCGGAGGGCTGGTCCGGCGCGTCGCCCGGCACCGCCTCGGCCAGCACACCCGCGCACTTGGCACCGTCGATCAGGAGGTCGTTGGGCCACTTGAGCTGGGCGTCCAGCTCGGCCAGCCGGGCCACCGCCTCGACCAGCGCCACCCCGGCGAGCAGCGGCAGCCAGCCGTACCGCAGGGGTGGCACGGGCGACCAGCCGCGCTCCGCGACGGCCTCCCCGGGCCGGAGCAGCACACTGGTCGCGATGCCGGCCCGGGGCGGCGACTGCCACACCCGGCCACGCCGGCCCCGCCCGGCGGTCTGCCGCTCGGCCACCACCACCAGCCCCTCCGGCTCGCCGGCCCGCGCGGCCTCGACCACGTCGGCGTTGGTGGAGCCGGTCTCCGCGCGCAGGTCCAGCCGGCGCCACGGCCCGTGCGGGGCGACGAGCGCGCGCTGCAGCCGGGCCGCCGACAGCGGCGGGCGGTCCAGATCGGTGTACGGCGAGCCGGGCATCCCGCCAGCCTACGGCCCCGACGCGGGACGGTGGCGGGGATGCCGGTGAGGCGCACTGCACAACGGCACCGACCTGAACCATCGTTATATTCCCTGGGTGACTACCGAGACCGGGATCAACATCCACACCACCGCCGGCAAGCTGGCGGACCTGGAACGTCGGGTCGACGAGGCGGTGCACGCCGGGTCGGCGCGCGCGGTCGAGAAGCAGCACGCGCGGGGCAAGAAGACCGCCCGGGAGCGGATCGAGATGCTGCTCGACGAGGGCTCCTTCGTCGAGTTGGACGAGTTCGCCCGGCACCGGTCCACCAACTTCGGTCTGGAGAAGACCCGCCCGTACGGCGACGGCGTGGTGACCGGCTACGGCACCGTGGACGGCCGGCAGGTCTGCGTCTTCGCGCAGGACTTCACGGTCTTCGGCGGCTCCCTCGGCGAGGTGTTCGGCGAGAAGATCGTCAAGGTGATGGACCTGGCCATGAAGATCGGCTGCCCGGTCATCGGCATCAACGACTCCGGTGGCGCGCGGATCCAGGAGGGCGTCGCCTCGCTCGGCCTCTACGGCGAGATCTTCTTCCGCAACGTCCGGGCCAGCGGCGTCATCCCGCAGATCTCCCTGATCATGGGCCCGTGCGCGGGTGGCGCGGTCTACTCGCCGGCGGTCACCGACTTCACCGTGATGGTCGACCAGACCTCGCACATGTTCATCACCGGCCCCGACGTGATCAAGACGGTCACCGGCGAGGACGTCGGGATGGAGGAACTGGGTGGCGCCCGCACCCACAACACCCGCAGCGGCAACGCGCACTACCTCGGCAGCGACGAGCAGGACGCGATCGAGTACGTCAAGGCGCTGCTGTCGTACCTGCCGTCGAACAACCTGGACGAGCCGCCGCTCTTCGACGCCCCGGCCGACCTCGACGTCACCGACGACGACCGGGAACTGGACACCCTGATCCCGGACTCGGCCAACCAGCCGTACGACATGCACCGGGTCATCGAGCACGTCCTCGACGACGGCGAGTTCCTGGAGGTCCAGCCCCTCTACGCGCAGAACATGCTGGTGGGCTTCGGCCGGGTCGAGGGCCGCCCGGTCGGCGTGGTCGCCAACCAGCCGATGCAGTTCGCCGGCACCCTCGACATCGCCGCGTCGGAGAAGGCAGCCCGGTTCGTGCGGACCTGCGACGCGTTCAACATCCCGGTGCTGACCTTCGTGGACGTGCCCGGCTTCCTCCCCGGCACTGGGCAGGAGTGGGACGGCATCATCCGCCGCGGCGCCAAACTCATCTACGCCTACGCCGAAGCCACCGTCCCGAAGGTCACCGTGATCACTCGCAAGGCGTACGGCGGCGCGTACGACGTCATGGGCTCCAAACACCTCGGCGCCGACCTCAACTTCGCCTGGCCGACCGCCCAGATCGCGGTTATGGGCGCCCAGGGTGCGGTGAACATCCTCCACCGGCAGGAACTGGCCAACGCCGACGACCCGGCAGCCGTCCGAGCCGAGAAGATCGCCGAGTACGAGGACACCCTCGCCAACCCCTACATCGCCGCCGAACGCGGCTACGTCGACAGCGTGATCCCGCCACACGAGACCCGCACCCAGATCGTCCGCGCCCTACGCGTGCTCCGCACCAAGCGGGAGACCCTGCCGCCGAAGAAGCACGGCAACATCCCGCTCTGACGCTCCTGTCCCGCGACGGGCCGGTGCGGGCCCGCCGCGGGATCCGCGTCAACAGCTTGGGTTGGCGGCGGTGCAGAGGCGATCGGCGGCGATGAGGGCCAGGTCCCGTACCTGCCTCTCGTCGAACATCTTGGCCGGGCGGTACGAGGAATAGGCCATCCCGACATCCGGAGTGAGCACCGTGACGAGGTCGCCGACCTGCACCACCGCGCGGAGGGCCTCACCGCCGTCCAGCAGGCCGCGCTGCCGACCCGAGTCGACCGACGCCCGGGTGTGCCGCAGCAGGACGGCCCGGTCCCCGGCGAAGTCCCGTGCCACCACCTGCCAGTGATGCTGGATCGACACCGTCACGGGCCGCCCGCCCTGCTCGGTCGGCGTCGTCTGCAGCCACTCCGGGCAGGCCCGCATGAACCGGTCGAGGTCCGCGAAGAGCCGGCCGGACGCGGCCGGCGCCAACCGATAGACGTCCTGGACCAGCACCTGCCTCGGGACATTCTGGTCCGGATCTGCGCGCAGCAGATTCCGAGACCTCGAGTAGCGCGACTCCACCGGCGCCACGCTCACGTCGTGTTCCCTGGCGCACGTCTCGAGCGTCGGGTCGACCTTCACGGGCTCGCCGAGGCCCGAGCTGCTCATCTCAACGTCCGCCTTGACCGGCAGGTCGAGTTGGGACAGCAACACCTCGGCCGGGATTTCGCTGCGCGCCGAGCCGCCCTGATCCGCCCAGCCGAGGGCGGGTACCACGCCGGGTTGCGCTGCCACCGCGACGGTGGCACCCGAGACGACGGCCAGCATCACCGCCGCCAGCACCGCCGTGCGCCGGCCGCGACGCCGGGCCCGGGCGCGCAGCTCGGCGGCGTCAGGCCAACGGACAGTACGCAGGTCCCGCTGCAGCAGTTCGACAAATGCCAGGTCGTCGTCACGCATCGGCGGCCTCCTCCAGATCCACGACGGCGAGCAGCCCGGCGAGCGCGGCCCGCCCCCGGGAGAGTCGCGCCTTCACCGTGCCGACCGGCGCCGCCGTCTCCCGGGCGACCTCGGCGACCGGCATGCCGAGCAGGTAGTAGAGCGCGATGGCGGTGCGCTGCTCCTCGGGCAGCCGGCGCAGCGCGGCCACCACCTCGACGGTGTCGGTGCTGGGCGGCGGGATGCTCTCCTCCGCCCCGTGCCGCAGGTACGCCCGGGCGCGGCTGCGCAGGCTGCGCCACCGGCTCACCGCGATCCGGCTGGCCACCACCCGTACCCACGCCTCCGGGTCGTCGTACCCGCTCACCGTCGACCAGCGCTGCCAGGCCCGGATGTACGCCTCCTGCACGGCGTCCTGGGCCTCGGCGAGGTTGCCGGTGAGCACGTAGACGAAGCCCAGCAGTCGTTGCCGGCTGCCCCGGTAGAACTCGTCGAACCCGTCGACGTCCGGCACCCTGTTACCTCCCCCGTGACGGTCGCAGGAGAGACGCCTGGCATCGGGGGTGGGGTTGCCCGGTCAGCCGACCATTTTCTCCAACTCGACGAGGGGGAACCCGCCGGCCGGGATGCGCTCGCGTACCGCCCGACGGACCGCGACCTGGACCGCCGCGTTCGCCGGGGTCGGCACCCCGTGCAGCCGGCCGAGCAGCACGATCTCGCCGTTGAGGTGGTCGGCCTCGGCGGAGCCCGCGCCCCGGGCCAGGCTCTGCCAGGTGGAGCCGCCGGCCCGCTCCTCGCCGTCGACGGGCCGGTGCCGCACCTGGTCGCCCCGCTCGGCGGCTTCCTCGGCGGGGGTGGTGTGCGCGATGCCGGCGGCGGCCAGCACGGCCTCCCCCTCGGCGCGTACCCGGGCGGCGAGCGGTTCCGGGATGTCCGAGCCGAGCAGCGCCTGGAGGCCGTTGCCGAGGTTGCCGAGCAGCTTGCCGTACTTCCAGCGCATCGCGTCGTCGCGGACCGGAGCGACGAAACCGGCGGCGGTCAGGTCGGCGGCCGTCGCCCGGCTGGTGTCGTCCGATCCGGACGGGTAGCGGCCCAGGTGCAGCATGCCCGGGTGCGGGTGCCCGTTGGCGACCACCACACCCGGTTCGAGGTGGGTGGCGGGCAGCCAGACGCAGACCGGGTGCACCCGGGCGAAGAGCCGCAGCGCGGCCCGCTCGTTGGCGACGCCGTTCTGGGCGAGGAGGATCGGCAGCCGCTCACCCGCCGTGCCGCCGCCCTCGACCGGGGTGTCCACCCAGGTCGCCAGCGCCGCCTCGGTGTCCTGCGACTTGACCGTCAGCACCAGCACGGTCTCGGCCGGCAGCGGCCGGTTGCCCGGCCCGGCCACGGCGGGCAGCCGGCTGGTCACCGTGCCGTCCGGCGTCCGCAGGACCAGCCCCCGCTCGCGGATGGCGTCCAGGTGCGCGCCGCGGGCCACCAGCGTCACGTCGCGGCCGGCCTCCCCCAGCCGTACGCCGATGGTGCCGCCGACCGCGCCCGCCCCGATGATCACGTATCGCACGGTCTGATTCTGCCTCGCCGGTCAGTCCGCCGTGGCGAGGTGGCACAACCACCGCTTGCCCGCCGGGGTGACGTCCCGCTCCCGGCGAAGCAGGCGGAAACCTGCCCGGGCCAGCAACGCCTCGGCCTCGGCGGGGCGGTACCGGGCGAAGAACCGGTCGGCTTCCTCGCCGGGCCACCTCTGCCAACTCTCCCCGTCGCCCTCCTGCAGGCTGAGCAGCAACGGACCCCCGGGGCGCAGAATCCGACGAACCTCCGCCAGCGCCACCGGGGCCGCAGCCTTGGGCAGGTGCAGCAGGGACGCCGAGCACCAGACCCCGCCGAAGGCACGGTCGCGGAACGGCAGCCGCAACATGTCGCCCTGCACCAACGGCGCATCGGCCCGGCTGCGGGCGGCACACAGCATCGCGGCCGACAGATCCAGGCCGACCGCCGCCGTTCCGCGGGCAGCCCAGTAGCCGAGATCCCGGCCGGGACCGCAACCCAGGTCCAGCAGCGGCCCGTCGGTCCGGCGCTGGAACTCGTCGGCCAGCGCCAGGTACGGGCCGGGCACCTCGGGGTTGCGGGCGGCGAAGTCGTCGGCGATCCGGTCGTATGCGGCCCGGTTCCGGGTGGTCACCTCGTCCATGGCCCGGCAGCCTAACGTCCGGGACCGATGCCCGCCGTCCTCGCTCGCGCGACGCAGGTCGGGCGCAGCTAGAGGGTGAGGCCCGTGTCGGTGAGGATTGGGCCGGCCAGCAGCAGCGCGCCGCCGACCAGCACGGCCAGGTTGACCAGGGCGAAGACCGTCACCCAGAACAGCGCCGGGAACGGCGTGAGCCGGGCGAGCTGGTCGGCGTCGGACTGGGGCATCCGACCCCGGCCGCGCAGCCGTTGCAGCTCGACCACCGGGCGTACGCCGCCGAGGAGCAGGAACCAGACCGACGTCCAGGCGAAGGCCGCCTGCACCTGCGGCGACGCGTACCAGGACACCGCCAGCACCACACCGCCGGTGACCAGCAGTGACAGCACCCCGAAGACGTTGCGGATCAGCACCAGCATGGCCAGCAGCAGCACCACGGCGACCCAGAGCAGCAGGGTGATCCGGTTACCGGCGAGCAGCCACGCCCCGGCGAGACCGACCAGCGACGGGGCGACGTACCCGGACAGCAGGGTGACGATCATGCCGGGGCCGCTGGGGCGGCCCGCGGAGAGGGTGAGCCCGGAGGTGTCCGAGTGCAGCCGGATGCCGCGCAGTTTCCGGCCGGTCAGCAGCGCGGTCAGGGCGTGGCCGCCCTCGTGCGCGATGGTCACCGCGTTGCGGGCGATCCGCCAGGGCACCCGGGTGGCGACCACCGCCAGCGCCACGGCGGCGGTGACCAGCACTAGCAGTGGCGGCGGGTCGGGCTGCGCGCTCAACAGCTTGTCCCAGAGGGTGGTGAGGCCGTCGATGAGGGGCATGGGCGGGCAGCCTACCGGCCCGAGCTGTGTCGTTCGGCGGGCGCGGCCTCGTATCGTTTGATACTGACCGGGTGGCGATCGGAGCGGGAGGTGAACGCCGGTGGGTGCGGCACCCCTTGAGCCTCTTGACCAGCATGTCGGCCTCTGGACCGAGGCCGACTACTTCGCCATGGGCGAGAGCCGTAACCGGATCGAACTGCTCGACGGGAGCCTGATCGTGAGCCCTGCCCCGAGCAAGCGGCATCAGACTGTCTCGCGACGGCTCGCCAACTCGGTGGAGTCGGCCGTCGCACCGGACGGGCTTCTCGTGTTCGAGGCCGTGAACGTCCGGCTCGGGGTGAATCGGATCGTCATTCCGGACCTGGTCGTCGCTGACACCGATGACGAGGGCACCGTGATCGAGGTAGGCGAGGTCCGGCTCGTCTGCGAGATTGTTTCTCCCGGGAACGCCGCCGCCGACCGCCTGGTCAAGATGCAGCTCTACGCGATCGCCCGGATCCCGTGGCACCTGCTCGTCGAGCAGGACGGCGACAGCCATGCGCTGCGGCTGTACCGGCTCGAGGGCGCGCACTACGTCGAGGAGCGGGTGGCCAAGGCCGGCGAGACTCTTACGTTCACCGAGCCGTTCCGCTGGGCACTGGACCCGGCCGCGCTTCGCTGACCAGCCCTGAGCGGTCAGCGAAGCGATGATAACCGTCAATGAAAATTTCTTTAAGCCCTCTTGCGGCAGGGGGCACTTACCTCCAAGGATGGGCATCAATCAATCGCCGTCTCGGGAGGGCATCAATGGCTCGTAGCAGACTCTCCGTTCGCCGGTTGCTCGCCACCGGCCTGACCATCGCCACCACCGCGGTGGCGGCCCTCGTCGCCACCGCCGGACCGGCGGCGGCCGCCACCACCCCCGGCATCGACGTCTCCAACTACCAGGGCAGCATCAACTGGACCAGCGTCCGGAACGCCGGCATCCAGTTCGCCTTCATCAAGGCGACCGAGGGTACGAGCTACAAGGACCCGTCCTTCAACACCAACTACCCCAACGCCTACTACGCCGGCGTGATCCGCGGGGCGTACCACTTCGCCCGGCCGAACGTCTCCGGCGGCGCGGCGCAGGCGGACTTCCTGGTCAACAACGGTGGCGCCTGGTCGGCCGACAGCCGGACCCTGCCGGCCGCGCTCGACCTGGAGGCCAATCCGTACAGCGGCGGCTACTGCTACGGCCTGACCACCTCGGGGATGCGCACCTGGATCAGCGACTTCATCAACCGGTACAAGGCCCGCACCACCCGGTACGCGGTCATCTACACCACCACGAGCTGGTGGAACCAGTGCACCGGCAGCTGGACCGCCCCGTGGGCCAACAACCCGCTGTGGATCGCCCGCTGGGCCAGCTCGCCCGGCACCCTGCCGGCCGGCGCCCCGTTCTGGAGCTTCTGGCAGTACACCAGCACCGGCAGCGTCTCCGGGATCAGCGGCAACGTGGACCGCAACTACTGGAACGGTGACCGGACCCGGCTGATCGCGTTGGCCAACAACACCTGAGGGTCCTGACGCAACAGGTCGGCGGCAGCGGGACCGGCTATCACGTCGATAGCCCGTCCGGCTGCCGCCGCTGTCGTCTGTGGCGCCCGGTCAGGCCCGGCGTCGCGTGCCGGCCGGCACGGGAAGCGCACCCCGTCCGGCCAGGGTGGTGCGGCGGGCCAGCCGCCAGGTCGCCACCCCCGCGGCGACGAGGGCCACGACCGTGAGCACCGCAACCGGCGCGGACAGGCCGGCGCTCACCAGCAGCAGGACGATGTCCCCGAGCGCGACCAGCATCCACAGTGCCAGCCGGGGCCCGGTGTCCTTGTGTCGGTAACCCATGTCGTACCTCCTTCCGTCGTCGCAACTTCCATACCCCGTACGACGGAAGGCCATGCGAATCACTTCGCGGGCCGGGATTGCTCCCTCAGTCCACCCGGTCCGGCTTGAAGTTCTTGGTGATCACGTCCCAGTTGGCCAGGTTGGCCGCCCAGTCCTGCTCCGGGACCTCCCACCGGAGGGCGAAGCCCCGGTCGCTGGCGGTGACCACGCCCCGGTTGCGCACGTGGAAGCGGACGCCCTTCCGCGTCTCCAACCAGTCCCAGTCGGCGCAGGTCCGGTAGTAGTCGCAACGAGTGATGTCCACCAGCTTGTAGTTGTCGACGAGTCGCCGGCGGTTGGGCTCCTGCTGCTGCCAGTCCGTGTACGCGTCCTTTTTGGGCGAGTTGGTCCACTGGACGAGCAGCACGCGTTGCGCCCCGCCGATCTCGTAGAGCACAACGGTGTCGGAGCGAACGCGGGCCTGCCAGCCGTCCGGGATCGGCACCTGGAATCCGTTCGGGCCCTTGTAGTAGTGCCAGCCGGCGGGCAGGGTGCCGGCGGAGGCCGAGGGGGTCACCGACGGGGTCGGGCTGGGCGCCGCGCTGCTCGGCGCGGCCGAGGTCGCCGCCGGTGCCGAGGCGCCGCTGGTGGCCGCGCTCGGCCGGCCCCCGTCACCGCCGTCATCGCCGCTGGTGAGCAGTGGCACGGCCAGCGCGAGGCCGAGCAGCAGCACCGCGACCAGCGCCCCGATCAGCAGGTTGCGCCGGTTGCGCTCCGGCTTCGTACCCGGGACGACCGCGGCCCGGCCGGTCGACGGCGCCGGACTCACCGGTGCCGCCAGGACGGAGGTCGAGCTCTTCGGCGGGGGCAGCGGCTCCGCCGGGCCGTCGACGACGGGCTCACCGTCCACCTGCGTCTCGTCGAGGGCCGGATCGGGTCCGTCGACCCGGGTGTCGTCGGCGGCCGGACCCGGTCCGTCCACCCGAGTCTCGTCGAGGGCCGGCGTGGGGTCGAGCTTCGCGGTCGGCTCGGCGACCGGCGGGGTCACCTTCGCGGTGGGCGCGTCCTCCGCCCCATCCGGAACCTTGACCGTGGCGGCGGCCGCGCCTGCGGCGGCGACCGGGGCCGGATCGGGCTTGCGAGGGGCCGAAGTGGACGAACCGCCGACCGGGCGCGGCCCCGGGACCAGCGGCGGGCGCGGCTCGCGCGGACCGTTCGGCCCCGGCCGGCGTACGCCGTCCAGCAGCGAGATGCTCTTCGCGCGCCGCCCGGCGGCCTTGCGGAGCAGGCGCTCCGCCACCTCGGCGGTGATCCGCTCGGTGGGGTCCTTGCGCAGCAGGCCCTGCAGGACCGGCTTGAGCGGCCCGGCGTTCTTCGGCGGCGGCAGCGGCTCGGTGGCGAGCGCGGCCAGGGTGGCGATCGCCGACGGCCGAGCGTACGGCGACTTGCCCTCGACGGCCGCGTAGAGAGTCGCGCCCAGCGACCAGAGATCGGCCTCCGGCCCCGCGGTGCCGTCCCGCGCCCGCTCGGGCGCGATGTACGCGGGCGAGCCGAGCACCATGCCGGTGCGGGTGACGTTCGGGTCGCCGGGGATGGTGGCCAGGCCGAAGTCGGTGAGCACCACCCGGCCGTCGTTGCCGAGCAGCACATTGCCCGGCTTGACGTCGCGGTGCATGATTCCGGCCTTGTGCGCGGCCTTCAACGCGCCCAGCACCCCGAGGCCGATCTGGACGGCCTTGGCCGTGGACACCGGACCATCCTCGGCGATCGTGTCCTGCAACGACCTGGACGGCACGTACTCCATGACGATCCACGGGTCGCCGTCGGTACGCAGCACGTCGAAGATACGGACCACGTTGATGTTGTTCAGCCGGGCGATCGCCCGCGCTTCCCGCAGCGAGCGTTCCCGCATCTCGCGGCGCTCCTCGGGGGTGAGGCTCGGCGGCGGGACGAGTTCCTTGATGGCCACGTCCCGGTGCAGCACCTCGTCGCGCGCCTTCCACACCCGACCCATGCCGCCCTGGCCGAGCGGCGAGATGAGCCGGTACCGGTCGGCAACGAGTTGGGGAAGCGCGTCAGACATCGCTGAGACGGTACCCGGCTGCTCCGACGCTCACACCGCCGGCACGCCACTGTGCGGCGAAGGTCAAGTTGTCGACGCGTACCCTGAGACCATGTCTGCCGAAGAGCCGCTGTTCCGGATCGTCCGGGGGGCGCCCACTGCCGAGGAGCTGGCCGCCCTGGTCGGGGCGATCGTGGTCCGGACCCGACCGGCCGCCGCCCCCGCGCCGGCCGTCGTGTCGCAGTGGACGCGCAGCGCCCGTCCGGCCGGCACGACGCTGGTCGCCGGTCCGGGCGCGTGGCGCGCCTCCGGCCTCCCCCGCTGACCTTTCCCCGGGTACGCACATCCGGGGCTGCCGAGATCCGCGACGAGCCGTTAATCTCACTCAGGGAAACGGTGCGGTGACAGGCAGGAGGGTCGATGATCCCCGAGGCGAACCGGCCAGCGGGCTGGCTGCGCGACTACGGCGCCATCGAGGCGGACATCCGGCAGATGCGCGAGTTCGCCGACCGCCTCCAGGACGAGGTCCTCCGCAACTACGCCCCACACCTGTCATACATCGCGGATGACATGAAGGCGGCCATTCCCAACCCCGCCGACGCCTTCATCGAGCTGGTGCAGTTCCTCCAGGCGCACCACGAAACACAGACGGCGACCGCCGAGGTGGTCTGGGGCCTGGTGCCCGCCACCGGCCACCTGGCCGGCGCCGCGCACCTGATCGCCACCAGATACGCGGACTCCGACGCCTTCTCCTCCGCCCAGGTCGCCGACGTGCAGGAGGCCCTCGCCCGCTCCGCAGGCGGCGGCAGCCGCCCCCTGCCGGCGCTGACCGATCCCTCCGCCGCCGACGACCGGCCGGTGGTGCTGCCGTGATCGAACGGGGCGGCGGGCGCACCTCCGGGCTCACCGACTGGCACCTGATGGACGTGCTCAGCATGTGGGCCTGCCTCCAGGACCAGGACACCAGCGGGCAGTGGAAGCAGGTCGCCGGCTGGCGCAAGGTCTGCGACCTCGCCCTGGCCCACCTCAGCCGGTTGCAGGAATACCGCCGCGGGCTCGCCGAGGCATGGCCGCCGGAGACCAACGCCGCCGCGCGCGCGTACCTCGGCGAACTGGACCAGCTCATCGACAAGGTGCAGCGCACCCACGACACCGCCGCCGCGAACTACGACGCGCTCGCCGCCGCCACCCGCGCCATCGGCAGCACCCGCGCCGAACTCAAGCCGATCCACGACGAGTACGCGGCCAAGCTCCGGCAGAAGCAGGCGTACGAGGCGACGCTCGCCGACCCGAAGGCGGTGGCCGGCAGCCGACTACCCGAGCAGCCGCCGGTGACGGACGCGGACCTGGAACGGTTGAACGTCCAGGCGCGGGGGCTGATGACGGGGTTGAGCGGCGAACTCCAACAAGCCCAAGTCATGCTCCGCCAACCACCACCCATCCGGCGACCAGGCATCGAGACGAACAACCCCGACACATATGGCACGAACAACCAGGTGCCGATCATCCCGCCGGTCGTGCCAGTGCCTTTGGCGACATCGGCCGTGAAACCCCGCGTGACCGAGCCAGCAATGGGCAAGAGGCCCGTGACTGCGCCAACCACGCCCGGGATCGGCCCAGTGCTCGGCGGAGTTGGCCCTGCCCTAACTCCTCCGCCTACAGGTGGAACGCCCGGCGCGATCTTGCCGGCTACACCTGCATCCCCGATCCCAGCAGGTGGCCTGCCATCGGCTCTGCCACCCATAAACAGGCCGGGCCTTGGCAAGCCAGTAAGCAGCTTGCAGGAGGGAGCCGGCCCAGTCGACAAGCCCGTCGCAAACCGCAACGCTCCCGTCACGCCGCCACGTCCCATGCAGCCAGGCGGGCTGATTGGCGGAATGCCAGGCATGGGCCTGGGTCAACCCAGTGCTCGGGCCATACCGCCCCGTCGAATCAATCCGGTGGGAGGGGTGATCGGAGGCGGCGGAGCTGGTACCGCACCGAGCGGTGCTGCCGGTTTACGACCAGGATCTGGCCGAGGCCCCATTGCCGGGGCACACTATGGACCTCCCTTCGGAACATTGCCGTCCCTGGGAGCCACTCCTCCTGGTTCTGGCGACACCAATGGCATAAGAGACAGTCGCCGCACAGGGGATAATGGCGGACCGCGTCGCTGGGACCCAGATAACCCTTGGGAGACCGACGAGGGTGTTAGTCCTGTAGTCCGCCCACCCGATAAGGAAGGACCAATCGACCCCGGTCCAGCAATTGGTCTTGGCCGGTGAAAGGAAAGGTCAGCCGGGCCACGAGCGCCGCATTCGCAGCATGCGTGTTTCTTCTTCAATCGACGCCATCGCATGCCGATCTCAACTCAAATGGCGCCAGCCAGGTTCGAAAAGACCAGTGGCATCTGAAATACCTGAGCGTCAGCGAGGCACATAAGGTGAGCCGGGGCGCAGGGATTGTGGTTGCGGTGCCAGACACAGGCGTGGACCCTCATCCCGACTTGGCCGAAAATTTATTGCAAGGCACGGACACCATCGAGGGCGGGAGCGGCGATGGTCGCCGAGACCCAAATAGCCATGGCACGTCCATGGCGGGGCTTATAGCAGCACACGGTAGGTCAGAAGGCTTGGGAGCGCTGGGAATCGCACCCGAAGCCAAGATTTTACCCATTATGTCCTCTGCAGCCGACAATCGCGGGAGTGTTGACGACCTAGCAGCAGCAATTGAATATGCGATTTCACGTCACGCAGACGTGATTAGTGTTTCCAGCACTGGCACAACAAGTGCTCGCCTGATTCGAGCAGTTAAGAGCGCTCTGGCCTCAGATATTGTTGTCGTCGCTGGCGCAGGAAACCACCCCGAGGTAGCAGCGGTCGGGTATCCAGCATCAGAGGATGGAGTTCTGGCCGTCGGCGGGGTCGACCGCCTGGGAAGGCATGCTGCTATCTCCGTGGCTGGACCCGGAATTGATGTCGCCGCACCTGCAGTGGATATTTACAGCACGAGCTATGGCGGCAAGTATTCGAAAGGCACCGGCACGTCCAGCGCGACAGCGATCGTTGCCGGGGCGGCTGCGCTTATCCGGTCCAAGTACCCCAATCTCCCGGCGGAGGAGGTCGCGCATCGCCTGACCGCCACCGCGATCGACAAGGGCCCGCCCGGCCGGGACGACGAGTACGGCTACGGCGTCATCGACCTGGTCGCGGCGCTCACGGCGGACGTACCCCCGCTGGGTTTCGGGTCGACGGAGGCGGCCCCGCCCGTGCCGACCAGGGCGGCGCCGGAGGAAGAGGGTGAGGACGACGGCGCGACCGCGCGGGGCCTGGCGACGCTGGGCGTCCTGCTGGCGGCGGGCGGCGGCTACCTCGTGTGGCGGCGGCGTCGACGTGCCGACGACCCGCCGCCGCGGATCAGCCGGTAGCGTCGCTCCCGTGTCGACCTCCATGCCGCTGCGCCTCGTGCTCGCCTCACAGAGTCCCGCCCGCCGCAAGCTGCTCCAGGCCGCCGGGATCGAACCCGACGTGCTGGTCAGCGGCGTCGACGAGTCACAGGTGGTCAGCGACCGGGCGGAGGACCTGTGCCTGGAGTTGGCCCGGCTGAAGGCGCAGGCGGTGCTGGGCCGGCTGCGCGCCGCGCCGGACGAGCGGACGCTGGTGCTCGGCTGCGACTCGGTGCTGGCGTTCGGCGGGGAGATCCTGGGCAAGCCGGCGGACGCGGCGGACGCCACCCGCCGTTGGCAGCGGATGCGCGGGCGGAGCGGGGTGCTGCACACCGGGCACTGCCTGATCGACGTGCTCCACGAGTCGCGGGCCGAGGCGGTAGCGTCGACCACGGTGCACTTCGCGGACGTCAGCGACCAGGAGATCGCCGCGTATGTGGCGACGGGCGAGCCGCTGGCGGTGGCCGGGGCGTTCACCATCGACGGGCTGGGCGGCGCGTTCCTGACCGGTATCGAGGGCGACCCGGGCACGGTGGTGGGGCTGAGCCTGCCGCTGCTCCGCGGTCTGCTCGGTGAGTTGGGGCTGAGTGTCACCGACTTGTGGACGAAGGTTGCGCCCGGCGGCCAGGAGATCGAGCATCTCGGTTAACGTCCGATCATGACCACCAAGCCGCTTCCGCTCACGCCGGAACTGCACGCGTACCTCGTCGCGCACGGGTCGGTGCCGGACGAGATCGTCCGTGAACTGACCGAGGAGACCCGGGCCGCCCTGCCGGAGCAGGCTGGCATGCAGGTCGCGCCGGAGCAGGCCGCGTTCCTGACCTTCCTCACCCGGCTGCTCAATGTGCGGCAGGCGGTGGAGGTGGGTACGTTCACCGGGCTGTCCGCGCTGGCGATCGCCCGCGGGCTGGCTGACGGCGGCCGGCTGACCTGCTTCGACATCTCGGAGGAATACACCGGCATCGCCCGGCGGTACTGGGCGCGGGCCGGCGTGCAGGACCGGATCGACCTGCGGATCGGCCCGGCCGGGGACCGGCTGCGGGAGCTGCCCCAGGAGCGGCATCTCGACCTCGCGTTCATCGACGCGGACAAGGTCGGTTACCCGGTCTACTGGGACGAGCTGGTGCCACGGATGCGGCCGGGCGGTGTCATCGCGGTGGACAACACCCTGCGCGGCGGCCGGGTGCTCGCCCCGGAGAACGCCGACGACCGCGCCATCGCCGCGTTCAACGACGAGATTCTGGCAGACGTCCGGGTCGAGGTGGTCATGCTGCCCATCGCCGACGGCGTGAGCCTCGCACGCGTGCGCTGAGGCCCGGCGCGCCGGCCAGATCGCCGATGTGGCGGTGTCCACGGGGCCGCGACACCGCCACATCGGCGAGCTGCGCCGGCCCGCGAGGCGACACCCCCACATCGGCGACCTCGACCAGTCCAGCAGGCCGCGGCACCGCCACATCGGCGACCTGCGCCGGTCCACGAGGCAACACCGCCACATCGGCGACCTCGACCAGTGCACCAGGGCGCGACACCGCTACGTCGGCGAGGTGGAGTCGATCAAGCGGCCCTGGCGGGGAGCGGTTGGGGGGTGGCGGCCGGGGCGCGCAGCGCCCGGCCCAGCCGCAGGGTGAGCAGCACGGCCGCGGCGATGAAGCCGGGCAGCAGCAGGAAGGCCAGGTGCGGGCCGACGCCGTCGGCCACCCAGCCGAGGGCGACCGGGGCGATCCCGAAGCCCACCCCCATCGAGTACGACGACCAGCCGGCCGCCTTGTCCGCGGCCGGCCCGGCGGCGGCGAGGGCGATGGAGAGGGCCAGCGGGTAGTGCAGGGCGTTGCCCAAGCCGAGCACGACCAGGCCGGTCACCGCCAGCCAGCCGGCCGGGGCGGACCAGAAGACGACGAACCCGACCAGCGAGACGGTCAGCGCGGCGAGCAGCAGCGGCACCGGCGGCCAGCGCAGCGCTAGCCGGCCGCCGGCCGCCCGGCCGATGAACATCCCGCAGACGATCGCGGCGACGGCCGCCGAGGCGCCGCCGGCGCTGAGCCCGGCGTGGGTACGCAGCACGTCGGCGGCCCAGAGCGACAGGCACACCTCGATCGAGCCGGTGACCGACATGAGCACCCAGGCGATCCAGTACGCCCTGGGGAGCCGGCGGGTGGCGGCCCGGTCACCGGCACGCCCGTCCGGGGCGGTGGCGGCCGGGGCGCCCAGCGCCACGTCGGCCGCCGAGGCGGCCACGCCGGCGGGGGCCGGGTCGACCAGCGCCACGCCGGCCGCCGAGGCGGTCACGCCGGCATCGGCGGAGGCGGTCACGCCGGCGTCGGCGTTGGCGGAGGTGGTCACCGCGACCGGGTCGATGGCGGCCGGGGCGGTCGCCCCGGTCGGGTCGGCGGCAGCCGCGTCAGCGGGGGCGCCCTTCGGCAGGCGTACCCGGAAGGCCAGGGCGGCGAGCGCGACCAGCGCGATCAGGCCGACCTCGACGGCCATTGCGGGCCGCCAGCCGAGACCGGCGTCGACGGTGGCGCCGATGACCAGCGGGGCGAGGATGCCCATCCCGGCGCAGACGGCGTTGGCCTCGGTGAGCGCGGCGGGCGCGGTCGGCCCGTGGTGGGCGGTGAGCAGCACGCTGACCCCGCTGATCACCATCATGCCGAAGGTGGCGATCACCGCGACGGCGGCGAGGGTGGCGGGCAGCGGGCGCAGCAGCCCGAGCGCGGTGACGCCGGCGGCCACGCCGGCGAGGCCGAGCCAGGTGGCCGGGCCGCGGCCGAGGCGGCGGGCGGCCGGTGCGAAGAGCGCCCCGCCGAGGATCGCGCCGACGGCGATGCCGGTGCTGTGCAGGCCGGCGACGGCGGCGCTGGTGCCCTGTTCGTCGCGGAGCAGCGGGACGACCGGACCGAACCCGTAGAGGAAGAAGCCCCACAGCCCCAGCTGGGCGTAGGTCAACCAGGTCGTCCGGTCACGGCTGAGGCGGGGCACCGGCCTACGCTACGCGCGTCGGGCCGGTGCCCCGCCTCGGGTGAGAGGCAGCTCTCGTCGGGTCAGCGGACGCTGCGGGCGAACTGCCGCGCGGCCCAGACCACCCCGGCGACGGCGAGCACCGCGATGATCGTCAGCCCCTGCCAGACCTTGTCGTTGCTGAGGTCACCGGCGAAGAGCGCCCGGACGCCGTCGACCGCCCAGGAGAACGGGTTCCAGTTGGCGATGCCCTGGAGCCAGCCGGGGGCCAGGGCGAGCGGCAGCAGGATGCCGGAGAGCAGCAGCACCGGCTGGGCGACGGTGTTCATCAGCGGGGCGAGGGCGTCCTCGCTCTTGACCTTGAGCGCCACGCCGTAGGAGACGGCCGAGGTCATCAGCGCGATCAGCGCCAGCATCAGGTACGCCAGCAGCAGGTATCCGATGAAGACACGCAGGTCGAACAGGAGCGCCAGCAGGGTGATGATGACCGCCTGCGCGATCAGCGAGACCACGTCCCGCAGTGAGCGGCCGAGCAGCAGGGCGAGCCGGCTGACCGGGGTGACCCGGGACCGTTCGATGACCCCGGCGCGCAGCTCGGCGATCAGGCCGAAGCCCTGGAACAGGCCGCCGAAGATGGCCAGCAGCACCAGCAGGCCGGGGACGAAGATCTTGTAGGCCGCGGCCTGGGTCGGCGCGTTCAGCGCCGCCTTGAGCAGCGGGGCGAAGAGCAGCAGGTACATCACCGGCTGGAAGACACCGACGAAGACCCAGACCGGGTTGCGCAGCAGCAGCTGGATCTGGCGCTGGAAGATCAGCCAGGTGTCGCGGGCGAGCTTCATGAGAGTTCTCCGGGTGGTCAGGACTCGCGCAGCGAGCGGCCGGTCTTGGTGAGGAAGACGTCGTCGAGGCTGGGGCGGTGCAGCTCGATGGAGCGCAGGTCCAGCCCGGCGCCGTCGAGGCGGCGCAGCACCTGCGGGATGGCGGTGGCCCCTTCGTCGACGTAGAGGCGCAGGCCGCCCTCGTCGACGGTCTCCAGCTTGTTGACGTACGCCTCGGTGTCGAGCAGCTCGGCGGCGCGCGGGGTGGCCGGGGCGTCGAGGCCGACGAGCACCACCTCGCCGGAGATCTCCCGCTTCAGCTCGGCCGGCGTGCCCTCGGCGACCACCTCGCCGTGGTCCATGATCGCGATCCGGTCGCAGAGCGCGTCCGCCTCGTCGAGGTAGTGCGTGGTGATGAAGACGGTCATCCCCTCGGCGCGCAGCCGGCGGATCTCGTCCCACATGTGCGCCCGGCTCTGCGGGTCCAGGCCGGTGGTCGGCTCGTCCAGGAAGACGATCTTCGGCTCGTGGATGATGCCGAGCGCGATCTCGACTCGCCGGCGCTGGCCACCGGAGTAGGTCTTGCACTTGCGGTCCGCGTACTCGCTGAGCTGGAAGGCGTCCAGGGCGCGGGCGGCGCGGCGGTGCGCCTCGGCTTTGGCGATGCCGTAGAGCCGGGCCTGGAGCACCAGCTCCTCGCGGGCGGTGGACTCGTCCCAGGTGCTGCCGCCCTGGGCGACGTAGCCGATCCGGCGGCGCACCTCGGCCGGGTCCTTGCGCAGGTCCGCCCCGGCGATGGTGGCCTCGCCACCGTCGGGCTCGATGAGGGTGGCGAGCATCCGCAGGGTGGTCGTCTTGCCGGCGCCGTTGGGGCCGAGGAAACCGAAGATCTCCCCCTCGGCGACCTCGAGGTTGACCCCCCGGACCGCGTCCACGGTCTTCGTCTCGCGACCCGCGCGGGAGCGGAACGACTTCCGCAGCCCCCTGGTCTCGATCATGTCTGCTCCTGGTCGTCCGGGCCGGAGGTGACCGGCCGCCGATCGTCCGCGAGGAGGACACACCACTCCCCTGCGGTTCGCGCCGAGACTAACGCGATATAGCTCGCGTGGTCAACGTTGATTATTTCGCGTTGTCCTCGCCAGGGGCGGCGCCGTCCGTCCACCCCGACCATCCCTCGGCCTGCTCCATGGAAGCGGGCAGGTACGACACTCCTGACTCGATCCGCTCGGCGATCCGCCCGCACCAGCCCATCTCCGCCTCGGCCCGGGCCAGCCACAGCTCGAACATCCAGCCGACGTGCACCGGCTTGGTGTTGCGTACCCAGTCCGACTCCAGCGAGGCGCGCATCGACTCGATGCCGGCCCGGATCAGGTTGGCCCGGTTGCGCAGGGCCGCCGCCGCCTCGTCCCGCGGCATGGCCGGCAGGAAGGAGAAGGCCGCCACGAACGGGTCCGGCACCTCGTGGAGTTGCCACCACTGCGCGCGCAGCAGGGTCTCGAACTCCTCCACCCCCTTGGCCGTCACCTCGTACGTGGTGCGGGCGGGACGCGCGCCGACCTGCTCGGTCGACACCGCCCGCAGCAGCCCCTCGTCGGTGAGCTTGCGCAGCGCGTGATAGATCGACCCCGGTTGCACGTTGGCCCACTTGTCCGCGCTCCAGCTCAGCAGCTCACGGCGTACGTCGTAGCCGTGCACCGGCTGCATCCACCTGACCAGGCCCAGAATCATCATCCGCGTTGCCGACACCGGACAAGCGTAATAAGCAAATTTGACTAAGCCGCGGTGGGACGTGCGGCATCCCACACTGAGCGATCGTTAGGGCGGCGAGGCCGGCCGATAAACTCCCGGCATCGACCTCCGGGGAGGAGCCACCAAGGTGCGCAAGGTACTCATCGCCAACCGCGGCGAGATCGCGGTCCGCGTCATCCGCGCTTGCCGCGACGCCGGGCTGGAGAGCGTCGCCGTCTACGCGGACTCCGACCGGGACGCCCTGCACGCCACCCTCGCCGACGAGGCGTACGCCCTGGGGGGCGACACCGCGGCGGACAGCTACCTGCGGATCGACAAGCTGATCGACGTCGCGGCCAGGTCCGGTGCCGACGCGGTGCACCCCGGCTACGGCTTCCTCTCCGAGAACGCCGACTTCGCCCAGGCGGTCATCGACGCCGGGCTGACCTGGATCGGCCCGACCCCGCAGGCGATCCGCGACCTCGGCGACAAGGTGACCGCCCGGCACATCGCCCAGCGCGCCGGCGCGCCCCTGGTCCCCGGCACCCCGGACCCGGTCGGCAACGCCGACGAGGTGATGGCCTTCGCCGTCGACCACGGCCTGCCGGTCGCGATCAAGGCGGCCTTCGGTGGTGGCGGGCGCGGCCTCAAGGTGGCCCGCACCATGGAGGAGATCCCGCACCTGTTCGAGTCGGCCACCCGCGAGGCGGTCGCCGCGTTCGGCCGGGGCGAGTGCTTCGTCGAGCGTTACCTGGACCAGCCCCGCCACGTCGAGGCGCAGGTCCTCGCCGACCAGCACGGCAACGTGATCGTCGTGGGCACCCGCGACTGCTCGCTGCAGCGCCGGCACCAGAAGCTGGTCGAGGAGGCCCCGGCGCCGTTCCTCACCGAGGCGCAGCGCGCGCAGATCCACTCCAGCGCCAAGGCGATCTGCCGGGAGGCCGGCTACCACGGCGCCGGCACGGTGGAATACCTGGTCGGCGCCGACGGCACCATCTCCTTCCTGGAGGTCAACACCCGCCTCCAGGTGGAGCACCCGGTCACCGAGGAGACCGCCGGCATCGACCTGGTCCGCGAGCAGTTCCGCATCGCCGACGGCGAGAAGCTGCGCTTCACCGAGGACCCGACCCCGCGCGGGCACTCGATCGAGTTCCGGATCAACGGCGAGGACCCGGGCCGCAACTTCCTCCCCGCCCCGGGCACCATCACCGCGCTGCGGCTGCCCACCGGGCCGGGCGTCCGGGTGGACACCGGCATCTCGGCCGGGGACGTGATCGGTGGCAACTTCGACTCGCTGCTCGCCAAGGTGATCATCAGCGGCGAGACGCGTACCGAGGCGCTGGAGCGGGCTCGCCGGGCGCTGGACGAGATGGTCGTCGAGGGGATGGCCACCGCGCTGCCCTTCCACCGGCTGGTGGTCCGGGACCCGGCGTTCACCGCCGAGCCGTTCACCGTCCACACCCGGTGGATCGAGACCGAGTTCGACAACACCGTGCCGGCCTTCACCGCCCCCGCCGGCGCCGTCGAGGGCCCGGCCGAGCGCGAGACCGTCGTGGTCGAGGTGGGTGGCAAGCGGCTGGAGGTCACGCTCCCCGCCGGCGTCGGCGCGGGTACGGCCGCCGCCGCGCCCGCCGCGAAGAAGCCGGCTCGCCGGGGCGGTGGCGCCAAGGCCGGCGCGGCGGTCAGCGGCGACACCCTCGCCTCCCCCATGCAGGGCACCATCGTCAAGATCGCCGTCGCGGACGGGGACACCGTCGCCGAGGGCGACCTGATCGTCGTGCTGGAGGCGATGAAGATGGAGCAGCCGCTGCACGCCCACAAGGCGGGCACGGTCAGCGGCCTCTCCGCCGAGGTGGGGGCGGTCATCACCGCCGGCGCCCCGATCTGCACCATCGCCTGAGGCGTCAGGCGGGCCCCTTCTCCACGCCTCGGGCACCGGAAGGGGCCCTGCCAACAGGTCCGCGGCTCAGCGGAGCGCGACGGCCGCCTCCGCGCGGACCGCGTCGGTCAGCGCGCCGAGCACGCGTGACTCCAGCCGCCAGTGCTGCCAGTACAGCGGCACGTCGACGTGCCGTCCCGGGTCGAGGTCGACACAGGCGCCGCCGGCCAGGTCCGCCTCGGCCAACCGCTCCGGGACCAGCCCCCAGGCGAGGCCACACCGGATCGCCTCGCTGAACGCCGGCACCGACGGCACGTGGTGCACCGGCGGGTCGAGCTCCCGGCCGGTCACCGCCCGCACGAAGCGGTGCTGGACGCGGTCCTTGCGGTCGAAGACGAGCATCGGCGCCGCGGCCAGCGCCTCGGCCGTCAGCCCGTCGGGGAACCAGCGGGCGACCAGCGCCGGGGCGGCGAGCGCCCGGTAGCGCATCGCGCCGAGCGGGCGTACCCGGCAGCCCTGGACCGGCTCGCGCTGGGCGGTCACCGCCGCCAGCACCGCGCCGTCGCGCAGCAGCTCGGCGGTGTGATCCTGGTCATCCTGGCGTACGTCGAAGCAGGCGGCCAGCTCGGCCGGGACCCGGGCCAGCGCGGCGACGAACCAGGTGGCCAGCGAGTCGGCGTTGGCCACCACCGGCACCCGGGTCGGCCCGGCCGCCCCGTCCACCGCCCCGCACGCCTCGGCGAGCGCCTCCCGTTCGAGCAGGGTCAACTGGACGGCCAGCCGGAGCAGCGGTTGCCCCGCACCGGTCGCCTGGCAGGGTCGGCTGCGCCGGACCAGCACCTGCCCGACGACCTCCTCCAGCGCGCGGATCCGCTGGCTCACCGCCGACGGGGTGACGTGCAGGACGCGAGCCGCGCCCTCGAAGCTGCCCTCGCCGACCACGGCGGCCAGGGTACGGAGCTGGGCGGTGTCGAGTCCTTCCATAAGACCAGCTTACGAAGCATCAGAAAGATTAGTTGGACTGCATCGGACCCGATCCCTAGCCTCGGACCCGTGCCAGACCTGCTCCCCTCCGCCGTCGCCGGGTTCTCCGTCTCGTTCGCGCTGATCGTCGCCATCGGCGCGCAGAACGCCTTCGTGCTCCGCCAGGGGCTGCGCCGGGAGCACGTGCTTCCCGTGGTGATCGCCTGCGCGGCCTCGGACGCCCTGCTCATCGCGGCGGGCATCGCCGGTCTCGGCACCGCCGTGGCGGACCGGCCGGGCCTGCTGTCCGCCATCCGCTGGGTCGGGGGCGCGTTCCTGCTCGGGTACGCCGTGCTCGCCGCCCGCCGGGCGCTTCGCCCGGGCACCCTCACCCCCACCGAGCGGCCGCCGGCCACGCTCCGGGCGACCGTGCTGGCCTGCCTCGCCTTCACCTACCTCAACCCGCACGTCTACCTGGACACCGTGCTGCTGCTCGGCGGCGTGGCCCAGCAGTACGAGCAGCGCTGGGCGTTCGGGGTCGGCGCGACGCTGGCCAGCGTGGTCTGGTTCACCGCGCTCGGCGGTGCGGCGCACCGGCTGGCGCCGCTGCTCGCGCGTACCTCCGCCTGGCGGGTGCTGGACGGCGCGGTCGCCGTCGTGATGACCGTGATCGCCGCGGCGCTGCTGCTCGGCTGACCCCGGCCGCCCGGCCGGCCGGGGTGTTTTCCGTGACCATCGCGGGCACGAACGGGTGCTGGCGGGAATGATGTTCCGGTGCGGTTCCTTCATGGCGCGGTCCCCGCGCACGACCTGACCTACAACGACGTCTTCATGGCGCCCAACCGTTCCGAGGTGGGCTCCCGGCTCGACGTCGACCTGGCCACGGCCGACGGCACCGGCACCACCATCCCGCTGGTGGTGGCGAACATGACGGCGGTCTCCGGCCGGCGGATGGCCGAGACGGTGGCCCGGCGCGGCGCCATCGCGGTGATCCCCCAGGACATCCCGATCGAGGTGGTGGCCAACGTCGTCGCCTGGGTCAAGCAGCGGCACCTGGTGCACGACACGGCGATCACTCTCGGCCCGACCGACACCGTCGGCGACGCGATCCACCTGCTGCCGAAGCGCGCCCACGGCGCGGTGATCGTGGTCGACGAGGCCGGCCGCCCGGTCGGTGTGGTCACCGAGGCGGACACCGTGGGCGTGGACCGGTTCGCCCAGCTCCGGCACGTGATGTCGACCGAGCTGCACACCGTGCCGGCGGACGCGGACCCGCGCACCGGCTTCGACCGGCTCTCTGCGGGCCGGCGCCGGCTGGCCCCGGTGGTGGACGCGGAAGGGCGGCTGGTCGGCGTGCTGACCCGGCCGGGCGCGCTGCGCGCCACGCTCTACAAGCCGGCGGTGGACGACCGGGGGCGGCTGCGGATCGCGGCGGCGGTGGGGATCAACGGCGACGTGACCGGCAAGGCCGCCGCGCTGCTGGAGGCCGGGGTGGACACCCTGGTGGTGGACACCGCGCACGGCCACCAGGAGCGGATGATCTCCGCGCTGCGGGCGGTCCGCAAGCTCGACCCGGCGGTCCCGGTGGCGGCCGGCAACGTGGTCACCGCCGAGGGCGTACGGGACCTGGTCGAGGCGGGCGCCGACATCGTGAAGGTCGGCGTCGGGCCGGGCGCGATGTGCACCACCCGGATGATGACCGGGGTCGGCCGGCCGCAGTTCTCGGCGGTGCTCGACTGCGCTGCGGCGGCCCGCGCCCTGGGCCGGCACGTCTGGGCCGACGGCGGCGTACGGCACCCGCGGGACGTGGCGCTGGCCCTCGCGGCGGGCGCCTCGAACGTGATGGTCGGTTCCTGGTTCGCCGGCACCTACGAGTCCCCCGGCGACCTCTACACGGAAGCGGACGGCCGGCGTTACAAGGAGAGCTTCGGCATGGCGTCGGCCCGCGCGGTCAGCGCCCGGACGGCCGAGGACAGCGCGTACGACCGGGCCCGGAAGGCGATCTTCGAGGAGGGCATCTCCTCGGCCCGGATGTACCTCGACCCGATCAGACCCGGAGTGGAGGACCTGATCGACGAGATCATCTCCGGGGTACGCAGCTCCTTCACCTACGCGGGCGCCCGCAACCTGGAGGAGTTCCACGAGCGGGCCCTGGTCGGCGTGCAGAGCGCCGCCGGCTACACCGAGGGCATGCCGCTGCCGACGAGCTGGTGACCGGTTGGGAGGGGCCCCTTTTTACGCGCAGCGCTAGAAAGGCGCCCCTCCTCGCACCTCACCAGAAGAGGCGGCGGATCACCGACCGGGCGGCCGCCTCCGGGTCCGGGCCAACGCTCGCCGGGAGTGCACCGGCCAGCCAGAGGGTGGCGAAGCCGTGCACGATCGACCAGGCGGCGAGCGCGTCCCGCTCCGGCTCGGCGGACGGCGTGGCCACCGTGGCGACGCCACCGCGCAGCGCCTCCCCGGCCCGGGTACGCGCGGCCACCAGCGCCGGGTCGTCGACGCGGTGGAGATCCGGCGCGAACATCACCTCGAAGTGGGCCCGGTGCGCCACGGCGAAGCGCACGTACGCGACGCCCGCCTCCAGCAGGTCGTCGCCGGCCCGGTCGAGCTCGTCGGCGAGCAGCGCGAAGCCCTCGGCGGCGAGGGCGGTGAGCAGGCCGGTCTTGTCGCCGAAATGGTGGGCGGGCGCGGCGTGCGAGACGCCGGCCCGGCGGGCCAGGTCGCGGAGGCTGAGCGCGGCCGGGCCGGCCTCACCGATCGCCTGGACCGCCGCGTCCAGCAGGGCCCGCCGCAGGTCGCCGTGGTGGTAGGCGCGGGTCGTGGTCACGGTCGGAAGCATATCTTGCCACTGCCAAGATGACGGGTTTCCGAAAATAGTTTGGAGCCTTACGGTCCGGGGGCTAACGTGGCGCCGTGAGCATGGAACCACTCATCCGCTTCCCCGACGCGCTACGCCAGGCGCCGCTCGGTCGGCTGATCTCGATCGCTGGCCGCCTCGCCGAACAGCGGTGGGGGCGCTACCTTGCCGAGCACCACGGGCTCAGCTCGGCGGGGATGCGGGTGCTGTTCATCCTGTCCCGCGCCGGCGACAGCACCCATCGGGAGGTCGCCGAGCGCTGCTTCGTCCGCCCCGCGACGCTCACCGGCATCGTCGACACGCTCGAACGTGACGGCTTCGTCGAGCGCCGCCGGGACGCCGCCGACCGGCGCACGGTACGACTCGCCCTAACCGACAAGGGGCAGGAGCACACCCGAAGGTTGATCGACCTGATCCACAGTGACCGGCCGCTCACTTCGGTCGACGCCGACCCCGCGAAGCGGGAGATAATCCGCGATTTCCTCACTGAACTCATCACCACCATGTCCGAGGGGGACATCGGCCGGTTGAACCCAGGCGAGGAAGAGACCGACGAGACGAGACGAGGACTCCGTCCGTGCTGATCCGCCTGCTCCGTACCCATCTGCGCCCGTACCGGCGGTTGCTGGCCGCGGTGGTGGCGCTCCAGTTCGTCGGCACGATGGCCTCGCTGTACCTGCCGAGCCTCAACGCCGACATCATCGACCGCGGCGTCGCCCTCGGCGACACCGACCAGATCATGCGTACGGGCGGCTGGATGCTGCTCGTCAGCCTGCTCCAGATCGCCTGCTCGATCGCCGCCGTCTACCTCGGCGCGAAGACCGCCATGGGGTTCGGCCGGGACGTCCGGGCCGGCATCTTCCGCCACGTCAACCGCTTCTCCGCCCGCGAGGTGGCCCGGTTCGGGGCGCCCTCGCTGATCACCCGCAACACCAACGACGTGCAGCAGGTGCAGATGCTCGTGCTGCTGAGCTGCACCATGCTGGTCGCCGCGCCGATCATGAGCGTCGGCGGCGTGGTGATGGCGCTCCGCGAGGACGTCGGGCTCTCCTGGTTGATGCTGGTCTGCGTGCCCGTCCTGGCGGTCGCGCTGGGCCTGATCATCCGGCGGATGGTCCCCGGCTTCCGGGAGATGCAGACCCGGATCGACACGGTCAACCGGGTGCTGCGCGAGCAGATCACCGGCATCCGGGTGATCCGGGCCTTCGTCCGCGAGCCCTACGAGACGAAGCGGTTCGGCACCGCGAATGCCGACCTCACCGCGACCGCCCTGCGCGTCGGCCGGCTCCAGGCGCTGATCTTCCCGGTGGTCATGCTGGTGCTCAACGTCTCCAGCGTCGCGGTGCTCTGGTTCGGCGCGGAGCGGGTCGACGCCGGACAGATCCAGGTCGGCGCGCTGACCGCGTTCCTGCAGTACCTGATGCAGATCCTGATGTCGGTCATGATGGCCACCTTCATGCTGATGATGGTGCCGCGCGCGGCGGTGTGCGCCGAGCGGATCGTCGAGGTGCTGGACACCGAGTCGTCGGTGGTGCCGCCGGTCGAGCCGATGCTCGTGGCGACCAGGAGCGCCGAGCTGGAACTCCGCCGCGTCTCCTTCCAGTACCCCGGCGCGAGCGCGCCGGTGCTGCACGACATCTCGTTCCGGGCCAGCCCGGGCCGGACCACGGCCATCATCGGGTCCACCGGCGCCGGCAAGACCACCCTGCTCACGCTGATCCCCCGGCTGGTCGACCCGACCGCCGGCGCGGTGCTGGTCGACGGGGTGGACGTGCGGCTGCTGGAACCGGACGAGGTGTGGCGCCGGATCGGGCTGGTGCCGCAGCGGCCATACCTGTTCACCGGCACGGTCGCCAGCAACCTCCGGTACGGCAACCCGGACGCCACCGACGCCGACCTCTGGGCGGCACTGGAGATCGCCCAGGCCCGGGACTTCGTCGCAGAGATGCCTGGCGGCCTGGACGCAACGATCGCGCAGGGCGGCACGAACGTCTCCGGCGGCCAGCGGCAACGCCTGGCGATCGCCCGGGCGCTGGTCCGCAAGCCGGAGATCTACCTGTTCGACGACTCGTTCTCGGCGCTCGACCTCGGCACCGACGCCCGGCTGCGGGCCGCGCTGAAGCCGGTCACCGCGGACGCGGCGGTCCTGATCGTGGCCCAGCGGGTCTCCACGATCGTCGACGCCGATCAGATCATCGTGCTCGAGGACGGGGGCGTCGTGGGCATGGGACGACACGAGGAACTCCTCCGCACCTGCCCGACCTACGCCGAGATCGTGGCATCCCAGCAGACGGCGGAGGTGACCGCATGAGCGAGCACAGCGAGCGAACAGCGCAACTCAGTCGCCGCGGGGGTCATGGCGGTGCCGAGCGCAGTGAGGTGAAGCCATGAGCGCCGTACCGGGGCAGAAGCCGACCCCTGGCGGGCAGAGCCCCAACGGACAGGGCCCGGCCGGGGCCGCCCCCGGCGGAAAGGGCCCCGGCGCGGGTGCCCCCGCCGGGGCGGGCTTCGGCGGCGGTCCCCCCGGCGGAAAGGGGCCCGGCGGGAAGGGGCCCGGCGGAGCGCCGAACCGGCTGCCGGCGGCCGGGCGACGCGGCGGGGGACCGCCGTGGATGGGCGCTGCCATGCCGGCGGAGAAGTCACTGAACTTCGGTCCGTCCGCCCGGCGGCTGCTGGGCCGCCTCCGGCCGCACCGGCTGCAACTGGCCGCGATCGTCACCCTGGCGGTGGCGAGCGCCGGAGCGAGCGTCATCGGTCCGAAGATCCTCGGCCACGCCACGGACATCATCTTCGGCGGGGTGATCGGGCGGCAGATCCCCGCCAGCCTCACCAAGGAGCAGGCGGTGGCCGCGGCCCGGGCGGCCGGCCACGACACCTACGCCGACATGCTGGCCCGGATGGACCTGGTCCCCGGGATGGGCATCGACTTCACCGCGCTGGGCCGCACACTGGCCCTGGCGCTCGCCCTCTATCTGGGCGCCAGCCTGCTCATGTGGTGGCAGGGCTGGCTGCTCAACGGAGTGGTGCAGCGGACCGTGCTGCGGCTGCGCGCCGAGGTGGAGGAGAAGCTCAACCGGCTGCCGCTGCCCTACTTCGACCGGCAGCCCCGCGGTGAGCTGCTCAGCCGGGTCACCAACGACATCGACAACATCTCGCAGACCCTCTCGCAGACGCTCAGCC
This sequence comes from Micromonospora sp. RTBAU3-60, assembly GCF_054963695.1. NCBI lineage: Bacteria > Bacillati > Actinomycetota > Actinomycetes > Micromonosporales > Micromonosporaceae > Micromonospora > Micromonospora sp. RTBAU3-60. Next base: position 109,852 of record NZ_JBUEGB010000012.1, on the reverse strand, counting down.
AACTGCTCAGCGCGCTGCTGACCGTGGTCGGCGTACTGGCCATGATGTTCTGGATCTCGCCGCTGCTGGCGCTGGTCGCCCTGGTGGCGGTGCCGCTGTCGGTGGTCGTCACCCAGCAGATCGCCAAGCGGTCGCAGCGCCGGTTCATCGCGCAGTGGACGCACACCGGTGAGCTCAACGGCCTGATCGAGGAGGCGTACACCGGCCACGAGCTGGTCAAGGTCTTCGGCCGGCAGCGCGAGGTGCAGGCCGCCTTCGAGGCCAAGAACGAGGAGCTGTTCCAGGCCAGCTTCGGGGCCCAGTTCATCTCCGGGATCATCATGCCGGCGATGATGTTCGTCGGGAACCTCAGCTACGTCGCCATCGCGGTGGTCGGCGGGCTGCGGGTGGCCTCCGGGTCGATGAGCCTCGGCGACGTGCAGGCGTTCATCCAGTACTCGCGGCAGTTCACCCAGCCGCTCACCCAGGTCGCCTCGATGGCCAACCTGCTCCAGTCCGGGGTGGCCTCGGCCGAGCGGGTCTTCGAGGTGCTCGACGCGGAGGAGCAGGTTCCGGACCGCGTCGGACCGCCCCGGGTCACCGGCCGGGTCGAGTTCGAGCACGTCTCCTTCCGGTACGACCCGGACAAGCCGCTGATCGACGACCTGTCGCTGGTCGCCGAGCCCGGACACACGGTCGCCATCGTCGGCCCTACCGGCGCCGGCAAGACCACCCTGGTCAACCTGATCATGCGGTTCTACGAGCTGGACGCCGGCCGGATCACCCTGGACGGGGTGGACATCAGCACGATGCCCCGGAGGGACCTGCGCGGCCGGATCGGCATGGTGCTGCAGGACACCTGGCTCTTCGGCGGCACCATCCGCGACAACATCGCGTACGGGCGGCCGGACGCCACCGAGGAGGAGATCCTGGCGGCGGCCCGGGCCACCTTCGTGGACCGCTTCGTCCGCAGCCTTCCCGACGGGTACGACACCGTCATCGACGAGGAGGGCAGCAATGTCAGCGCCGGCGAGAAGCAGCTCATCACCATCGCCCGGGCGTTCCTCGCCGAGCCGTCGCTGCTGATCCTGGACGAGGCGACCAGCTCGGTGGACACCCGGACCGAGGTGCTGCTCCAGCGCGCCATGGCGGCGCTGCGCTCGGACCGGACCAGCTTCGTCATCGCGCACCGGCTCTCCACCATCCGCGACGCGGACCTGATCCTGATGATGGAGAACGGCCGGATCGTCGAGCAGGGCAGCCACGACCAGCTCCTCGCCGCCGACGGGGCGTACGCCCGGCTGTACCGGTCGCAGTTCAGCGGTGCCGCGGTCGATGACGAGGGGCCGGTCCCGGCCGGCGCGCCGGCCCGGAGCTGACGGTGGACCGGTCAGCCGGCCCGGCTTCGGCCCCCGCCGCGAGGCGGGGGCCGGCCGGGCGGGCGTCAGGCCCCGGGCAGCAGGTCGGCCGAGCGGGCGGCGACCACCCGTCCGACCAGCCCCAGCGCGTCGGCGACCGGCATCGGGTCGAGCCCGCGGCCGTCGCGCAGCCGCAGGGACACCGACCCGCCGGCCGCGTCCCGGGGGCCGATCACCCCGAGGTACGGGACCTTCCGGCGGGCCGCGTCGCGGATCCGGGCGCCCAGCGAGCCGGCATGGTCGACCTCGGCCCGCAGTCCGACCGCCTCCGCCCGGCAGGCCAGGTCGACGGCGGCGTCGGCCTGGCCGTCGTCCACCGGGAGCAGCACCAGCTGGACCGGGGCGTACCAGGCCGGGAAGGCGCCGGCGTGCACCTCGATCAGGTACGCGAAGAGCCGCTCCATGCTGCCGACCAGGCTCCGGTGCACCATCACCGGCCGTTTCCGGCTGCCGTCCGCGTCGGTGTACGACAGGTCGAACCGCTCGGGCTTGTCGAAGTCGAGCTGGATGGTGGAGATGGTCGACTCCCGGCCGGCCGCGTCGACGATCTGGATGTCGATCTTCGGGCCGTAGAAGGCCGCCTCGCCGGGGCCCTCGCTGAACTCCACCCCGTCGAGCGCGGCGCGGAGCAGCTCCTCGGCCCGCGCCCACTGGGCGTCGTCGCCGACGTACTTCTCCCCGGGCCCGCGCAGCGACAGCCGGAACCCGGCCGGCCGGACGCCGAGCGCGGCGTGCGCCTCGCGGATCAGCCGCAGGATCTCGCGTACCTCCTCCCCGACCTGGTCCAGCGCGCAGAAGTTGTGCGCGTCGTTGAGCGAGATGGCGCGGACCCGGGAGAGCCCGCCGAGCACCCCGGAGCGCTCCGCCCGGTACATGCCGCCCAGCTCGGCGACGCGCAGCGGCAGCTCCCGGTAGGAGCGGCCGCGGGCCCGGAAGACCAGCGCGTGGTGCGGGCAGAGCGCCGGCCGGAGCACGAACTCGTCGTCGGCGGACAGCCGCATCGGCGGGAACATGTCGTCGGCGAAGTAGCCGAGATGCCCGGACAGCTCGAACAGCTCCCGTTTGCCCAGCGGCGGCGAGTAGACGTGCCGGTAGCCGGCCCGGCGCTCCAACTCCCGCACGTACTCCTCGACGGCGTGCCGGGCGGCGGCGCCGGCCGGCAGCCAGATGGGCAGCCCGGCACCCGCGAGTGGATCGGAGACGAACAGCTCCAGCTCCCGGCCGAGCCTGCGGTGGTCGATCATGTCGCTCTCCTTGATCGGGTACGACCCGGAGGCGAGCTGGCCCAGAACGCCGCGAGGCCCCGGGGCGGTTCGCCCCGGGGCCTCGTCGACGGATACGTCAGTGCGGCGCGCCGGGGATTCCCGGCGTCGTGGTCACCACCGCGCTGCGCATACGGCGACCGTACGCGCAGCGGGTCGGGTCGCGCACCTGGATTTGGCGCCCGCGCGCAATGGGCGGTGGAGGCGAGGTGCGGCACAGCCCGGCCGACCCATTCCACGCGGGTGCCGCGGGAAGCGGGGGCGGGTCGCCGGCACGGGACCTGCCGGCGACCCGCGACGGCCCGGACGTCGGGAACGGGGGATCCGACGTCGACGCGGCCGCGTCCCGACAACGGTACGCCGGAGACCGGCGATCCGCCGCCCGTGTCCGTGGCGGCCGCCACGCCCGGGAAGCGTCACATTCGGCGGCCCCGGATCGTTGTCCACTGGTGGCCCTGTCGTGTCAGCGGTCACGGCCGGGCCGGCCACCCCACGGTGACGGGGGACACGCCGTCAGGCTCAGTGCGATCGAACGGGGGAATCCGACGAGGTGGCGGTCGTGCCCGAACTCATCTCTGACGTCGCATCGCCGACCTGGGCGTACGCCGTGCTGCTGGGGTTGCTGATCGCCGACGCGTTCGTGCCGATCGTGCCGACCCAGGTCGTCATGATCACCAGCGGCGCGCTGACCGTCTACGGCGGGCTCAGCCTGCCGCTCACCATCACCGTCGGCGCGCTCGGCGTCTTCGCCGGCGACCTCGCCTGCTACCTGCTCGGCCGGACCGCACCGGACCGCCGGGCGCCGCGGCACGCGATGCCCGGCCGGGCTCGCCGGGCCGTCGCCCGGGTCACCCGCGGGCTGCGCGAGCCGGGGCCGCTGGTGATCCTCCTCTGCCGCTTCGTGCCGGGCGGCCGGATGGCGGCCTGCTTCTCGGCCGGGCGCAGCCGCTACCCGTACCGCCTCTTCGTGCTCTACGAGGCCACGGCGGCGACGGGTTGGGCCGCGTACGGCAGTCTGGTCGGGCATCTCGGGGGCCGGGCGCTGACCGAGTCGGCGTGGCGGCTGCTGGTGATCGGCGGGGTGGCGGCGGCGGGGTTCGCGGCGGCCGGCTGGGCGATGAGCGCGATCAGCGCCCGCCACACCCGCACCGAGGTCGAGGCCAAAGTTCGGGTCGGGGCCGAGGTTTCGGCCGACTGATCGGCCCATCGGCGATCTGGCGGTGTCCTGGACACGGGATAGCGCAAAGTCGCCGATGTGCGGGCCTCTAGGGGACGACCCGGGGACGGAAGTGGGTGGCCGTCCCGGATCCATTTGGGACCGGTCCGGCGACAGGCTGAGGCATGCCCGGAAACCGGAGAAGTGCCCTGTTGGCCCTCGGCGGGATCGCCCTGGCGGCGGTGCTCGCCGTACTCGGCCATCTTGAGGTGAACGACGATCTGAGCCCCTGGTCGCTGACCGTCAGCGACTTCGCCGTCTCGAACCGGGGCGGCGTCATCGACATGGCCATGGCGGTGCTCGCCGCCGCGACGGCGGTGCTGATCCCGGTCGTCTGGCGTACCGGATCGGGGTCGGACGCCGCCGGGTCGCGGCCCGGCGGGAAGCGGCGGGCGCCGACCGGCGGCGAGGCGCCCGGCCGAAGGGGGCGGCGGCCGCGGGTGGCCGGGGTGTTGCTGGCCGCCTGGACCGCCGGCCTGGTCACCTCGGCCGTGGTACCCACCAACGAGCCCGGCCTGCCCATGGACACGGCGGCCTACCTGCACCGGTACGCCTCGGTGGTCGCCTTCCTCGCCCTGCCGGTCGCCGGCTGGCTGCTCGCCGGGCACCTGGGCAGCCGGGCCGCCGGCTGGCTGCGCGCGCTCACCCTGGCCAGCCTGCTGCTGGCCGGGGCGATGATCTGGTCCGCCTACCCGGGCGACCGGATGCTGATCGGGCTCGCCGAACGCCTGCTCATCGTCACCGAGGTCGCCCTGCTCAGCGTGGTCGCGGTGGCACTGACCCGCCGACCGGCCGGCCGCGTCGCCGAAACCGCCCCGGAGGCGGCGATGGCACCGACGCCTTCGGCCGCAAGGGAGCTTCAGCTCCTGGCGTCCGAGTGACGGGGCGACGGCGGCCGGTCGGCGCGGCGGGTCACTCCAGTTCGTGCAACATGAGCTGGCGGGCCGCCTCGGTGATCGAGCCCGACAGCGAGGGGTAGATGGTGATGGTCTGGGCCAGCTCGTTGACGGTGAGGTTGTTCTCCACCGCCATGGTGATCGGCAGGATCAGCTCGCTGGCCTTCGGCGCCACCACCACGCCGCCGATCACCTGGCCGCTGGCCGGGCGGCAGAAGAGCTTGACGAAACCGTCGGCGAGGTCGTCCATCTTCGCCCGGGCGTTGCCGGAGAGCGGCAGCATGACCTGGCGCGCCGGGACCTTGCCGGCGTCCACCTCGTTCTGCGAGACGCCGACGGTGGCCAGCTCCGGATCGGTGAAGACGTTCGCGGCGACGGTACGCAGCCGCAGCGGGCGGACCGCCTCGCCGAGCGCGTGCCACATGGCGATCCGGCCCTGCATGGCGGCGACGCTGGCCAGCGGCAGCACCCCGGTGCAGTCGCCGGCGGCGTAGATGCCGGGGACGTTGGTCCGGGAGACCCGGTCGACGGTCACGTAGCCGCCCCGGGCCAGCTCGACGCCGTACTCGGCGAGGCCCAGGTTCGCGGTGTTGGGGACCGAGCCGACCGCGATCAGCGCGTGGGTGCCGGACACCTTACGGCCGTCGGTGAGCTCGACCTCCACGCCGTCGGCGGTCCGGCGGACCGCCTCCGCGCGCGACTTGTTGAGGATGCTCATGCCCCGGTTGCGGAACACCCGCTCGATCGCCAGCGCCGCGTCGGCGTCCTCGTGCGGCATGACCCGGTCCCGGCTGGAGACCAGCGTGACCTCGACGCCCATCGCCAGGTACGCGCTGGCGAACTCGGCGCCGGTCACGCCGGAGCCGACCACGATCAGATGCTCGGGCAGCTCCGGCAGGTCGTAGACCTGGCGCCAGGTCAGGATGCGCTCGCCGTCGGGAACGGCGGTGGGGAGCTGGCGCGGCGTGGCGCCGGTGGCGATCAGGACGGTGGACGCGGCGATCGAGTATTCCTCCGCACCGCCGGCCGGGGTGACGATCACCCGGTGGGTGTGACCGAGCGTGTCCTCGCCCAGCCGGGCGGTGCCGGCGACGAACTCCACCCCCGCCTTGACCAGCTTGGTGTGGATGTCGGCGGACTGGGCCAGGGCGAGCCGCTTCACCCGGTCGTGCACCGCCCGGGCGTCGACGATGACCGCCTCCAGGCCGTCCGAGTGCACCCCGAACTCCTCGGTGTCCCGGTAGCCGGTGACCACCTCGGAGCTGGCGATGAAGGTCTTCGACGGGACGCAGTCGGAGAGCACGCAGGCGCCGCCGGCCCCCTCCGCCTCGACCACGGTGACATCAGCGTCCAGCTGGGCGGCGACCAGCGCCGCCTCGTACCCGGCCGGTCCCCCGCCGATGATCACGATCTGGCTCACAGTGCTCGCCCCTCGTCCGTGCTCACAGTGACTTTCTTCTCCCCATCGCGCTCGACACGCACCGTCGTATTCTCCCCCACCCGCCGACCGGGCTATCGTCATCGCCGTGCGTCTGTACGCCGCTTATGGCTCAAACCTGGACCCCGCCCGCATGCGCGCCTACTGCCCGCATTCGCCGATGGTGGGCACCGGCTGGCTGGAGGGGTGGCGGCTCACCTTCGCGGGCGAGGGCGTCATCGGCTGGGAGGGCTCGGTCAGCACCGTGGTCGAGTCCCCGGGTGATCGGGTCTTCGTGGCGCTCTACGACATCCACCCGTACGACGCCGCGCAGCTCGACGAGATCGAGGGCGTGACCGCCGAGACGTACCGGAAGCTCACCGTCCGCGTCTCCACGCTCGACGGGGACGTGACCGCGTGGGTCTACGTGTTCGACGGCTACGAGGGCGGCCTGCCGACGTCGTGGTACCTGTCGGAGATCGCGAACGCGGCGGAGAAGGCGGGCGCGCCGGACGACTACGTCACCGAGCTGCGGTCCCGCCCCACCGGCACCGCGTCGGCCTAGAGGCTCTCCCACGCGTCCAGTCTCCCCCGGCCGGTCCCCCGGTCAGCCGGCGACCCCGGAGCGCGGGTCGCGTGTCACACACCCGGGGCGGTGACCGTCCGCTCGTACATGTCGGTCCAGCGCACCTCGCTCAGCCCCACCGAACGGTAAAGGGTCACCGGGGTGGTCGGGTTGGCCAGGTCGACACCGAGCCCGGCGGACGCCCGACCCTTCGCGGCGTAGGTGGCGAAGGCCCGGCGCAGCAGCGCCGCGCCCACCCCGCGCCGCCGGTACGCCGGCAGCACCGACAGCGTGCGTACCCAGCCCATGTCGTGCTCCAGCGCCTGGTCGGAGGACTGGAGGGCACCGGCCGGAGCCCCGTCGACCTCGGCGACGAACCACTCGTCCCAGACCTTGCCGTACGACGGCAGCTGCTCCCGCCACGTCTCGAAGCCGAGCGGTTCGTAGTCCGGGGTGTCCCGGAACGCGGTGTCGAAGATCCGGTGGAACAGCCGCAGGTCGGCCTCGTCGCCGGCACGCAGCGGGCGGACGGTCACCCCCGCCGGCGGGGCCGGCTCGGCGGGCAGGTCGGCGAGGGAGCGGGTCATCCGGATGTACCGCTTGACCCGGGTGAAGCCGGCCTCGACCAGCTCGGCCGCCCAGCGGGTCTCCGGGGCGAAGACCGCGCAGCGGACGGTCAACGCGGACAGCCCACGCTCGGCCGCCCGCTCGGCGACCCGGTCGAGCTGCCGGGCCAGCAGCGGGGCCCGCAGGTCCGCGCCACGGTCGGGGTCGACGAGAACTTCGACGAACTCCCGGCCGACCCCGGTCGGGTTGTCCAGGATCGCCCAGGCGACCGCGGTGCCGTCCGGGTCGGTGACCAGCCAGGAGTCCCGGGCCGGGTCGACGAAGGGGGCGGTCAGCGCGGACTCGACGTCCTCGGCGTCGAAGTCCGGGTGACCGATGGCGAAGGTGTCGGCGGCGTGCACCACCTTCAGGATCGCGGGCACGTCGTCGAGCGCGGGGCGGCGGGCGGTCCAACCGGCGGGGAGGCTCACGCCGCCGATCCTGGCAGCCACCCGCCCCGCGCGCCTCTCATTTATCCCCTGCGGAGGTGCAGCCGGGCGGCGGTGAGCAGGTTGAGCAGCTCCGCTCCCTCGCCGGGGGCGAGCGCCCGGAACGCGGTGGCGGCCAGCCGGTCGGTCACGACCTCGGCCCAGAGCCGCCGCCGCACCAGCGGCCCGACCGGCGGGTACGGGGGCGACCAGCCACAGGCGGCGGCCCCCGCCTCCCCCTCCGGCCCGGCCAGCACCGCCTCCAGCGGGGTCATCCCGGCGGCCCGGACCGACAGCAGGTACGCCCCGGCGAAGTGCTCGCGGAGCCGCAGCAGCGCGACGGCCGCCCGGGCGCCGGGCGAGCGATCCGGCACCGGCATGGCCCGCCAGGCTGCGAACAGCGGCATCCCGCTGCCGTCCGCCGCGTCGACCGCGCGTTCCAGCAGGCCGGCCAGGCGGGGCGACTCGGGCGCGTCGCTCAGGTGTTCGACGCCCCACCGGCAGCACTCGGCCAGGTTCGCCTCGGCCACCGCCAGCGGGCGGACCGTACGGGCTGCGGCGTCCCAGCCGTCGGCGACCGCGTCGGGGGCGATGAAGCCGAGCGCGGCGGCGACCGTCTCGGCGCGGACGTCCCCGAGGGCACCGGCCCGGCCGGTGATGTAGAACGCCCAGCCGGAGATGCCGAGCAGCCGGGCGCGACGCAGCGTCGCCGGGCAGCGGGAGAACGCCTCCCCGAGCTCCAGCACCAGCGGCTTGCTGGCGGCGGCGACCTGCTCGGGAGTCATCGGCGGACCACCGCCGTTCGTCCACCGTGGTCACTCATCCCGGTCAGTCTGCCCGCTGGTCGCCCTCGTCGGCATCCCCCTCTTCGGCGTCCAGCGCCTCCATCGCGGCCTCCACCTCCCCGGTACGCCGCCGGGCCGCGGTGAGCGACCGCTCGGCACCCCGCCGGGCCAGCTTGGCCCGGCTCAGCTCCTGCTCGGCGACGGCCCGGCGGCGTTCCAACTCGGCCAGCTCGGTCTCGATCCGGTCCAGGGTCGCGGCGCCGTCGCGTTCGGACCGGGCGGCCTCGGCCAGTTCCGTCTCGGCCCGGTCCTGTTCGCCACGGGCCTTCGACAGCTCGCGTTCCAGCGCGCGGCGGCGTCTGGCCCGTTCGGCCCGGGCCGCCCGTTCGGCGGCCCGTTCGTCGCGCTCCCGGCGGGCCGCGGCCCGCCCGGCCGCCGGCTCCTCCGGTACGGCCGGCTCCTCCACGCCGCCGGTGACCAACCGCAGCTGCGGGCGGGGCACCTCGCCGAAGCCGGCGTAGTGGGTGGCCCGGAGCAGCCGACCGGTCCGGACCTGCTCGGCCACCTCGGTGTCGGAGAGCGCGGCGTTGAGGGTCGCCTCCACCTCGGCCAGCGGGAGTTTCCCGGCCGACGGGGCGCCCGGCTCGGCGGCGGCCAGCTTGCGGGCCTCGTCGACGAGCGCGCCAACCACCGCCCGCCGCTGCGCGGACAGCTCGCGCAGCTTGGCGCCGCGCAGGTCGCGCTGGGCGGTACGGAGGGAATCGGCGAGCTGCGCCAGGTCGGCGACCAGCTCGGGGCGGCGGATGGCGAGCAGGTTGACCAGCCAGGCGGCCACGGTGGGCCGGCGCAGCTTGCCGATCTCCCGGGCGGCCTTCGGGTCGCCCGCCTGGCGTGCCTCGGCCGCCGCGGCGTCCCGCGCCGCGACGAACCGGTCGGGTGGGGTCGCGTAGAGCCGCTGGACCAGCTCGGGGGTGGGTCCGGCCACGGCGTTCAGGCGTCGATCCGGGTGCCCGGTTCGAGACGGCGGTAGTCGGTGTTCGACAGCGCGGCGTACTGCCGGTCGTAGATGTTGAAGCCGGTGTCGTTGAGCAGGCCGTCGTGCAGCGCGTACGCCCGGCGCGGGGCGACCGCCCGGATGAAGTCGACCACCTCGGAGAACTTGTTCCACGGCGCGTGGATCGGGGCGAAGAGGGTGTCCACCTGGACGTCGTCGGGGACCACCAGCGAGTCCCCGGGGTGGTAGACCACGTCGTTGATCAGGAAGCCGAGGTTCTCGATGACCGGGATGTCGGGGTGGATGACGGCGTGCTGGCCGCCGTAGGCACGGATCGCCACACCGGCGGCGGTGAACGACTCGCCCGGCGCGACCACGGTCAGCGCCTCGGCCGCGTCGCCGAGGACCTCGGCGATCGAGGCCGGGCCGTGGATCGGGAACGGACGCCGCTCCAGCGCCCGGGTCACCACCTCGACGTTCACGTGGTCGGGGTGCTGGTGGGTGATCAGCACCGCGTCCGCCCCGTCCAGCGCCTCCGGTTCGCTGTAGACACCGGGGTCGACGACGAGCACACCCCCGTCGTGCTCCACGCGAAGGCAGGAGTGGGCGTACTTGGTGACCTGCATCGTGACTCCTCGATTATCGAATCGTGACGTCCTCAGCGCAGTCTGCCGGAACCGGCGCGATGGTGCGTCGCGTCCGACGTATCGACCCCGTGACGGGGTCGTCGAGATCGGAGCGGGGACATGAGCGAGCGTCAGCGAGCGAATCATCAGCACAGTGCCGTAGTGCCTCATGGCGGCGCCGAGCGCAATGAGGTGACGGCATGAGGCGACGTGAAGGACTCCGCCGGGCCGTACCGCTGGCGGCGGTGGGGCTGGCGGTGATGTTCGCCGTGGGGGCCTGCGGCGCGGACAGTGGGCAGCACGACAGTACGGCGGCGCAGGCGCCGGCCGTCGGCGCGGACCAGGACAGGGCGGGTGCGGGGGCGGGCCGGAACGAGGCGGCACCTGCCCCGGGCGGCTCCGGCGCGACCCAGCCGGACCTGCGGGTCGACCAGCGGTCGATCATCTACACCGGCACGTTGCAGGTCCGGGTGGAGGACGTGGAGAAGGCGGCCCGCGCGGCGACCGACGCGGCGACCGCGGCGGGCGGGTTCGTCGGCGGGGACCAGCGGCACAGCGAGGCGGCGGACGCCCGGGCCGAGCTGACCCTGCGAGTGCCGGCGGACCGGTTCACCGCGGTCATCGACGCGCTGGCCCGGCTCGGCCGGCCGGAGCAGCGCCAGGTACGCACCGAGGACGTCACCGAGGAGACCGTCGACCTGGACGCCCGGATCGCCACCCAGCGGGCCCGGGTGGACAGCGCCCGAAAGCTGCTCGCCCGGGCGACGTCGATCAACGAACTGGTCACCCTGGAGAACGAGGTGGGCCGACGGGAGGCCGACCTGGCGTCGTTGGAGGCGAAGAAGCGCCGGCTCGCCGACCTGACCGCGCTCTCCACCATCACGGTCACCTTCGTCGGGACCGACGCGACGACCGCCGAGGAGGGGCCGGAACTCGGCTTCCTGGTCGGGCTGCGGGGTGGCTGGGACGTCTTCGTCACCACGATGTTCGTACTGCTCACCGTGCTGGGCGCGGTGCTGCCGTTCGCGGTGGTGATCGGCGTACCGGTGGTGCTGCTGGTCCGGGCCGCGCGCCGGCGTCGGGCGCGCCGGGCGCCGCCGGCCGGTCCGGCCCCGACGGTGCCGGGACCGGCCGGTCCGGTGGGTGGTCCGGCGCCTAGCGCGCCGCCGCCAGTGCCCGCAGCGCGGTCTGGACCATGAGGCGTACGCCGACCGGGATGGCGCGCTCGTCCACGTCGAACGAGGCCCGGTGCAGGTCCACGTTGGGCCCGTTCCGGCCGACGCCGAGGCGGGCGAGCGCGCCCGGCACGTGCTCGAGATACCAGGAGAAGTCCTCGCCACCCATGCTCTGCGGGGTCTCCGCGATCCCCTCGGGTCCGAGGGCGGCCGCGGTGGCGGCGGTGAGTACGCCGATGGCGCGGGCGTCGTTGGTGACCGGCGGGCGGCCCCGCAGGTATTCCAGGTCGACCGTGGCGCCGGTGGGGGCGATGACGTCCCGGACGACCTGAGCCACGATCTTCGGGGCCTGATCCCAGGTGTCGCGGTCCATCACCCGCAGCGTGCCGGCGGCGCAGGCCTCGGAGGGGATGACGTTGTAACGGGTGCCGGCCGAGGCGTGGCCGAACACCAGCAGCAGCCCGCTGTTGGCCGCCACCCGCCGGCTGACCAGGGCCGGCACCTCGGTGACCAGCCGGCCCAGCGCGTCGACCAGGTCGACCGTGAGGTGCGGGCGGGCAGTGTGCCCACCCGGGCCGGTGAGCCGGACGGTGACGTTGTCGGCGGCAGCGGTGATCGGGCCCACCCGGAGACCGACCCTGCCGACCGGGAGGTTCGGGTCGCAGTGGACGGCGAAGATCTGCACCACGTCCTCGAGACCACCGGCCTCGATGACCTCGAGCGAGCCGCAGGGCAGGATCTCCTCGGCCGGCTGGAAGATGAGCCGGGCCCGGCCGTCGAGCTGGCCGAGGTCGGCGAGTTGGGCGAGCAACATGCCGACGCCGAGCATCACGGTGGTGTGCACGTCGTGCCCGCAGGCGTGGCAGACGCCGTCCACGGTGGACCGGTACGGCACGTCCTTCGGGTCGGTGAGCGGCAGCGCGTCGATGTCGGCGCGGAGGGCGATCACCGGGCCGTCCGGGCGCCCGTCGATGTCGCAGATGACGCCGTTGCCCTTGGGCAGCAGGCGCGGCTTCAGCCCGGCGAGGGAGAGCTCCCGGTGGATCAGGGCGGCCGTCTCGAACTCCTCGCCGGACAGTTCCGGGTGGGAGTGGATGTGACGGCGGGTGGCGATCAGCCCGGGTACCCGGAGGGCGAGCAGATGGTCGAGCTCGAAGGGCAGGGGCTGGGACCCGGTCGGCGCCTCCGGCCAGGACGCCGCCAGCGGGCTGCCGGCAGGCAGCGTCAACGCACTCGTCACGTCGAATTCTCGATCACTAGAAATGGATGGATCTTCGGGAAGAACAGCAGACAGCCTAGACCGCCGACGGTGACGCTGCGCAACATCTTTCGCGTAGCGGTCGGACCGCGCAGCGTCACGAATGCCCTGGTGGGAAGGCTCGAATATCTGCGGGACAGCAGGTAGATCGCGGTCGAACGCCGTCATCTGCCCCACACCTCCTACAACGCGTAACCGATTCAACGGTCACCAAATCCCGGGCCGTCGTTCCGAATTGTCGCATTAGTCCCGGCAATTAACTGCCGGTCGGACAATTGCGCGACAACAGTCGGCTGTCGGACGACTCCCCACGGTGACATGCCGGTCCACTGTGCGACCGCACAGTCTGTCCGTCCCGTTCACCCGAGCGGGTTACCCGCATTCCGACCGACCACTCCGGCTCGGCGTGTCTGACGCCACGCCGCGACCCGCAGCAGTCGTCCGCACACGCGCGCAAAGGCGGGCCCCACTGCCCCCACGGCTCGCCGGACGGGCCGGGCGACGCCGCCCGGCGGGTCCACTCCGAAGGTGCCGTCGGGCGGGCCGGCATCAGCCCGCCGGCACCTTCGCAGAGCCGTCTCCGCTTCCGCTCACGTGCGGGGAGACCATCGACTGTACGCCGCCACGGGGCTTCGCGGCGATACCCGTACGCCCAGGTCAAGCCGCGGATCGGGCGACACCGACCAGGCCGGGCACCCGCCTCGGGTGCCCGGTCGGAAACCAGGTCAGAACCGATCGCTCGGCCGGTACGTCCCCCACACCTCGCGCAGCGTCCCGCAGACCTCGCCGACGGTGGCCCGGGCGCGCAGCGCCTCCTTCATCGGGTAGAGCACGTTCGCGCTGCCCTCGGCGGCGGCCCGCAGCTCGGCCAGGGCACGCTCGACCGCCCCGGCGTCCCGCTCGGCGCGCAGCTTGGCCAGCCGCTCCGCCTGGGCGACCTCGATCGCCGGGTCCACCCGCAGCGGCTCGTACGGCTCCTCCTCGTCGATCTGGAACCGGTTGAGCCCGACCACCACCCGCTCGCCCGAGTCGATCTCCTGGGCGATCCGGTACGCGGACTGCTCGATCTCCCGCTTCTGGAAGCCCGCCTCGATCGCGTCCACCGCCGAGCCGTGGTCGAAGACCCGCTGCATCAGTTCGTCGGCGGCCGCCTCGATCTCGGCGGTCATCGCCTCCACCACGTACGACCCGGCGAACGGGTCCACGGTGGCGGTCAGGTCGGTCTCGTACGCCAGCACCTGCTGGGTCCGCAGGGCCAGCCGGGCCGCCTTCTCGGTGGGCAGCGCGATGGCCTCGTCGAAGCTGTTGGTGTGCAGCGACTGGGTGCCGCCGAGCACCGCGCCGAGTCCCTGGACGGCCACCCGGACCAGGTTCACCTCGGGCTGCTGGGCGGTGAGCTGGACGCCCGCGGTCTGGGTGTGGAACCGCAGCATCATCGACTTCGGGTTCTTCGCCCCGAACTCGTCGCGCATCAGCCGGGCCCAGAGCCGCCGGGCCGCCCGGAACTTGGCGACCTCCTCCAGCAGGGTGGTGCGGGCGACGAAGAAGAACGACAACCGGGGCGCGAAGTCGTCCACGTCCAGGCCCGCGGCCAGCGCCGCCCGGACGTACTCGACGCCGTTGGCCAGGGTGAACGCGATCTCCTGCGCGGGCGTCGCGCCGGCCTCCGCCATGTGGTAGCCGGAGATGGAGATGGTGTTCCACTTGGGCACCTCGGCTCGGCAGTACGCGAACGTGTCGGCGACCAGGCGCAGCGACGGCTTCGGCGGGAAGATGTACGTCCCCCGGGCGATGTACTCCTTGAGGATGTCGTTCTGGATGGTGCCGTTGAGCGCCCCGCCCGGCACCCCGGACTCCTCGGCGACGAGCTGATAGAGCAGGAGCAGCACCGAGCCGGGCGCGTTGATGGTCATCGAGGTGGAGACCTTGTCCAGCGGGATGCCGTCGAAGAGCTGCCGCATGTCGTCGATGGAGTCGATGGCCACGCCGACCTTGCCCACCTCGCCGTGCGCGATCGGGTCGTCGGAGTCGTACCCCATCTGGGTGGGCAGGTCGAAGGCCACGGAGAGGCCCATGGTGCCGGCGCGCAGCAGCTGGTGGTAGCGCGCGTTGGACTCGGTGGCGGTGCCGAAGCCGGCGTACTGCCGCATGGTCCACGGGCGGGAGGTGTACATCGTGGGGTACACCCCGCGGGTGTACGGGTATTCGCCCGGGGCGCCCAGCCGCTCGGCCAGCTCTCCCGGGAGGTCGTCCGCCGTGTAGACGCCCTTGATCGGGAAACCGGACTCGCTTGACCGCCGTTCGCTCATTACCGGATGGTAGGACGCGGCCGGCGGTCGATGGGTGAGGGATACCGCACACCTGCGCCGGCCTGCTCGACGACAGGTGAGTAGCTGGCCACATACCGTCGAGTAGGTAAACGTCCGCCGCGTCGGGTTTCGCATCGGGCGTCGGAACCAGCAAGATAGGGGGGTTGTGTCCCAGCCCCCTCGATATCCCCCGGTGGCTTTTCTGTGACTCAGATCCCGACGTGGAGCGGCGGACCAGTCAGTCCCCCCACAGGACGCGCGGCACCCGGCACCACCATCGGTGGTCGTTACTCGCTGCGCTCCCCGGTGGGCAACGGCGGCATGGGCACGGTGTGGCGTGCGACCGACACCCTGCTGCGCCGCGATGTGGCGGTCAAGGAGGTGGTGCTCCCGCCGGGGCTGGCACCCAGTGACCGCGACGCGCTGTACGAGCGGACTCTCCGCGAGGCCCGGGCCGCCGCCGCGATCCAGCACCCGGCCGTGGTCCAGGTCTACGACGTGGTCACCGAGGGTGGCCGCCCGTGGATCGTGATGGAGTTGCTGGACGCGCGCAGCCTGGCCGACATGGTGATCGAGGACGGGCCGGTCGCGCCCCGCGTGGTCGCCAAGATCGGCATTGCGCTGCTCGGCGCCCTGGAGGTGGCCCACGCGATCGGCGTGCTGCACCGCGACGTCAAGCCGGCCAACGTGCTGATCTGCACCGACGGCCGGTGCGTGCTGACCGACTTCGGCGTCGCCCGGATGCCCACCGACGTGCAGCTCACCACGCCCGGCATGGTGCTCGGGTCGCCGCACTTCATCTCGCCCGAGAGGGCGATGGGCCAGGAGTTCGGCCCGCCGAGCGACCTCTTCTCGCTCGGCGTCACGCTCTACACCGCCGTGGAGGGCCGTCCCCCGTTCGACAAGGGCGACCCGATCGAGACCATGCACGCGGTGGTCGAGGATCCGCCGGCCACCCCGCAGCGCAGCGGCCCGATGACCGGCGTGCTGATGGGGCTGCTGGAGAAGGACCCGGCCCGCCGGTACGACGTGCACACCGCCCGGCGGATGCTGCGCGAGCTGCTCGCCGGCCCACTGACCAGCAACGCCGTCGCGGTCAACTCGGTCACCGACCCCTACTCCGTGGTGCCGGTGCAGCGGCCGCCGATGCCGCTGCCCGCCGTGCCCGAGCCGAAGCCGACCGGGCAGATCGGCGGCCGGGCGATGATCGCCCCCGGCGAGTCGCTGACCGACCGGCTCGCCGCCCTGCGCAAGGGCGAGCGCCCCGAGCCGACGACGGCCGCGAGCAGCGCGGCGCTGGACGAGACCAGCGCCGACGCCCTGGCCGGACCGCTGCACACCCCCACCGGCGCGATGCCCGTGCCGGGAGCCGCCCCGGAGGCCACCCAGCGGATCTCGCCGGAGGCCACCCAGCGGTTCGGGAGCGCGCACCCCGATGCCACCCAACGGGTCGGCGCGGGCCACCCGGACGCGACCCAGCCGGTGTACGGCCACGTCGTGGACGCCACCCAGCCGGTGTACGGCGGCACCCAGTGGTCGGTGCCCGGCACCGGCCAGCCGTGGGCCACCCCGCCCGCCGCGCCGGCCGTCGGCGGCAAAGCCGGCGGCGTCGGCAAGCAACTCCTCGCCACGGTCAAGGGCTGGCCGCGCAAGGTGCAGCTGGCCGCTGCCGGGGGCGTGGCCGTGCTGCTGCTGATCGGGGTGATCGCCCTCAACAGCGGCGGCGACGAGAAGCCCCCGCCGATCGTGGGCACGCTGCCCACCACCGCTGCGGCCCCACCGGTCGAGATGCAGGGCATCTCGACCAAGGGCATCAGCGTCCAGGTGCCCAAGGGCTGGGAGCGCAAGACCGGCGGCGTCTACGTCGACTACGTCGACCCGCAGGACAGCGGGCGCAAGGTCCGCATCCTGGCGGAGAAGTGGAACGGCACGTCGGCGAGCTGGGCTGAGTCCGCCTCGCGGGGCCTGCGCGGCAACAGCAAGTCCTGCGCCAGGCCCTACAACGAGCTCGCGATGTCGGAGGCGACCCTGGCCGGCAAGCCGGCGGCGGAGTTCGAGTACACCTGCGGTGAGGGCGACTCGATGCGGCACGGCGTGTGGCGCGGCGTGGTGCAGGACGGGAAGGTCTACTCGTTCTACCTGAGCGCCAACGACGCGAAGTTCGCCGAGAGCAAGCCGATCTTCGACGCGATGGCCCAGTCGTTCCAGCTCACCGCAGCCAACTGAGTCGAGGCCGACGGGCAGTGGTGCTCCGCCGCCGTGCTATCAAGAGGCAATGGCGGCGGAAACCACTGATCTTGACGAGCTTCGCGACCGGGCCCAGCGCTGGCTCGACGACGACCCCGACCCGGCCAGCCGGGACGAGCTGCGGGCGGTCCTGGACGGACTGCCGGGCAGCGGCCCCGAGCTGGCCGACCGGTTCGCCGGGCACCTGACATTCGGCACCGCCGGGCTGCGTGGTCCGCTCCGCGCCGGCCCGAACGGGATGAACCTCGCGGTGGTCACCCAGGCCGCCGCCGGGCTGATCGCCTGGCTCGCCGACCAGGGCGGTGAGGGTCCGCTGGTCATCGGGTACGACGCCCGCTACGGCTCGCGGGCGTTCGCCGAGCGCACCGCCCAGGTCGCCACCGGCGCGGGTCGCCGGGCCCTGCTGCTGCCCCGCCCGCTGCCCACCCCGGTGCTGGCGTTCGCGGTGCGGCACCTCGGCGCGGTGGCCGGCGTCATGGTCACCGCCAGTCACAACCCGCCGCAGGACAACGGCTACAAGGTCTACCTCGGCACGCAGCTCGGCGGCGAACTGGGTGCGGGCGCACAGATCGTGCCACCGGCCGACGCCGGCATCGAGGCGGCCATCCGGGCCGTCGGCCCGCTGGCGAAGGTGCCGCTCGGCCCAGCTGGCCAGGTGCTCGGCGACGACCTGGTCGCCGCGTACGTGGAGGGTGCCACCGCGGTGATCGACCCGGCTGGTTGGCGCGACCTGAAGGTGGCGTACACCCCGCTGCACGGGGTGGGCGCCGCGGTGCTGACCGCCGCCTTCACGCGGGCCGGATTCGCGGTGCCGGGCGTGGTGCCCGACCAGGCCGAGCCGGACCCCGACTTCCCGACGGTGAACTTCCCCAACCCGGAGGAGCCGGGCGCGGTGGACCGGCTGGTCGCGCTGGCCCGCGACACGGGCGCGGACCTCGCCATCGCCAACGACCCGGACGCGGACCGCTGCGCCGTCACCGTCCCCGACGGTGCGGGCAACTGGCGGATGCTGCGCGGCGACGAGGTGGGCGCGCTGCTCGCCGACCACCTGATGCGCCGCGGGGTGACCGGCCTGTACGCCACCACCATCGTGTCCTCGTCCCTGCTCCGGGCCATGTGCGCCGCCCGGAGCCTGCCCTACGACGAGACGCTGACCGGGTTCAAGTGGATCGTCCGGGCCGGGGGCGGAAGCGAGCCGCTGGTCTTCGGGTACGAGGAGGCGCTCGGCTACTGCGTCGCGCCGGAGCACGTCCGCGACAAGGACGGCATCACCGCCGCGCTGACCGTCGCCGAACTGGCCGCCGGCCTCAAGGCCCAGGGCCGTACGCTCACCGACCGGCTCGACGAGCTGGCCGCCGAGTTCGGCGTGCACCACACCGACCAGCTGTCGGTCCGAGTGGACGACCTGCGGGAGATCGCCGGGATGATGGCCCGGATCCGGGCGGCCACCCCGGAGACGCTGCTCGGACACCGGGTCACCGAGGCGCAGGACCTGCTCCCCGGCGCGGACGTGGTGATCCTGCGGACCGACGCGGCCCGGGTGGTGATCCGTCCCTCCGGCACCGAGCCGAAGCTCAAGGCGTACCTGGAGGTGGTGGAGCCGGTCGCGAACGGCGACGTCCCCACGGCCCGCACCCGCGCCCAGGCCGCCGTCACCGCCCTCCGCACCGAAATCGCCACCGCCCTCGGCCTCTAACCCACCCGCCCGCCCACCGTGATCATGAAGTTAGCGGCGCTGGAAAAGCTTTCCGCGCCGCTAACTTCATGATCGACCGGGCTGGGCAGGCGGGGCAGGGCAGGTGGGTGGGGCGGGGTGGGTGGGTTAGGGGCGCTTGCCGAGGGCGGCGTCTACGGCCTGGGCCAGGGCGGCGACGACCAGTCCGATGGAGGGGCGGACCACCGAGTCGTCCAGGCTGACGTTGCCGGAGAAGCCGGCGCCGCCGGCGATCTCCTCCAGCCGGCGGCGGGCGTCCCGGGCGTCCTCGCCGGCCAGGCCGAGCGCCGGTTCCATCCGCAGCACCGCCACCAGAGTGGCGAGCGCCGCGGTCCGCTCGTCGGGCACCTGGCCTTCGGTCAGCGCCTCGGCCAGCCGGCGGCGGATGTCCGCCTCCACCGAGGCGTCCGCCACCGGGTACCGGTGCACGTGGATGAAGCCCAGCTCGGTCTCGTCGATGTCTTGGACCACACCCCGCCCGCAGAGGTCGCCGAGGATCCGGTCACGCAGGCCGTGCCGCAGCCGCTGCACCCAGGACGACGGAGTGTGCGGCGTATCGGCGGCGATCCGGGCGAGAACCTCGTCGGCGATCGGCTCGCCGGTCGGGGCCGGGTCGGTCACCGCCAGGGACCCGTCCGCGTACGCGATCCGGCCGGCCAGGGCCAGCTCGACCAGCACAGCGGCAGCCATCCCGAGGTCCAGGCTGATCCGGGGCATGGTCGCCTTGCCGGTTTCGTCGTCGTAGGCGAGGAGCAGCAACTCTTCGGCGAGCGCAACACCAGTCATGGCCCGGAACGGTAGCGGCTTCCCGCACCTCGTGCACGGACTCGCCCCACGCGGCTCGCGCGGTCGACTGATTCACGGAAAGAGGGCCCATTCCGCACCGGATGGGCCCTCTTTCCGGGAATCTGCGCCTCGGTCTGCAGAGCCGGCCGAGGGTTGGTCAGAAGCGGGGCATGCCGCCGAACTGGCGGTCGCCGGCGTCGCCCAGGCCGGGGACGATGAACATCCGGTCGTTGAGGCCCTCGTCGATCGAGGCGGTGACCAGACGCAGCGGCAGGCCGGACCGCTCCAGCCGCTCGATGCCGACCGGCGCGGCGAGCACGCAGAGCACCGTGATGTCGGTGCAGCCGCGGTCGGCGAGCAGCCGGCAGCAGTGCTCCAGCGAGCCGCCGGTGGCCAGCATCGGGTCGAGCACCAGCACCGGCAGGCCGCTCAGGTCGCGGGGCAGCGACTCCATGTAGGCACGCGGCTCGAACGTCTGCTCGTCGCGGGCCAGGCCGACGAAGCCCATGGACGACTCGGGCAGCAGACCGAGGGCGGCGTCGGCCATGCCGAGACCGGCCCGCAGCACCGGCACGAGCAGCGGGGGGTTCGCCAGCCGGGTGCCCTCGGTCGCGGTGACCGGGGTCTGGATCGGGTACTTCTCGACGGGGAAGGAGCGCGCTGCCTCGTACACCAGCATCGTGGTGAGTTCGTGCAGCGCGGCCCGGAACGACGCCGAGTCGGTCCGGGCGTCCCGCATCGCGGTCAGCCGCGCCTGGGCGAGCGGGTGGTCAATGACGTGTACGTCCACGAACGCTCAACCTACCGGTCGGGCCGGCCGCGCACCGCAGGTGCCGGGTGACCAGCGACCCCGCTCACGTGTGGCACTCACGATCGGGCCGTCATGATCAAGATCACACCCGGCGGTGATGCGTACTATTCACGCCATGACGGCGACAGCGACGTCGGCCCGGTCGGACCTCTCCGAGCTGGGACGATCCGAGACCGCTCTGCGGACCTTCCTGCACGGCCTGCCGGGCGTGGATCAGGTCGGCGCGGAGCAGCGGGCAGCACAACTCGGCACCCGCTCCATCAAGACCACGGCCAAGGCCCAGGCGATCGACCTGGCGATCCGGATGGTCGACCTGACCACCCTGGAAGGGGCCGACACCCCCGGCAAGGTGCGGGCGCTCGCCACCAAGGCGCTGCGCCCCGATCCGGCCGACCCGTCCTGCCCGCACGTCGGCGCCGTCTGCGTCTACCCGGCGATGGTCCCGTACGTGGCCGAGGTGCTGCGCGGATCCGGCGTGCACCTGGCCAGCGTGGCGACCGCGTTCCCGTCCGGCCAGGCCCCGCTGGAGGTGAAGCTCGCCGACACCCGGGCCGCCGTCGCGGCCGGCGCCGACGAGATCGACATGGTGATCAACCGGGGCGCGTTCCTGGCCGGCCGCTACCAGGAGGTCTACGACGAGATCGTGGCCACCAAGGAGGCCTGCGGGGACGCCCACCTCAAGGTGATCCTGGAGACCGGCGAGCTGGCCACCTACGACAACGTGCGGCGGGCCTCCTGGCTGGCCATGCTGGCCGGCGGCGACTTCATCAAGACCTCCACCGGCAAGGTGCCGGTCGCGGCCACCCCGCCGGTGACCCTGGTGATGCTGGAGGCGGTCCGCGACTTCCGCGCCGCCACCGGGCGGCAGGTCGGCGTGAAGCCGGCCGGCGGCATCAAGACCAGCAAGGACGCGATCAAGTACCTGGTCATGGTCAACGAGACCGTCGGCCCGGACTGGCTGGACCCGGACTGGTTCCGGTTCGGCGCGTCCAGCCTGCTGAACGACCTGCTGATGCAGCGGACCAAGCTGACGACCGGCGTCTACTCCGGCCCCGACTACTTCACCCTGGACTGAGCGCGATGTTCGAATACGCACCCGCCCCCGAGTCGCGCTCGGTGGTGGACATCAAGCCCTCGTACGGCCTGTTCGTCGACGGCAGGTTCGTCGACCCGGTCGACGGCGGCAGCTTCAAGTCGATCAACCCGGCCTCCGAGGAGGTCCTCGCCGAGGTCGCCGAGGCCGGCAACGAGGACGTGGACCGCGCGGTCCGCGCCGCGCGCAAGGCGTACGAGAAGGTCTGGGGTCCGATGCCGGGCCGCGACCGGGCGAAGTATCTGTTCCGGATCGCCCGGCTGATCCAGGAGCGCTCCCGCGAGCTGGCGGTGCTCGAGTCGCTGGACAACGGTAAGCCGATCAAAGAGTCCCGGGACGTCGACGTCCCGCTGGTCGCCGCGCACTTCTTCTACTACGCGGGCTGGGCCGACAAGCTCAACCACGCGGGCTTCGGGCCGGCCCCGCAGCCGCTCGGGGTGGCCGCCCAGGTAATCCCGTGGAACTTCCCGCTGCTCATGCTGGCCTGGAAGATCGCCCCCGCGCTCGCCGCCGGCAACACGGTGGTGCTGAAGCCGGCGGAGACCACCCCGCTGACCGCGCTGCTCTTCGCCGAGATCTGCCAGCAGGCCGACCTGCCGGCCGGCGTGGTCAACATCGTCACCGGCGCCGGCGACACCGGCCGGACGCTGGTCGAGCACCCGGGCGTGGACAAGGTCGCGTTCACCGGCTCGACCGAGGTCGGCAAGGCCATCGCCCGCGCGGTCGCCGGCACCCGCAAGAAGCTCACCCTCGAACTGGGCGGCAAGGCCGCCAACATCGTCTTCGACGACGCGCCGGTCGACCAGGCCGTCGAGGGGATCGTCAACGGCATCTTCTTCAACCAGGGGCACGTCTGCTGCGCCGGCTCCCGCCTCCTGGTCCAGGAGTCGGTCGCCGACCGGGTGCTGGAGTCGCTGAAGCGCCGGATGGCCCAGCTGCGGGTCGGTGACCCGCTGGACAAGAACACCGACATCGGGGCGATCAACTCGGCCGCCCAGCTGGAGCGGATCCGCGAGCTCTCCGAGGCCGGCGCCGCCGAGGGCGCCGAGCGCTGGTCGCCCGCCTGCGAGCTGCCCGAGCGGGGCTTCTGGTTCGCGCCGACCATCTTCACCGGGGTTACCCAGGCGCACCGGATCGCCCGGGAGGAGATCTTCGGGCCGGTGCTGTCCGTGCTCACCTTCCGCACCCCGGCCGAGGCGGTGGAGAAGGCGAACAACACCCCGTACGGGCTGTCGGCCGGGATCTGGACCGACAAGGGCTCCCGCATCCTGTGGCTGGCCGACCGGCTCCGCGCCGGCGTGGTCTGGGCCAACACGTTCAACAAGTTCGACCCCACCTCGCCGTTCGGCGGCTACAAGGAGTCGGGCTACGGCCGCGAGGGCGGCCGGCACGGGCTGGAGGCGTACCTCAATGTCTGAGCGGGTCGCGGTACGCAAGACGTACAAGCTCTTCATCGGCGGGAAGTTCCCGCGCAGCGAGTCGGGACGGTCGTACATCGTGCAGGACTCCAACGTCGTACTGGCCTCCCGCAAGGACGCACGTGACGCGGTCGTCGCCGCCCGGGCCGCCGTGAAGGGCTGGGCCGGGGCGACCGCGTACAACCGGGGGCAGATCCTCTACCGGGTCGCCGAGATGCTGGAGGGCCGCCGGGAGCAGTTCGTCGCGCTCGGCGTGCCGGCCGCCGAGGTGGACGCGGCGATCGACCGCTGGGTCTGGTACGCCGGTTGGTCCGACAAGCTCCCCCAGGTGTACGGCGGCGCGAACCCGGTGGCCGGGCCGTACTTCAACCTGTCCGCCCCGGAGCCGACCGGCGTGGTGGCGGTGGTGGCCCCCGAGGCGCCGGCGCTGCTCGGCCTGGTCAGTGTGATCGCCCCGGCGATCGTCACCGGCAACACCGTGGTGGTGGCGGCCTCCCCGGCGCAGCCGCTGCCGGCGGTGACCCTGGCCGAGGTGCTGGCCACCTCCGACCTGCCGGGCGGGGTGGTCAACCTCCTCACCGGCCGGATCACCGAGACGGTGCCCACGCTGGCCGCGCACATGGACGTCAACGCGATCGACCTGAGCGGGGTGAGTGACGCCGAACTGGCCGCCGAGATGGAGGTCAAGGCGGCGGAGAACCTGAAGCGGGTGCTCCGGCCGGCGGCGGCCGACCACGACTGGTTCGCCGACCCGGGCGTGGGGCGGATGACTGTGCTGCTGGAGACGAAGACTGTGTGGCATCCGAAGGGTGTCTGAGCTTGGGGGTTTCCGGGGGAGCCCGCCCGCTCCGGGCGGTCAGGCTTGATCCCTCCGCGGGCGGGCTCCCCCGGAAACCCTCGGTGGGCACCGTCCGTCCGGGGGTTCCGGCTCGGTGGCTGATGCCCAGCGTCGAGTCCTCGGTCAGCGGGGTTCCCCTCCTCAAGATCGCACTAGTTCACGGAAAGAGTGGTCTCCGCGTGGCGGATGGCCACTCTTTCCGTGTCTGAGGCCCCTCCTTCCAGGCGGGGCGGAGGGGGTCTACTACGGGGGGTAGGATTGGGGCGTGACTCGGCTGGGTGATCTCGAACGTGCGGTGATGGACGTCCTGTGGGACCTGGTCCCGGGCACGTCGGACGGGGTGACCGTCCGCGAGGTCGCCGACGCCCTGGACGGGCGCGAGCTGGCGTACACGACGGTGATGACCGTGCTCGACCGGCTCGCCGGCAAGGGCATGGTGCAGCGCCAGCGGGAGGGCCGGGCCTGGCGGTACCGGGCCGCGGGCAGCCGGGAGGCGCACATCGCCCAGCTCATGCTCGACGCCCTCGACCTCGGCGGCAGCCGGGACGCCGCGCTGGTGCGCTTCGCCCGCTCGGTGACCGGCACCGAGGCGGAGGTGCTGCGCGCGGCGCTGAGCGCCGAAGCCGGGCTGACGGACCGGGTCGAGGACCCGCGGGCCGGGCAGCCGCCGCTCGCCGACGAGGCGACGGACCGGTAGGGCGGCGGCCGTGGCGTACGCCCTGCACTTCGCCGCGAGCATCCTGGCCTGCTGGCTGACCGCGGAGGTGCTCGCCGCCTCGACGTGGACCTGGCGCGCGCCGCGGGTGGCGATCGTCTGCTGGCAGGCGGTCGGGCTGGCGCTCGGCCTCTCCGCGATGGGCCTGCCGATGGCGCTCGGCCTGGCCGCGTACGACCAGCCGACCGGCAGTGCCCTGGTGGCCCTCGGCACCGACCTGGCGCACGGCACGCTGCCGGCCGGGGTCGGGGCGGTCCACCTCGGCCTGGTCGGGGTGGGCTTCGGCATCGGCGCGGTGCTGCTCACCACGACCGTACGCAGCGTTTACGGCGCGGTCCGGGCGCAGCGCCGGCACCGGGACCTGCTCAGCCTGGTCGCCCGCCGGGACCCCACCGTGCCGGGCGCGCTGGTGCTCGACCACCCGAGCGCGGCCGCGTACTGCCTGCCGGGGGTGAAGCCCCGGGTGGTGGTCAGCGCCGGCACGCTCAGCCTGCTGGACCGGGCCGAGCTGGCGGCGGTGCTGACGCACGAGCGAGCGCACGCCCAGGAGCGGCACGATCTCGTGCTGCTGCCGTTCACCGCGCTCTGCCGGGCGCTGCCCTGGTTCCGGTGGGTGCGCCACGCCCACGAGCGGGTGGCCCTGCTGGTCGAGATGCGCGCCGACGACAAGGCCCGCGAGCTGCACGCCGAGGCACCCCTGGCCGGGGCGTTGCGGCGGTTCGCCGCCGCCGGGCACCGGATCACGCCGGCCGGCGCGCTCGGCCTCGGCGACCGTGACCTCGACGTACGGGTGCAGCGGCTGCTGGTCCCGGACCGGACGCCGCGGCTGCTCGGCGCCACCGCGCTGGCCGTCACCACCACCCTGGCCGCCCTGCCGATCGCCCTCTTCCTGAACTGACCGATACCCGATTCCTCCTCCGATCCGGGCCGGTCGGATAGGTAGGCAAGCTACGTGTAGGCTCGCTATGACAAGCGAGTCAACCCGTGGGAGAACGGCCATGGATCCCCTGCTCCTCGCCCGCCTGCAGTTCGCCACCACCACCTCGATCCACTTCCTCTTCGTGGTGGTCACCCTCGGCCTGGTCACCCTGCTGGTCGCGCTGCAGACCGCCGGCTTCATCACCGGCAAACCGGTGTACGAACGGCTGACCCGCTTCTGGGGCCAGCTCTACGTGATCAACTACGTGCTCGGCATCGCCACCGGCATCGTGATGGAGTTCCAGTTCGGGCTGAACTGGAGCGGCCTGTCGCGCTACGTCGGCAACGTCTTCGGCGCACCGCTGGCCATCGAGACGCTGGTCGCGTTCTTCCTCGAGTCCACGTTCCTCGGCATGTGGATCTTCGGTTGGCACCGGCTGCGCCGCGGCGTCCACCTCGCGCTGCTCTGGGGGGTCGCGCTCACCGCGTACGCCTCCGCGTTCTGGATCATGGTGGCGAACGCCTGGCTCCAGCACCCCGTCGGATACGAGGTCCGCGACGGCATCGCCCACCTCACCGACTTCGGCGCGCTGCTCACCAACCCGACCCTCACCCTCGCCTTCGGGCACGTGGTGTCGGCGAGCCTGGTCACCGGCGGGATGCTGATGGCCGCGGTGAGCGCCTGGCACCTGATCCGGCGCACCCCGGACTTCGCGCTCTTCCGAAAGTCCCTGCGGCTCGGTCTGCTCACCTTCGCGGTCGCCGTGGTCTTCCTGATCGGGTTCGGCTTCGCGCAGTTCGGCCCGGTCGGGGAACTGCAGCCCACCAAGTTCGGCGGCGGCGCCGACCGGGACGCCCTGATCGCCGAGTGGACGGCGAAGTTCGGGCCGGGCGACTACACCCCACCGACCCTGTCCAACGTCGGCCTCGGCTTCATGATCCTGATCGGGATGGCGCTGTTCTTCGGCATCCTCGTGGTGCCGCTGCTCTGGCGGGACTGGATCATCCGGCTGCAGTTCCCGCTCTGGCTGATCCTGCTCGCCGTGCCGCTGCCCTTCGTCGCGGTGATCCTCGGCTGGATCGCCCGCGAGGTGGGGCGCCAGCCCTGGGTGGCGTACGGGCTGCTGCCCACCGGGCAGGCGGTCTCGCCGGTCGGCCCCGGGCTGATGCTCACCTCGCTGATCGGCTTCACCCTGCTGCTCGGCACCCTCGCCGTCACCAACTGGGTGCTGCTGGCCCGGCACGCCGCCCGGGGCGCACACGACCCCGCCCTCGGCCGCCCGCCCGCGCCCGACACCGACACCCACCCCCACCCCGTGTTCGCCTGAGGGAGCCCGCCGTGGAACTCGCCTGGTACGCCCTGCTCGGCCTCTTCTTCGCCACCTACCTCGTCCTCGGCGGCTACGACTACGGCGTCGGCCTGCTGCTCGCCCGGGGTGCCACCCCCGAGGCCCGGCGGGCCGCGCTCAACGCCGTCGGGCCGTTCTTCCTCGGCAACGAGGTGTGGCTGGTCGCCGCCGTCGGCATCCTGTTCGGCGCCTTCCCCACCCTGGAGGGCGAACTGCTCTCCGGCCTCTACCCGGCCGTGCTCGGCGCGCTCGCCGGAGTGGTGCTGGTGACCGCCGGGGTGCAACTGCGCAGCCGGCCGCGCGCCGGGTCGGCCCGGGCCGGCTGGGACCGGGTGATCGTGGCCGGCAGCGTGCTCGCCGCCCTGGGCTGGGGCGCCGTGCTCGGCGGGCTGCTGCAGGGCGTACCGCTGACGGCGGACGGGCACGTCGCCGGCGCGGGCCACCTCTTCACCCCGTTCGTGGCCGCCGTCGCGCTGGCGACGCTGGCGCTGATCGCCGTGCAGGGTGCGACGTTCCTCACCCTCCGGCTGCCCGCCGCCCACGCCCCGGCGGTCGCCCGGCTGGCCCGGGGGCTGGTGCCGGCGGCGCTCATCGCGCTCGCCGCGGCCACCGTGCTGGGCCTGCTCTCCGACCGGGTACGCGCCGCCGTGGCGCGCCCGGCGGTCGCCGTACTGCTGCTGTCGGCGCTGGTCGCGGCGCTGCTGGTGGCCCGCGCGGCGCTCGACCGGGGCCGGGCCGGGGTGGCCTTCGCGGCGACGAGCGCGGCGCTGGCGCTGCCGGTGGCGCTGATCGGAGCCGCCCTCTGGCCCCGGATCCTGGTCTCCACGGTCGACCCGACCGCCTCGCTGACCGTCGCGGACGCCGCGGCCAGCGGTCCGACCCTCTCCCTGCTGGGCTGGCTCGCGCTGCCGCTGCTGCCGGCCCTACTAGGCTTTCAGGCGATGTGCTGGTGGGTGTTCCGGGGACGGACCGACGGCAGGGCACCGGTGTACTGGTGAATCGCCGCCCGTTCGACCCGCGGCTGCTGCGCCGGGTCCCCGCGGCCCGGCGCGACCTCGCCGTGCTCGCGGTGCTGGGCGGGCTGACCGCGCTGCTGGTGGTCGCGCAGGCCACCGCGCTGGCCACGCTGCTGGCGACGGCGATCGACGGGCGACTGCACCGGGCGGCGCTGGCCGGCTTCGGCGCCGCAGTCGCCGCCCGCGCGCTGGTCAGCTGGGCGCAGGGCACGGTGGCCGCCCGGGTGGCGGCCACCGTGAAGGCCGCCCTCCGCGCCGACCTGCTCCGCGCGGTCGGACGGCACGGCCCCACCTGGGTCGCCGGCCAGCGGGCCGGGCAGCTCGCCACCCTCGCCGGGCGCGGCCTGGACGCGCTCGACCCCTACTTCACCGGTTATCTGCCGCAGCTCGTGCTGAGCGTGACCGTGCCGCTGGCCGTGCTGGGCCGGATCGTCCTCGCCGACTGGAGCTCGGCGCTGATCATCGCGCTGACCATCCCGCTCATCCCGGTCTTCGGGGCGCTGCTCGGCTGGCAGGCGCAGGCCGCCACCGAGCGGCAGTGGCGACGGCTGTCACTGCTCGGCGGGCACTTCCTGGACATGGTGGCCGGGCTGCCCACGCTGCGCGCGTTCGGCCGGGCCCGGGCCCAGGTCGACGTGGTCCGCCGGATGGCCGACGGGCACCGGCAGGCCACCATGAAGACGCTGCGCATCGCGTTCCTCTCCGCGCTGGTCCTCGAACTCGTCGCCACCCTGTCGGTGGCGCTGGTCGCGGTGCCGGTGGGCATCCGGCTGCTCGGCGGCGGGATCACCCTCTCCACCGCGCTGCTGGTGCTGCTGCTCACCCCGGAGGCGTACCTGCCGCTGCGGGCCGCGGGCAGCCGGTTCCACGCCAGCATGGAGGGGCTGACCGCGCTGGACGAGGCGCTCACCCTCTCCGCCCCGCCGGCCGCCGCCGCGCCCGCCCGCGCGCCGGTGCCGCCGCCCGGCGGCGACGGCGAGATCCGCTTCGAGGGCGTCACCGTCGCGTACGAGCGGACCACCGCGCTGCGCGACGTCACGCTGACCATCCGGCCCGGCGAGCGGGTCGCGATCATCGGGCCCAGCGGGGCCGGCAAGACCACCCTGCTCGGCCTGCTCCTCGGCTTCGTCACCCCGACCGCCGGCCGGGTCACCGTGGCCGGGGTGGACCTGGCCGACGTCGACCTCGACGCCTGGCGGCGCCAGGTCGCCTGGGTGCCGCAGCGGGCCCACCTGTTCGCCGGGTCGCTGGCCGACAACATCCGCCTCGGCGCCCCGGACGCCGCCGACGCCGCTCTGGCCGGGGCGGTCACCGACGCGGCGCTGGACGAGGTGGTCGCCGGGCTGCCCGAGGGACTGGCCACCCCGCTCGGGGAACGCGGCCACGGCCTGTCCAGCGGGCAGCGGCAGCGGGTGGCGCTGGCCCGGGCGTTCCTGCGGGACGCCCCGCTGGTGCTCCTCGACGAGCCGACCGCCCGGCTGGACACGGCCAGCGAGGCAGTGGTGCTGGCCGCCACCCGGCGACTGGTCGCCGGGCGTACCGCGCTGCTGGTGGCGCACCGGCCCGCGCTGCTGACCGACGCCGACCGCATCCTGCGCGTCGAGGACGGCCGGGTCACCGAGCTGAGCCGGGTGCCGGCCGGGAAGGTCAGCTGATGAGCGGCCCCGACCAGCCCGGCGCCGTGCCCCAACCCGGGCGGCCGGACGACCCGGTTCCCGGGCGGCCCGAGCCGCAGGACGGCCTGGTGGCGGGCAGCACCGAGCAGCCGGGGGTCGTCTCCGGCGGCGACGTGGCGCCCTGGCGACCCGACCAGCCGGTGCGGGCCGTGCCGGGCGGCGTCTCGCGGGACGGCGTGACCCCGGCCGCACGCGACGTCGGCGCGCCGACCGCCGCCGAGGCGAGCGCGCCAGAGCTGTTGCCGGACGGACCCGCCCCGACCGCCGCCGGCACGCCGGCCGCGGCAAGCAGGGGCGGGGCGCGCGCCGAGTGGACCGTGCTGCGGCTGGCCCGGCCGTACCTGGGCCGGCTGGTCGGCGCCGGGCTGCTCGCCGCGGCCACCGAGTTCGCCGGGCTGGCCCTGATGGCCACCGCCACCTGGCTGCTGATGAGCGCCGCCGGCCGGCCGCCGCTGGACCGGTTGACCGTGGCCATCGTCGCGGTCCGCGCCCTCGCCGTCGGCCGGGGCGTGTTCCGCTACACCGAACGGCTCGCCGGGCACGACGCGGTGCTCCGCATGATCACCGACGTCCGGGCCCGGGTGTTCGCCACCCTCGCCGTCCGCCGGGACGCCGCCGCGCAGCGGACCGGGGACGCGTTGAGCCGGCTCGTCTCCGACGTGGAGGCGGTGCAGGACCTGCTGCTGCGGGTGCTCGTACCGGGGTCCGCCGCCGCGCTGGTGAGCCTGCTCGCCGTCGGCAGCGCCGCGCTGATCTCCCTCCCCGCGGCCGGCGTGCTCGCCCTCGGGCTGCTGGTGGCCGGGGTGGCGCTGCCCGCGCTGGCCACCACGCTGACCCGCCGGGCCGCCGATGAGGTGGCCCCGCTGCGCGGGGCACTCGCCGCGGACGCCGTCGACCTGACCCACGGGGCCGCCGACCTGGCCGCGTTCGGCGCGACCGACCGGGCGCTGGCCGCCGCCGAGGGCCGGGCCCGACGCCTCGCCCGGCTGGAGCGCCGGCTGGCCGCGACCGGCTTCGCGGTCGACGCGACCGGGGTCCTGGTCAGTGGGCTCACCGCCGCCGCGGTGGTCGTCGTGGCGTTGCGCGCCGGCGTCGGCGGGGTGCTGGTCGGGGTCCTCGCCGTCGGCACCCTCGCCGCGGTCGAGATCGCCCTCGCCCTGGTCGGCGCCGCCCGGCAGTGGACCCAGCTCCGCACCGGCCTGGCCCGGGTGGCCGCCCTGCTCACCGCCCCCGCAGCGGCCCCCGCCGCCGGTCCGGCGACCGTCACCGGCGACCGGCACGACGTACGATTCGCCGGGGTGACCGTGCGGTACCGCGAGGGGGCGGCGCCCGCGCTCGACGGGGTCGAGCTGGACCTGCCGGCCGGCCGCCGGGTGGCCGTGGTCGGGCCGAGCGGCGCCGGCAAGAGCACCCTGGCGGCCGTGCTCACCGGCGCGGTACGCCCCGCCGCCGGCCGGGTCACCCTGGACGGGGCGGAGGTGTCCGCGTACCCGGCCGAGGAGCTGCCCCGGGCGATCGGCGGCCTGCTCGCCGAGGCGTACGTCTTCCACGCCTCGGTCCGGGAGAACCTGCTGCTGGGCCGGCCGCGGGCGAGCGAGGAGGAGCTGGCCGCCGCCACCCGGGCGGCCGGCCTGCTGGACTGGGTACGCGACCAGCCCGACGGCTGGGACACCGTGGTCGGCGAGCAGGGCGGGCAGCTCTCCGGCGGCCAGCGGCAGCGGCTGGCGCTGGCCCGGGCCCTGCTGGCCGCCCCGGCGGTGCTGGTGCTGGACGAGCCGACCGAGGGTCTCGACCCGGCCGCCGCGGACGCTGTGCTGGCCTCGGCCCTGGCCGCCACGCCGGCCCACCACTCAGTGCTGCTGATCAGCCACCGGCTCAGCGGCCTCGCCGAGCTGGACGAGATCGTGGTGCTCGACGCCGGCCGGGTGGTGCAGCGCGGCCGGCACGACGAACTGGTCGCGCAGCCGGGCTGGTACCGCGACCAGTGGCTGCGCCAGGAGGCGGCGGAGCGGGGCTACCTGGCGCTGGCACCCTGATCGCCCCTTCCGGGAAAACCCCGGACGCGGACCGCGCCGCAGGGTGGCAGGGTGGGACCCATGCGGGGGTACGCGGACGGGCTCGTGGAGGAGCGGCTGCGTGAGCTGGCCGGCCAGTTGCACGGGCCGGCCAGCCTCAAGGCCGACCTGCTGACCGAGGCGCGGCACGCATTGCTGGACGCCGTCGAGGCGTACCGGGAGGACGGCCTGCCCCCGGCGGAGGCCGGGCGGCGCGCGGTGGCCGAGTTCGGCAGCCCCGCCCAGCTCGTGCCCGGCTACCAGGCCGAGCTGGCGGCCGGGGCGCTGCGCCGGCTGGCGCTGCGGGCACTGGCGGTGGCGGTGCTGCTGATGGCCGGGGGCGACCTGACCTGGCGGGGGGCGAGTTGGAGCGACGGACCCCGGCCGCCGGCGGGCTATCTGCTGCTGTCCGCCGCGCTCAACGGGATCTGGGCGCTGATCGCCGGCCTGGCGCTGGCCGGCCTGCTGCTCGGGGTCCTCGCCGCCCGGTACGGGTCGGCCCGCCTCCCCCGGCTGGCGCGGGCGGTGGGCTTCGGGCTGACGGGCGGGCTGGCGCTCGGCGCGGTCGCCGGCAGCGCGGTGTTCGGCTGGTCGGTCGGCCTCTGGGACGCGGCCCTCACCTGGCCGCCGATGATCATCGGCGCGGTGCTGGTGAGCGTCGGCTGGTTCGCGCTCGCCCGGGCGGCGCGCTGCTGGCTGCTGACCACCCGCTGACGCCGAGCCGGCAGCTCGTCCGGCGGGGCGGTCAGGCCGGGGCGCCCGGCGACTCGGCTTCGGTCAGGCCGGGGCGCCCGGCGGCTCGGCTGGGCCGAGGAACCGACCGACCGTGGCGCTGAACTCGCGCCAGCCGGCCCGTTCGCCGGCGAGCGCCCGGCCGCCGGCCTCGGTTAGCTGGTAGGTGCGCCGCTCCCGCCCGTTGACGGTGCTCCACGAGCTGGCCACGTAGCCGGCCCGCTCCAGGCGGCGCAGGGCCGGGTAGATGGTGCCGGTGGGCAGGTCCAGGGTGCCGCCGCTGCGGGCCCGGAGCGCCTCGATGATCGCGTAGCCGTGCAGGGCGCCCTGCTCCAGCACCGCCAGCAGCAGCGCGTCCAGGTGTCCGTGCAGCGCCTGGGCCTTCATGTGTAGCAAGACTACTTGTCCGCCGGTCGAGATGCCACCGGGGTGCGGCTCCCGGTCGCGCCGGGTCGCCCACTAGGGTATGTGCGCAGAGTCACTCGGCGGCCGGAGGCGTCGCCGGGTGGGCAACCCGACAGCACACGGAGGTCAGCGTGGCCCGCCAGTCGCCCCACCGGCCCGACGCCGACGAGCCCGAGCTCGACGACACCACCCCGTCGGCCGCCGAAGACGAGGTCGAGGTCGACCGTCCGGCGGCGGACCGCGCGCTCTGGGACGAGCTGCGGATCGACCCGGTGGAGATCGCCCTGCCCGCCGGCACCGGCTTCACCCTGCGGGCGTACCGGCCGGCGCGGGAGCTGACCCCGACCGACGTCGCCGAGCGCGACCAGGACGATCCGTTCCTGGCCCGGCGCCAGGTCGTCGAGACCGAGGACGACGAGGAGGTGGTGATCCTCGACGAGGAGTTCGCCGCCCTCGCCGCCGAGGAGGACGAGGACGAGGAGCGCGCCAAGGGTCGCCGGCGCGGCACGGCCGAGGCGGCGGACGAGGCCGCCGAGGAGGACGAGGACGCCGACGAGGACGAGGACGCCGACGAGGACGAGGCGGACGAGGACACCGGCGACGAGGAGGTGCCCATCTTCCTCAGCCACCGCGGCAAGCTGCTGCTGTTCAAGTCCCCGGAGTCGCTGGTCAGTTTCATCCGTTCCGGTGCGCCCAACGACCTGTCTCAACTGGACAGCTGGGATGACCTGTCCGAACGGCTGGAACCGGCCGACATCGCCCCGCTGGACGAGGACACCTACGAGCTCGACCTCGTGGTGGAGAACCTCCGCGGCGGCCACGACGCATGGGATCCCACGCTCCTGATCGAGGCCGGCGAGATCGCCCGTGACCTGGCGTACGCGCTGCGGCTACCCGCCGTGCTGGACATGCTCTCCGCAGGCTCGAGTCTGGACGACCTGGACGAGGCGCTGCGGTCGAGCGTCAACGGCGGAATCGGTGGTTTCCTGGGTCGGCGCCGGCTGAAGAAAATCGGGGCACAAACCGCAAGTTTGGGTTGGCGCACCATTGTCGGCAAGATCTCTGCCGTTGTGGACTGGCGCGACTGACCCGGACCGGGGAGCATCAGTCTCTGGCAGAGCAAGACCTGTGTCCCGGGAGGAGGACGACGCCGTGGCGCTCGTGCGCGTGTACTGCGGTCTGGCCTCGGCGGATCCGGCCGACCGGCCGGCTTCGGCCGGATCGACGCTGACGTCCGCTGTGGTCGACGACGCAGGCCGTCTGCTGCATGTCTGCGAGATCGGCGACGACCCCGCTGGCTACGCCCAGCTGGTCGCGCTGCTCGTGGAGCGGTCGGGCGGGCCGAGCGGTGCGGCCATCGCCGCCGACAGTGACGATCACACGGTCACCTCGCTGCTCAGCGCGGCCGGTCGACCGCTGGCGATCGCCGACGACGACTCGGTCGACGACTTCGCCGAGCGCTTCGCCGACGACGACTCGCTGGACGAGATGCAGTCGCCCCCGGCCGAGCGCCGGGCGGTCGGGCTGGCCCGGGCGCTGCAGGCCGGCGCCCTCTCCGCGGTCACCCTGCCGGCCCCCCGCGATCTCGCGGGCTACAAGCAGGTCCTCGCCGCGCACGCCGCGCTGGCCAGCGGGCGGCACTCCGCCGCCGTGGCGCTGCGTGAGGTGCTCCGTGAGCTCTACCCGGCCGCCCTCCGCGCCTACCCGGACCCGGCCGAGCCGGTGTCCCTGGCCGTGCTCGACGCCCTGCCGGAGCCCGGCATGCTGAGCGGCACGGTGGCCCGGGGCCGCGAGGTCGGGGTCGCCGCGGACGCCGTCGCTGCGCACCTCGCCAACGAGGGCGTCGCGGACGCCGACACCATCAACGACGCGGTCACCGCGCTGCGGGTCGCCATCGCCGAGACGCCCCGCCGGGCCGCCGTCAACCGGGCGCTCACCGCCGCCGTCGCGGAGACGGTCCGGCAGGCGGTCTCCGCCGTCCGGGCCTGCGACGCCGGCTGCGCGGCCCTGGTCGGCGCGCTCAGCGCCCGGGTCACCACGCCCGCCCCGGCACCGGGCCGCCGGGCCGCCACCCGACGCGGCGAGCCGGTCGACGAGCGACCCGCCCTCGGCAACACCAGCACCGGCCTGCGGCCGGTCCGACCCGCCGAGCCTGAGCCGGTGGGCCGGCGTGGCCGCCCCGAGCCGGTCTCCGGCCCGGCCGCGCCCGCGACACCCCGGCCGCTCGGCCCGCCGCCGGTCGCCCCGGCACCGGTCGCGCCGCCGCCCGTCGCCCCCGCCCCGGTCACCCCGGCCGCCGCCGCCAGCGGGCGGCCGACGTCCGCGCCGCCGTCGCACACCGAGCCGGCCGGGGCGCCGCTGCCGCAACGGGCGGACGCCCCGACCAACCGGCCGATCTCCGCACCGCCCCCGCCGCCCGGGATCACCCCGATCCCCCCTGCCCAGCGCGGCAAGGTGCCGCCGGCCGAGGCCGGCGAGCCGTTCCGACCGACGCTGACCACGGCGGCGATCAACAGCGCCCGGGCCGAGCGGCAGCGGACCCTCATCCCACCCCGGCCCAAGATCAACCAGGAGCCGCCGACCGGGGGTTTCAGCGCCACCGACCTGAGCGTCCCGGTGCCGACCCCGCGCCCGAACCAGGAGTCCGCTCCCCCGGGCTCGCGGGCCAACTGGCCCCTGGTCAACACGGGCGAAGACCAGGACGACCGCGCCACGGAGGCGCCGGCCGGCTACCCGTACGGCCGGGACGTGGACGCGCCGAGCGATCCGGGCACCAGCCGGGTCACCCCGCCCTGGCTCGCCGACGACCTGCCGCAGGAGCCGCCGATGCTCCGCCTGGTGGAGCCGCCGCCGCTGGCCGACCGGGCGCTGCGGGACGAGTTGGACGCGCCGACCGACCCGGGCCTGGAGGCTCCCTCGCTGCGGCTCGTCGACCGGCCGGAGTCCGCCCGGCCGGGCCGCCCAGCGCCCCGCGCCGACCTGCCCACCCCGCCGGAGCAGCGCCCCGCACCGAAGGAGCACCGGCCCCCGCCGGTGTCCGACGAGGGCGACGGCGACCTGCTGATCTTCGCCCAGGCGAAGTCCGCCTGGTTCGTCGGGCACGGCGACGAGGCCGACCTCGACTGGTCGAGCACCGCGGACACCGGCTGGCAGGCCGCCCAGCAGGCAGCCCGCCCGTCGGTGGGCACGGAGACCAAGGCCGGCCTGCCGAAGCGGGTCCCGCAGGCCAATCTGGTGCCCGGTTCGCCGCTGCGCGACGAGCGCCCACTGCGGATCGTCCGGAACGCGGCCAGCCTCGCCGAGAACACCACGGGCTACTTCCGGGGTTGGCGGCGCGGTCAGGAGATCGGCGGCTTCGCCGTCGGTGGCCGCCCCGGCCGGGAGGCGGCCGGCGGCTGGGACTTCAGCCGTGACACCGGCGACCGCGACGACGAGCGGGAGTACGAGTACCGGTCCGCCGGTTACCGGTCCTGACCGACGCCGCATCCATTTGCGTGCACGGCGGGTTCAGCAGCTTCGGCCCGTACGCCTCGGACTCGGTCCAGCTCCTCGCTGCGGCGGGCGGACGGCGACCAGCACCGACCGTGGACGGCTGCGGACGTGCAGGCAGATGCAGGTGACCGAGGGCATCGCCGGGGCGTACCTTCGCGCCCCGTGGCACGGCGGCAGGGAAGGCGACTCCCTGGGCGTCCACACCCGGACCCAGGGCAGCTGGACCCGGTACTCCTGACGTCGGGATGAGGCCGGCAGCGCCCGACCGCCGATGCTGGACAGTACGAAGCGCCCGGTGACCAGTCACCGGGCGCTTCGGTACAGCGGTCAGGCGGGGGCGGTCGCCCGGGAACGCCGCATGGTCAGCACGTACTCGACCAGCGAGATCAGCACGTGCTTGGTCGACTCCCGGTTGCGGGCGTCGCAGGCCACCACCGGCACGTCGCGGGAGATCGCCAGCGCGTCCCGGACGTCCTGCGGGTCGTGGTACTGCATGCCGTCGAAGCAGTTGATGGCGACCAGGTACGGCAGCCGCCGGTGCTCGAAGAAGTCGATCGCGGCGAAGCAGTCGGCCAGGCGGCGGGTGTCGACCAGGACCACGGCACCGATGGCGCCCCGGACCAGCTCGTCCCACATGAACCAGAACCGCGTCTGACCCGGCGTACCGAACAGGTACAGGATCAGGTCGCGATCGATCGAGATACGACCGAAGTCCATCGCCACCGTGGTCGTCGTCTTGCCCGGCACCTGCCGGGTGTCGTCGACGCCCACGCCGGCGGAGGTCATGATCGCCTCGGTGGTCAGCGGCGTGATCTCCGAGACCGAACCGACCAGCGTCGTCTTGCCGACGCCGAACCCACCGGCAATAACGATCTTCGCCGACGTCACGCGCCCGCTCGGGGCCGGCGGCCGGTGCGACATGTCAGAGCCTGCGAAGTCCACTCAGCACCCTCTCCAGCAGTTCAGTGCCCACCGCGTCGTCCGAGTCGTCCAGGATGGTCGGCTCATGGACCGCGACCAGGCCGTCCGTCGCCATGTCGGCGATGAGCACCCGGGCCACGCCGAGCGGAAGCTGCATCCGCGCCGCGATCTCGGCGAGCGACTGCACGCGTCCGTCACACAGCGCGGCGATGTACTGGTGCTCACGACCCTGGCCGCCATTGCCATTGGCAACGGCCCGGCCGCGCACCGTCGTCTCGACGAGCGCCTCCAGGGCGATCTCGAGTCGGGGACGGGTACGACCACGGGTCACGGCGTATGGACGGACCAACGCGCCGGTCGGCTCGTCACGATCGACCATGTCGCCGCTCACCTCCTTCGTACCCGGCACCGGCTCGCCCCGGTGGAACCCGTCGTTGTCGTAGTTGTTGCCGCTCCTGACCCACCGGTCAGCGCGTCGATCAGCCCATCATCCCCACAGCCGTACGCGGCTGCGGGGTCAGGGCGTCACCCACCCGGTCGACGAGCAGGGCCATCTCGTAGCCGACCTGGCCCACATCACAGCTGCGCGCGGCGAGCACCGCGAACGACGAACCATCCGAGATGGACATCAGGAACAGGAAGCCGTTGTCCATCTCGACGACTGTCTGCAGCACCGCCCCACCCTCGAAGCAGCGCGCCGCGCCCTGGGTCAGGCTGACCAGGCCGGACGCGATCGCCGCGAGCTGGTCGGCGCGGTCCCGCGGAAGGTCACGGGACGAAGCGAGGAGCAGGCCGTCGGCGGAGACCGCGACCGCGTGCGCCACGCCGGGCACCCGGTCGGCGAAGTTGGCGAGCAGCCATCCGAGATCCTGCGTACTAGTCATCCTTGTTGCTCCTTCTGCCCGCTCCCGGCCACTGGGCCTGAGCCAGACTGCGAGGACTGCTGACCGCCCGGAGTGGCCTCCGAGCCGGCCGAGTTGCTGTCGGTCGGGTGGTTACGCCCCCGCTGCACGCCCCGATGGTAGGCCGAGAGCAGACCCCGTACGCCCTCCGGCGTCCGGCGCTGCACCGACGCGCTTGGCTTCTCGATGCCGCCCGGGACGAGCTGCGCCATCGGCACCCGCTTGGGCAGGCCCTTCTGCGTGGTCTCGGCGACCGGGACCTCGGTGGCCGCCGAGGCGGCCCGCCAGCCGTCGTCGGCCGCGGTCTGCCAGCCGCCGGTCTGCTGGGACGCTCGCCGGTTCGGCAGCGCCTCGGCGTAACCGGGACGGAGGCCTCCGTTCGCCGCTCCGTTGTCGTGCGGTGTTCCGCCGGCCATCGGGGTTGGTGCCATCGGCGTGTTACCTGTCGTCCCTGGTGTGGTCTGCTGGACGGCCTGCCCGGCGGTGTCGACCTTCGCGAACTGCTGGGTGGCCGCGCCGTTCGCCCCCGCGGCCGGCGCTGCGGCGGTCTCCTCCGGCCCCGGCTTGCGGGTACGGAACCAGGCCGACTCCAGCTCCCGGAAGATCGGCAGCTCCATCGTCTCGTCCGCGTACCGCTGGCGGTTGGCCGCCGGCTGCGGCGTGGTCGGCCGCGGCGCAGGGGCCGGCGCGGGCTGGCTGAACGCCGGCGGCGCCTCCGACCGGGTGACCCGGGGCAGCTCGGTGGTCATGTCCAGGCCGGCGGCCAGGCGCTCCGGCACCGGCGGGGCGGCGGCCGGGTCCGGCGCGGGAACCGGCGGCCAGGCCGGCGGGGCGCCGACGCTGGGCGCGGGGGTCGGCGGGGCCGGACGCGGCGGCAGCTGGCCGACCGGCGGCACGGAGACCGGCTGGCCCGGGGCGGGCGAGGCCGACACCGGCTGCGCCGAGACCGGCGCGGCCGACACGGGGTGGCCCGAGACCGGCGAGGCCGACACGGGTACGCCGGAGACCGGCGGGAACGGCGGCGCGGAGACCGGCGGGAACGGCGGGCCGGAGACCGGCGGCGGGTTGTACGGCCGCACCTCCGGGCTGCTCGGCAGCTGCCGCGGGATGGGCGGCTGCTGGCCGGTGCTGGCCGGGTCGCCCTCGGCCGGGCTGCGCCGCTGCGGCAGCGGGTCGATCGGCCGGCCGTTCGACGTCCGCGGGGTGAAGCCGTCACCGCCCGCGAGGCCGCTGGCCCCGGTCAGGTCGGACCAGGCCGGCATCGAGCGCGCGCCACCCGGGGTGGCCGGGGTGCCGGCGCCGTTGCGCGGGGCTGGATCGAAGGCCCGGCCGCCGAGCGTCACCTGGTTGCCGGAGGCGCCGGGGCGCGGGGCCGGCGGGGTCTGCGGGCCGTTGTTGAGCGCGGCCACGGCGCCGAACGCGGCGGCCAGGCCGCCGCCCTGCGGGCCGGCCGTGGCGGCCGGAAGGGCGGGCGCCGGCTGACCCCGGCCGGAGAGGGCGCGCGGCACCAGGACCGAGGTGGGCAGCGTGACGTCGGCGACCGTGCCCCGGTCGCCGCCGGGCCGCAGCTCGACCTTGACGCCATGCCGGGAGGCGAGCCGCGCGACCACGACCAGACCCATCATCCGGGAGACCGCCACGTCCACCTGCGGCGGAGTGGCGAGGCGCTCGTTCAGCTCGTGCAGCTGCTCGGCGCTGATGCCGATGCCCCGGTCCTCCACGTAGAGCGAGGCGCGGTCGCCGACGCGGCGGGCCTCCACCATGACGTGGGAGTCCGGCGGGGAGAACGCGGTGGCGTTGTCGAAGAGCTCGGCGACCAGGTGCACCAGGTCGTTGACCGCGTGCGCGGCGACCTCGATGTCCCGGTCGATCACGCCGAACTCGATCCGGGTGTAGTGCTCGACCTCGGACTGGGCGGCGCGCAGCACGTCGATGAGGGCGGCCGGCTCCCGCTGCACGCGGGTGGAGTCGGCACCGGCGAGGACCAGCAGGTTCTCGTCGTTGCGCCGCATCCGGGTGGCGAGGTGGTCGAGCTGGAACAGCTCGGCAAGCCGGTCCGGGTCCTCCTCGCCGCGCTCCAGCCGGTCGAGGTGGCCGATCAGCCGGTCGACCAGGATCTGCGACCGGCGGGCCAGGTTGACGAACATCGTCGCGACGGACGCCCGGAGGGCGGCCTGCTCGGCGGCGGTGCGGACGGCCTCCAGGTGGACCGCGTTGAACGCCTCGGTCACCTGGCCGAACTCGTCCTTGCTGCGGACCGGCAGCGGCTCGGCGATCTGGTTGGCCAGTTGCACCGGGGAGAGCTGCCCGGTGACCTGCGGGTCCCGCAGCCGGGCCACCGCCTGCGGCAGGCCGTACTGGGCCACCGAGAGGGCGCCCTGCCGCAGGTCGCGCAGCGAGCGGGCCATCGAGCGGGCGACCAGGTACGCGAAGATGATGGCCAGCAGCAGCATGCTGAACAGCAGGCCGGTCTCCAGGAACACCTGGGTCTTCGTGGCGGAGCGGAGGCTCTCGGCCTGTCCGACCACGTTGCCGTCGAGCCGCTTCTCCACCGTACGGAGCTGCTTCGCGGTGGCGACCATGGCCGCGTCCCACTGGTCCGTCTTGAATGGGGCCTCCGCCATGCTGTCGCTGGAGTTGGCGCGGACCCAGTTGGTGTATTTGTCCGCCTCGCGCCGGTCCGGTCCGGAGACGGCCTGGTCGTAGAACTCCGAGTCGGCCTCGTTGGCGACCGCCTTGAAGTTCTCGTACGCCTGGGCGTCACCGGTCTCGCTGGCGATGAACTGCTCGCGCAGCGGCGGGGGGTAGCCCCGCTTCAGCGCTTGGTGGACGACCACGCGGCGCTGAGCCAGGAACTCCTTCTGCCGGGCGACCGCCGCGGCGGCGCGCATCCGGTCGCTCAGGTCGTTGTCGCCGGCGAGCGGGGTGGCCGAGTCCCGGATCGCGAGCAGGTTGCTGATCAGCTCGCCGTACGTCTTCTCCGCGTCGCTGATGGTCAGCTTGCCGTTGAGGACCTGGCTCCGGGTGCCCGGCAGGTCGGTGAGGCTCTGGTCGATCTGGTCGAGCAGGCCCTCGAAGTTTCTCGGCAGGTCGCTGATCCCGTTCCGCTCCTGCAGGTAGGGCGTCCTCGCCTGGTCGACCCGCTGGTTGGCCCGGTTGTAGGCCTCCTGGTACTGGGCGTTGCTCTGCGTCTGCTCAGCCTTGGTCTGGCCCTTGGCTCCCAGCCACAGGATGGCGTTGACCCGCTCGTCCTGCAGGGTGTCGACCAGATCACCCGAGCGCCCGATCAGATTGGCCAGGTCGCCCGCCCGGTTGGCATTGTTGAGCGTCTGCACGTGGTCGACCAGACCGCTGGTGCCGACCACGACCGTGGCGATGGTCGGCACGATCATGATCAGACCGAGCTTGGACCAGATCGGCATGTCGCGGAGCCGGCTGGCCGGCCGGCGCAGCCGTGACAGGAAGGAGCCCGTCGTTGGCCGTTTGCTCACGTCACCGCCCTCGCATTACCGCGTCCGGACGTCGCCCGTGGGCAACGCCGAGCGACCGACCCGGCGGGTCGGACCCCCGAGATTCCATCACGCCGCCCGGCAAACGGAAAGCCCAGGTTGTCCGTCGCCGTTGGTGTGATGAGATGTTGATGCAATTTGGCAGCAATCTGTCTGGCCGGAGTCACTCAAGGTAATGGAACACCCTCACCGCGTTGTCCTGCTCGCTGGACCCTCCGGCTCCGGAAAGTCGTACATAGCCCAACGGACCGGACTTCCTGTGCTCTGCTTGGACGACTTCTACAAGGACGGCGATGACCCTACGTTGCCGCGCCGGAACGGACAGGTGGACTGGGAGTCACCCCTGTCCTGGGACGCGGACACGGCGGTGGAAACAATTGCCCGACTGGCCCGGGACGGCAAGGCCGAAGTGCCGGTTTATGCGATCGGCGCGGACCGCAAGGTGGACACCCGGCCATTCGATCTCGCCGGAGCGCCACTTTTCGTGGCCGAAGGGATCTTCGCCGCCGAGATCGTCGCCGAGTGCCGGCGCCGGGGCCTGCTCGCCGGGGCGTACGCGCTGCGCCGGCCGCGGGGGGCGACCTTCGTCCGCCGGCTCACCCGCGACCTCGCCGAGCAGCGCAAGGCACCCCGGGTGCTGATCCAGCGCGGGGTGGCGCTGCTGCGCGCGGAGCCGGCGGTGCTGCGCCGGCAGACCGGCCTGGGCGCCGAGGCGGCCCGGGCCCGCCAGGTGCTGCGCCGGGTGGCCGCGCTGCTCGCCGGCCACCCGCACCAGCACCCCTGATCAGCCGATCAGCTTGGCGTACGCCGGCTTGATCACCTCGTCGATGATCGTCAGCCGCTCGTCGAACGGGATGAACGCGCTCTTCATCGCGTTGATGGTGAACCACTGGAGTTCCTTCCAGCCGTAGCCGAAGGCCTCCACCAGCAGCGCCATCTCCCGGGACATCGAGGTACCGCTCATCAGCCGGTTGTCGGTGTTGACGGTCACCCGGAAGCGCAGGTCGCGCAGCAGCCCGATCGGGTGCTCGGCGATCGACGGCGCCGCCCCGGTCTGCACGTTCGACGACGGGCAGAGTTCCAGCGGGATCCGCTTGTCCCGGACGTACGCGGCCAGCCGGCCCAGCACCGGCGGCGACCCGGGGGTGATGTCGTCGACGATCCGGACGCCGTGCCCGAGCCGGTCGGCGCCGCACCACTGGATCGCCTGCCAGATCGACGGCAGCCCGAACGCCTCCCCGGCGTGGATGGTGAAGTGGAAGTTCTCCCGCTGGAGGTATTCGAAGGCGTCCAGGTGCCGGGTGGGCGGGAAGCCCGCCTCCGCGCCGGCGATGTCGAAGCCGACCACCCCGGCGTCCCGGTGCCGGACCGCCAACTCGGCGAT
This sequence comes from Micromonospora sp. RTBAU3-60, assembly GCF_054963695.1. NCBI lineage: Bacteria > Bacillati > Actinomycetota > Actinomycetes > Micromonosporales > Micromonosporaceae > Micromonospora > Micromonospora sp. RTBAU3-60. Next base: position 66,938 of record NZ_JBUEGB010000012.1, on the reverse strand, counting down.
CTCCTGCGAGCGGGCGGCGTGCCGCATCGCGGTCAGCAGCGTGCCGATCCGGATCGGGTGGCCCGCCTCGGCGGCCTGCGCGCTCCCCTCGACGAAGCCGGCCACCACGGCTTCGACCACCTCGTCCAGGGTCAGGTTCCGCTCCAGGTGCTGCTCGGGGGCGAACCGGACCTCGGCGTAGACCACCCCGTCGGCGGCCAGGTCCAGCGCGCACTCGCGGGCCACCCGGCGCAGCGCGGGCGCGGTCTGCATGACCGCCACGGTGTGCGCGAAGGTTTCCAGGTAGCGCTCCAGCGAACCTGAGTTGGCCGCCTCGACGAACCACCGGCCCAGCGCCTCCGGGTCGGTGGTGGGCAGCTCGTGGCCGACCTCGGCGGCCAGCTCGACGATTGTCGCGGGCCGCAGACCGCCGTCCAGGTGATCGTGCAGCAGCGCCTTCGGGACCTTGACGATGTCCTCGTACCGGATTGCGACCATGCACAGACCCTAGTCACCGGCCGCTCGACCTCGGCGCAGGACCGGGCCGGCTCAGGGCCGCCAGCCGTACACCCGCTCGACGGCGAGGCGGAGCACCAGGCGGCCGTCCGCGACCATCGCGGCCCGGTAGTCCGCCCAGTCCGGGTGCTCGCCCCGGATCCGCCGGTAGACCTCCACCAGCTCGTCGACGGTGGCGTCGTCGGTCGCCGCGGCCGGCGGGGTGAGGGTCACCGTCCCTTCGGCAACCGCGTACGCCCCGCCGTCGGCGGTGGTGACGTGGAAGCTGGCCCGGGGGTCGCGCCGCAGGTTGCGCACCTTCGCCCGGTCACCGGTGGTGGAGCAGCGGATCAGCTCCGGCTCGGCCAGGTAGTCGAGGTTCGACAGTTGGGGGCGGCCGTCCCGGCGCAGCGTCACCAGCACCCCGCGCCCCCGTTCCCCGAACAGCTCCCACAGCTTGGTTGACATGTCACCGACCGTAGGGTGGCTTTGATGACGTGTCAACCACTCGGCTAGGCTCGCCGCATGGACGAACCACGCTGGCTGGACGAGCGGGAGGCCCGGGCCTGGCGCGGCTACCGCCGGATGCGCCGGCTGCTCGACCTGACGCTCGCCCGCGAGCTGATGCAGGACGCGGGCCTCTCCGAGCCGGACTACGACGTCCTCTCCGACCTCTCCGAGGCGCCCGAGCAGCGGCTACGGCTCAGCGAACTGGCCGACCGGATGCTCTGGTCCCGCAGCCGGCTCTCCCACCACCTGTCCCGCATGCAGCAGCGCGGCCTGGTCCGCCGCGAGGAGTGCACCTCGGACGGGCGCGGCTCCGTGGTCGTGCTGACCCCGGCCGGCCGGGCCGCCATCGAGGCCGCCGCGCCGGGCCACGTCGCCGCCGTCCGCCGGCACCTGATCGACCTGCTCACCCCGGAGGAGGTCGCCGCCCTGGGCGCGCTGACCCAGCGGGTGGTCGACCGCCTCGCCGGGCGTCCGGCCGCCCCGGCGGCCTGACATGGACCCCCGCATCCTCGACCGGCTGCGCTGCCCGGTCTGCGCCGAGCCGCTCACCGAGACCACCGCCGGCACCACCCGGGCGCTGCGCTGCCCGCGCCGGCACAGCTTCGACTTCGCCCGCCAGGGATACGTGAACCTGCTCGCCGGCCGCACCCCACACACCGGGGACAGCGCCGAGATGGTCGCCGCCCGGGCCGACTTCCTCGCCGCCGCCCACTACGACACCGTCGCCGCCGCGCTCGCCGCCACCGCCGCCGACGTGGTCGACCGGGTACGCGGCACCACGCCTCCTACCCGCCCGGCAGCCACGGACGCGACGCAGAGTGACCCCGGCGCGTCGTACCCCCTGGTGGTGGACGCCGGCGCGGGGACCGGCTGGTACCTCGCCGCGGTGCTGGCGGCGCTGCCCGACGCCGTCGGCCTGGCCCTGGACGTCGCCAAGCCGGCGCTGCGCCGGGCCGCCCGCGCCCACCCGCGCGCCGCGGCGGCACTCGCCGACACCTGGCAGCGGCTCCCGCTGGCCGACGCCTCGGCCGCCGTGCTGCTCAACGTCTTCGCGCCGCGCAACGGCCCGGAGTTCCACCGGGTGCTCCACCCGGCGGGCGCCCTGCTGGTGGTCACCCCCGCCGACGACCACCTGGCCGAACTGGTGGCCGCGCTGGACCTGCTCCGGGTCGACCCGGCCAAGGCGGACCGGGTGGCGGGCAGCCTCGGCGGCCAGTTCACCGAGGAGTCAGCGAGCGTGCACCGGGCCCGGCTCACGCTCACCCGGACCGAGGTGGCCACCCTGGTCGGGATGGGCCCCAGCGCCTGGCACACCGACCCGGCCCGACTCGCCGAACGGATCGCCGCGCTACCCGAGCCAGCGCCGGTGACCCTCGCGGTCCGGCTCGGCGTGCACCGGCCGCGCTCCTAGGTGGAGAGATCGACCTCTTCCCAACCCGGCGGCTCGTCGTGGTACGGCCCGCGCAGCACCACCGCCCACTCCAGCGCCCACCGGCGCTGCCCGATGGCGTGCGAGTCGACCAGCCCGGGCACCGCCCGCCCGGACTGCTCCGTCTCCAGGTACGCCCAGTCCAGGCAGTAGTGCAGGTCGAGCAGGGCGGCGGCGTCGGCCGGGTGTTGCGGGGCGGCCAGGATCCGGGCCCGCCACTGCGAAAAGGTCTCCCCCGCGACAAGGTTGGGCATCCGCTCGACCAGCCGCTCGTCCACCGGCACCGTGGGGTCCAACTCCTTGGCCAACCCGAGCACCCAGGCCAGCGAGAACAGCGCGTCGTGGTGCAGCACGAACGACCGGTGGTCGCCCTTACCGCCCATCACGAACTGCCACTCCGGCGGGGTCACCACGTCGACCAGGTGCGAGTCCAGCAGCCAGCTCGCCGCGGCCTGCGCGGGCATCCCGAAGCACCGGGCCAGGATCACGTGCAGCACCGCGATCCGGGCCTCGATCTCCGCAGTCGTCCGCAGCTCGATCTCGTCGCCCGGTTCCCACACCAACGGGAACTGCGGCGGCGGCAGCGGCAGGCCCAGCCGGGACAGCTCGTCGAGGCTCGCCTCACGGACGGCCCGCGGGTCGGGGGCGGGTACGCGCACGGCTCAGGTCCCTGTCTGCTCGCATCGGCTCATCGCCGGTCGGTCCCCCCTGGCCAGGGAGGATAGCGTCTCGGCGAGGTCAGCACCATGGCCGGAGCCGGCCCGGACGATCAGCCGATCCGATCGATGACCAGTGGCACCACGGCGGGGGCCTCCGGCGCGATGCGGACCGCCCGCTGTGCCTCGGCGAGCGCGGCCGGGATGCGCTCCGCGTGCTCGGCGCGCAGCTCGTACAGGGGATCGCCGGCGCGTACCGGGTCGCCCGGGCGCTTGTGCAGCACCACCCCGGCCGGGATGCTCACCGGGTCCTCCTTGCGGGCCCGGCCGGCACCGAGCCGCCAGGCGGCCACCCCGATCGCGTACGCGTCGACCTCGGCGACGTAGCCCTCCTCGGTGGCGCGGACCACCTCGACCTCGTTGGCCGTCGGCATCGGGGCGTCCGGGTCGCCGCCCTGCGCCCGGATCATCGTCCGCCAGGCGTCCATCGCCCGGCCGTCGCGCAGCGCCGCCGCCGGGTCGGCGTCCGGCAGGCCGGCCGCGTCGAGCATCTCCCGGGCCAGCGCCAGGGTCAGCTCGACCACATCGGCCGGGCCGCCGCCGGCGAGCACCTCGACCGACTCGGTCACCTCGACCGCGTTGCCGACGGTCAGGCCGAGCGGGGTGGACATGTCGGTGAGCAGGGCGACCGTCCGCACGCCGTGCGCCCGGCCCAGCTCCACCATGGTCCGGGCCAGCTCGCGGGCGTCGTCGACGTGCTTCATGAACGCGCCCGAGCCGACCTTCACGTCGAGCACCAGGGCACCGGTCCCCTCGGCGATCTTCTTGCTCATGATCGAGCTAGCGATCAGCGGGATCGCCTCCACGGTCCCGGTGACGTCGCGCAGCGCGTACAGCTTCCGGTCGGCCGGGGCCAGCCCCTCGCCGGCCGCGCAGATGACCGCGCCGACGTCGCGGAGCTGGGCGATGAACTCGTCGTTGCTCAGCGCGGCCCGCCAGCCGGGGATCGACTCCAGCTTGTCGAGCGTCCCGCCGGTGTGGCCGAGGCCCCGGCCGCTCAGCTGCGGCACCGCCGCGCCGCAGGCGGCGACGAGCGGGGTCAGCGGCAGGGTGATCTTGTCGCCGACACCGCCGGTGGAGTGCTTGTCCACGGTTGGCCGGGCCACCGGGGAGAGGTCGAGCCGCTCGCCACTGGCGATCATCGCGGCGGTCCACCGGGCGATCTCCGGCCCGGTCATGCCGCGCAGCAGGATCGCCATGGCCAGCGCGGACATCTGCTCGTCGGCGACCAGCCCCTTGGTGTACGCGTCGACGACCCAGTCGATCTGCCCGTCGCTCAGCACACCCCCGTCCCGCTTGACCCGAATGACATCAACCGCCGTAAAAGCACTCATCAGATGATCTTTCTTATCGTCATGGCGGACACCAAACAACAGACCGCGCCCAACGTGGCATCGGCTGACGGCGACTGACGCGCGTTCCGCGACCACAGCGGGCCGGGGCCGACCGTGACCGGCGGAGGGATCAAGCCTGACCGCCCGGAGCCGGTCACGGTCGGCCCCGGCCCCAAGCCCAGCCAGCGAAAAGCCGCCGCCCCAGCCGCAAGCTCACGCACCCGACCAGCGAGCCGGGATCTCCATGGGCGGCTCACCCTCACCGGCCCAGAAAATGGTGCCGTTAGCGTCCACCACCACCACGCGGGGCGTACGCGCCAGCCCCCAGGTGATCGCCTCCGCCGGATCGTCCCAGGTCGGGCCCTCCTCCAGCACGCCGGTCTCGGCGCCTTCGGTGTCCCCGGCCGACCGCTCCCAGTAGGCCGTCCAGACCTGCTGCCCGGCGGAGAGATCCGGGTGCACGAAGACCGTGCCCCGCCCCCGCCAGGCGGCCAGCCGCTCCGGCACCACCGGCACCGGCATCTCGCCGGTCACCGCCTCCAGGTCCTCGACGCCGAACGCGTGCGGCAGCAGCTCGGTCATGCGCAGCGGGCGGCCCTTCGTCTCGACCAGGCACTCCGGGCCGCCGTTCTCCCAGAGCAGCTGCCGGCACCGGCCGCACGGCATCAGCGGCTCGCCGGTGGCGTCGACGCAGGAGAGGGCGACGATCCGGCCGCCACCGGTGGCGTGCAGCGAGGAGACCACCCCGCACTCGGCGCAGAGGACCACGCCGTACGCGGCGTTCTCCACGTTGCAGCCGACCACCACCCGGCCGTCGTCGACCAGGGCGGCCGCCCCGACCGGGAACTTCGAGTACGGCACGTACGCGTGCCGCATCACCTCGGTGGCGGCGGCGCGCAGCCGCTCCCAGTCGATCTCCACGTCGTGCCTCCGTCAGCCCTTGATGTACGGCTTGCCGTCCGCCGCCGGCGCCCGGACCTTGCCGACCAGGCCGGCCACGGCCAGGATCGTCGCCAGGTAGGGCAGCATCGCCAGGAACTGGCTGGGGATGCTGCTGCCGATCGCGCCGAGATAGGTGGCGAGCTGGTCGGCGAAGCCGAAGAAGAGCGCCGCGAGCAGCGCGCCGGTCGGGCTCCACCGGCCGAAGATCAGCGCGGCCAGGGCGATGAAGCCCTTGCCACCGATCATGTTCTTGGTGAACGAGTAGAGCGCCAGGGTGTACGAGGCACCACCCACGCCGGCCACCAGCCCGGCCATGAGCACGTTGCGGTAGCGCAGCCGCAGCACCTTCACGCCGAGGGTGTCGGCCGCGGTGGGGTGCTCACCCACCGACCGGGTCCGCAGCCCCCACCGGGTACGGAACAGCGCGATGTGGATGACCAGCACCAGCAGCAGGCCGAGGTAGAGGAAGAGGTTGCTGCGGAACAGCGCCGGACCGATCAGCGGGATGTCCTTGAGCAGCGGGATCTCCCAGTTGCCGAACCGGGGGGCGCTGTTGTACTTGGTCGCGTCCGTCTGCATCAGCCGCTCGTAGAGGAAGCCGGTGACGCCGACCGCCAGCAGGTTGAGCACGATGCCCATGACGACCTGGTCGACCAGGTAGCGGATGGCGAAGACGGCGAGCAGCAGAGAGATGAACGCACCGCCGAGCGCGGCGGCGACCAGCCCCACCCAGACGCTGCCGGAGAGGCTGCCGAACAGCGCACCGGAGAAGGCCCCCATCAGCAGTTGGCCCTCGATCGCCACGTTCACCACGCCGGACCGCTCGCACAGCACCCCGGCCAGCGCGCCGAAGATCAGCGGCAGCGCCAGGTAGAAGGTGCCCCGGACGACGTTGACCAGCGGCATGAAGTTGCGGCCGTCGGGGGCGGCGGAAACCTGCCAGCAGAGGAAGCTGAGCACGAAGCCGACCAGGCCGACGCCGAGCAGCACGGTGGACCAGCGCTTGGGCACCCCGGCGAGCAGGGCGGTGCCGGCCGCCGCCGCGACGAGCCCGAACAGGATCGCGCCGACCGTGCCGTTGATCGCCAGGGCGGCGCCGCCCTCGGTCTCGCTGAGCGTGAACCGGGCCTGCTGGCCGGTGGCGAGCGCCCCGAAGAGCGCCACCGCGAGCACGCCCAGCGCCAGCAGGACGGCTCCGGTCTTGCGGGCGCGCGTCCAGAAACCCTCGTCGACCGCGGTGACGGCGACCTCGGGGACAGCCATGGTGGACATGCTTACCAGCCCTTCGCAAGGCTCGTCTGCAACCGGGCCGCGCGGGCCGCCCGGAGCTGGAAGATCGCCTTCACCAGGGCCGGCGCGGCGATGAAGATGACGATGAGCGCCTGGAGCACGGTGACCAGCTCCAGCGAGATCCCGGAGTACGACTGCATCCGGTTGCCGCCGGCCTGGAGCGCGCCGAAGAGCAGCGCGGCCATCAGCACGCCCCACGGCTTCACCCGGCCCAGCAGGGCGACCAGGATGCCGTCGAAGCCGATCTGCGCGATCACCTGCGGGGTGAGCGCGTCCGCGGTCGAGCCGAGCACCATGTTCGAGCCGCCGAGCCCGGCCAGTACGCCGGCGATCACCATCACCAGCACGAACGTCTTGGTGACGCTGATGCCGGCGGTGCGGGCGGCGTCCGGGTTCTCGCCGACAGCGCGCAGCTCGAAGCCGAGCGTCGAGCGGTTCAGCAGCCAGGCCACGAACCAGGTGGCCAGCACCGCGAGCAGGATGCCGGCGTGCACCCGCAGGTTGTCGCCGAGCAGCCGGGGCAGCTGGGCGGAGGCCTCGACCGGCTTGCTGATGGCGTCGGCGCGTCTCGGGTTCTGCACCCCGTTCTGGATGATGATCCAGGACAGGAAGTACACCGCGACGTAGTTGAGCATGATCGTGTTGATCACCTCGTGGGCGCCCGTCCGCGCCTTGAGGATGCCCGGGATGAAGCCCCAGAGGGCGCCGCCGGCCGCGCCGGCGATCAGCGCGACGATCAGGTGCACCCCCGGCGGCAAGGGCAGCGCGAAGCCGGCCACGGCGGCCAGCACCACGCCGATGGTCGCCTGGCCCTGGGCGCCGATGTTGAACAGGCCGCCCCGGAAGGCGAGCGCCACCGACAGGCCGGTGAAGACCAGGGGCGCGGTGTAGGTGAGCGTCTCCGAGATCGGGCTCAGCGCGGCGGTGAAGCCGGACGCCTCCGGGTCGAAGATCGCGCCCTTGAACAGGTTCGCGTACGCCTCGCTGACCACGGTCCAGCTGGAGTTGATCGCGTCCGACGGCCGGGCGGTGATGTAGCCGTAGGTGGCCAGCACCGCCGGGTCGGAGACGATGATCAGCACCGCGCCGACCAGCATCGCCAGCAGCACCGCGAGCACCGTCACGGTGACCGTGTTCGCCGCCCAGAGGTTGTCCAGGAACAGCCGGCCCAGGGAGGGGCGGGGCTCGGCCGCGGGCTCCTTGGTGGCGGTGGCGGTCACCGCGCGCTCGGAGTCGCCGGCGGGCGCGGTCGGGTTCGCCCGCGCCTCGCTCTGCGCCTCCTGCGCCTCGGTCGCCGGCTCCTTGTCCGGGGAGCCCGACACCGGGTTCGGGGGGTTGCTCATGCCTCGTCCTCTTCGACAGGGGCCTCGGGGACGGCCGCACCGGCGGTGCCGTCGGTCGGGTTCGCCGGGGCGGTGTCCGGGGTGATACCCGCCATCAGCAGGCCGATCTCCTCGCGTGGGGTGTCCGGGCCGACGATGCCGATGATCCGGCCGCGATACATCACCGCGATCCGGTCGGCCAGCCCGATCACCTCGTCCAGCTCGCTGGAGACCACCATCACGGCGGTGCCGATGTCCCGCTCGCGGATCACCCGGCTGTGGATGAACTCGATCGAGCCGACGTCCACGCCCCGGGTGGGCTGCGCGGCGATGAAGAGCTTCAGCGGCCGGGACAGCTCCCGGGCCACGATCACCTTCTGCTGGTTGCCGCCGGAGAGCGTGCCCACCGGCGCGTCCGCCGAGGAGGTACGGACGTCGAACTGCTCGATCCGTTCCTTGGCCGACTTCGCGATGGCGTCCGGCTTGAGCGACAGGCCCTTGCCGAAGGGTGGCTGGTCGTAGATGTCCAGCACCAGGTTCTCCGCGACGGAGAACTCCTTGACCAGGCCGTCGACGCTGCGGTCCTCCGGCACGTAGCCGACGCCGGCGCGAAGCACCTTCTTGGTCGACCAGCCGTGCACGGCCTCGCCGTCCAGGGTCACCGTGCCGGCGAGCACCGGCCGCAGGCCCATGATGGCCTCGATCAGCTCGGTCTGGCCGTTGCCCTGCACGCCCGCGATGCCGAGCACCTCACCGGCGCGCACGGTCAGGTCGATGCCGTCGACCGCGCGTACCTGCCGGTCGTCGTCCACCACCAGGCCGGAGACCTCGAGGATCGGCTTGCCCGGGGTGGCTGGCTTCTTGTCGACGGTCAACCGGACGCTGCGGCCCACCATCAGCGCGGCCAGCTCGTCGCGGCTGGCGCTCGGCGAGGCCGTACCCACGGTCTTCCCGCGCCGGATCACGGTGATCCGGTCCGCGATCGCCTTGACCTCGCCCAGCTTGTGGGTGATGAAGACGATCGACTTGCCGGCGGCCTTCAGCGACCGCATGACGGCGAGCAGTTCCTCGGTCTCCTGGGGGGTGAGCACCGCGGTCGGCTCGTCGAGGATCAGCAGGTCCACCTCGCGGGTGAGGGCCTTGACGATCTCCACCCGCTGCTGGATGCCGACCGGCAGGTCCTCGATCACGGCGTCCGGGTCGACCCGCAGGTTGTACCGCTCGGAGACCTCGGCGACCTCGCGCCGGGCCCGCCGCCGGTCCAGGAAGCCGGTGAAGCCGCCCTTGACCTGCTCGGCGCCGAGCATGACGTTCTCCGCCACGGTGAAGACCGGCACCAGCATGAAGTGCTGGTGCACCATGCCGATCCCGGCGGCGATGGCGTCCGACGGGCCCTTCAGCTTCAGCGGCCGGCCGTCGACCAGGATCTCGCCCTCGTCGGGCTGGTAGAGCCCGTAGAGCACGTTCATCAGGGTCGACTTGCCGGCGCCGTTCTCGCCGAGCAGGGCGTGGATCTCTCCAGGCTCCACCGTCAGGTCAATGTGGTCGTTCGCGACCAGATCACCGAACCGTTTGGTGATGCCGCGCAGTTCGAGTCTCAGCGCAACCTCCTGGAGTGCGAGCGATGGTGCAGCGTAGCCGCTGCCGCGCCGGTCACCTGACCGGGCCGGGGGTGGTGCGGACCGGCCGCCCCGGCGGGCGCGGGAGGGATCCCCACGTACGCCGAGGCGGCCGGATCGTCATGCGTGGTGCCCGCCGGCCTCCGCTGCCGATGATCCCATCCGCGGCGGCCGGCGAACGGGTCACTTGGTCGGCTGGGCCTTCGAGGTGACCGTGATGGTGCCGGCGGCGATGTCCGCCTTGATCTTGTCGACCTCGGCCTTCAGGTCCGCTGGGACCTTGCTGTCGAAGTCGTGGTACGGGGCGAGCGACACGCCGTTGTTGGCCAGGGTGCCGACGAAGCCCGGCTTGGCCTGGAGCTTCTCGCCGCCGGCGGCCTTGAGCACGGCGTCCTTGACGGCGTCCTGGATGTTCTTGACGACCGTGGTCACCAGCGCCGGGCAGTTCGGGGTGCTCTTGCAACCGTCGGTGTCGACCCAGATGGCCGAGTACTTGCCACCGGAGGCCTGGGCTGCGGCGGTGGTGCCGAGGCCGGCGCCGCCGGCGACCGGCATGATGATGTCCGCGCCCTGGGCGACCAGCGCGTCGGAGACCTTCTTGCCCTCGTCCTGCTTGGTGAAGTCGTTGGTGAAGGAGCCCTTCTGGGTCGCCTTGTCCCAACCGAGGACCTGGACGTTCTTGCTCTTGGTCTTGTTGTAGTACGCGACGCCGTCGGCGAAGCCGTCCATGAAGATGGTCACCGGCGGGATCGGCAGACCGCCGTAGGTGCCGACCTTGCCGGTCTTGCTCATCCCGGCGGCCAGGTAGCCGGCCTGGAAGGCGGCCTGCGTGGTGTCGAACTGCATCGGGTAGATGTTGTCCACGCCCGGGTTCGAGTCGACGATGCCGAACTGCTGGTTCGGGTTCGCGGTCGCGGCCTTCTTGGTGGCGTCGGCCATCAGGCCGCCGACGGCCAGGATGAAGTCGCACTTCTGGTTGACGAACCCGGTCAGGTTGACCTCGTAGTCCGCCTCGGCCTTCGACGCGACGTACTTGATGTCGATGTTGTCGTTGGCCTTCTTGGCCTCCTGGAGACCGGCCCAGGCGGAGGTGTTGAAGGACTTGTCGTCGATGCCGCCGACGTCCGTGACCATGCAGGCGCTGTACTTCTTGGCACCGCTGCCAGCGCCGTTGTTGTCCTTGGGGGCCTCACCACACGCGGCGGCGCCCAGCACGAGGCCACCCGCCACGAAGGCGGAGGCGACGATCCGCATCCCACGCACAGAGCGCAAGACGACTCCTTCCCATTGCACACCGCGTTGTGCGCGGTGGCAGCCCTTTCGCCGGCCTGCGGTGTGCCCGCCGGCGTCCCACGTTACGGACGGGAGCGTACGCCCGCGCCCACCCACCGGCCGACAATCGTGCACGACTGTTGGGCGTCCGTTACCCCCGTGTAACCGTTGGGTGGGGCAGATCACTTCCCGTGCCGACGGGCCTCCGGAGAGGTGTCACGAACGTCCGTTTTCCCGTGGCGTTCGCGTTGCTGACGGGCTACCGCCAGAAGACCGCCACCGCCGCGTTGGCCAGCGTCAACCCGATGATGGCAAGGAAGTGGCCACGGTTGACCGACTCCCGTTTCCGGGAAAAGAAGACCATGACAAAGATCAGCAGCGCGAGCACCAACTTGGTAACAAGTTTGGCGGGTGCCGGCTCGTGCCCGTCGCGCAGCGGGGCGGACAGACCGATTCCGGTCAGCACCTGGATCACCGAGCCCCAGAGCATGGCCGCGTTGATCCGCAGCCGGCCGCTGGCGTACTGGGCGATCGAGCCGCCGAGCAGCATCGCGAACCCGATCAGATGGACGTAGAGGAGTACCAGCCGAAGAGCTTCCACGCCGCCCATCCTGCCCCACCAACGACGGACTGTAGTAGTCGGCCCGGCCAGCTGCCGTCATACCGTGACCTTGGCCGCCCGCGCTTCCCGGGCCGCGCTGCGCCCGTCGCTCCCGGCACTCCGCCGGCCGAGCAGGACCAGACCGATACCGACCACCGCGTAGCCGGCCAGCACGGCGAGGGACCGGCCGGCGCCCGCGCCGTCGAAGAACGCCGCCGCGCGTAGCAGCGTGCCCCCGGCTCCGACCGGCAGGAACTGCCCGACGGCACCCCACGGCTGGGGCAGCAGTTCCGGCGCGGCGCTGACCGCGGAGAGCGGGTTGCCGACCAGGAAGACCAGCAGCGCACCGAGCCCGATGCCCAGCCTGCCCAGCACCGCCCCGAGGCCGGCCACGGTGCCGGCCGCGGCCAGCGCGAAGAGGCCGATCGCACCCGCCTCGAGCCACGGGTCGCCGTCGAGGACGCCGAGCCAGCCGTGCAGCACCGCCTCGCCGGCCAGGCCGGCGAGGACGGCGTAGGCCACCAGCCCCAGCAGGCGGGCGCCCCGCCGGGCCACCAGGAAGATCAGCAGTGCGCCGGCCAGCATGCTGGTGAGCGCGAACGGCAGGAACCCGGCGGCGAAGCCGGCGCCGCGCGGGTCGTCCGGATCGGCCGGGACGACCTGCACCACCGGCACCGGCCGGCCGCCGGAGAGCTGGGCGGCGGCCTCGGTGAGCAGCGCGGCCACGGTCGGGCTCGCCGCCGGGGCGGTGTGCAGGGCGATCCCGTCCGGACCGGCGACGAAGGCCGCGTACGCCTCGCGGTCGCGCAGCGCGCGGTCGGCCGCCGCCGCGTCCGGCAGCTTGGTCACGTCGAACGCGCCGGGCCGGGCAGCGGCCAGCCGGGCGGTGAGTTCGGCCGTGGCGGGCGCCGGGCCGGCCACGAGGATCGGCAGGTCGCGGGGGGCGAGGTGCGTCGCCGGCGCGGCGAAGAGCGGGACGAGCAACGCCTGCACCGCCACCACGAGGGCGGCCAGCAGGACGGCGAACAGCCACGGTGAGCGGACCCGGGACGGTTGAGCGGACATCTCCGCCTCCTAAAACGAACGTTCATTCTCTTGGAATGAGAGTGCGCCGCGGTCGGCCGTCAGTCAAGAACGAACGTTCGCTTTACAATGTGCTACGTGCCACGCGTATCGGACGAACACCTCGCCGCCCGCCGCCAGCAGATCCTCGACGCGGCCCGGCGGTGCTTCCTGCGCGACGGCTTCCACAACACCTCGATGCAGGACGTGATCCGCGAGGCCGGCCTCTCGGTCGGGGCGGTCTACCGCTACTTCCCCAGCAAGTACGACCTGGTCACCGCGATCGCCCAGTCCGTGATCGGCGGGGCGGACCAGGTCTTCGCCGAGTTGGCCCGCCACGAGCCGCCGCTGCCGGTCACCGAGGCGCTGGACCGGGCCCTGGCCTACGTCGACTCCCAGAGCGGCGAGGACGGCGTGCTGCGGCTGGCCGTCCAGGTGTGGAGCGAGGCACAGCGGGACCGGGCGCTCGCCGAGTTCGTCCGGGCCACGTACGGCCGCTTCCGCAGCCACTTCGTAGCGATCGCCAGGCGGGCGGGCGAGGCCGGCGAGCTGCCCGCGGACGCCGATCCGGAGGCGGTCGGGGCGGCCCTGTTCGGCCTGGTCCCCGGCTACTACATGCAGCGCATCCTGACCGGCTCGCCGGACCGGGTGACCTACCTGGCCGGGGTCCGCGCCCTGCTCGCCGGCCCGGCCGGCTGACCGGTCGCCCTCGGCTTGAACGTGCTCGATCGAGGAAGTAGTGGCCTCCGGCGCACGGCGAGGCCACTACTTCCCGCTTCGAGCGTGATCTTGCGATGGCCCGGTCAGGCGAGGCGCCAGACCTGGAAGGTGGGGCCGTCGGCGGGCAGCGTCACCGTGCCGTCGGCGGCGGGGCGCAGGGCGGGCGCAGCGCCGTACACGTTCTCCCCCGCCCGCAGGCCAGCCAGCCGCACCGGAGCGCCGGCCGCGCGACGGGCCAGCACCAGCACCGTGCCGGTGGGCGCCTCGCGGAGGAAGACGAGAGTGTCGGCGTCCGCGTACGCCCAGCGCAGGCCACCGTGCCGCAGCGCCGGCTCGGCGCGGCGCAGCGCCAGCAGCGACCGGTACGTATCGAACGTGCGCCGGTCCCAGCTCTCCGGCCGGTGCCATGGCATCGGGGTACGCGACCCCTCCCCGTTCGTGCCGGTCAGCCCCAGCTCGTCCCCGGCGAAGACCACCGGGGTGCCCGGCATGGTGGCGAGCAGGCCGGCGGCCACCTCCTGTCGGGCGGCGTCGCCGACCACGGTCCGGATCCGGGCCGAGTCGTGCGAGCCGAGCAGCTGCCACGAGTGCACGTACGACCGCCAGGAGACCAGCGACCGGTAGGCGTTCATGGTGGCCAGCACCGCGCCCGCGTCCCGCCGCCGTACCCCGCCCGGGGTGCCGAGGAAGTTCGGCAGCGGCTCGTCGCCGTGGCGCAGCCAGGACCAGACCGGGTCGGTGAAGCCGACGTAGTTCATGGTGCCGTGCCAGCCGTCCCGGTCCAGGTCGCCGGTGTGGTCGTGGCCGTGCTCGGCCAGCAGCAGCCCGTCGGCCCGGGTCTCGGCCACCACCCGGCGCAGCAGGCGCGCCACCTCGTGGGTGTACGCGTCGGCGCCCCGCCGCCCGGTCATGTTCGCCACGTCCACCCGCCAGCCGTCCAGCCCGTACGGCGGGCGCAGCCAGCGGCGCAGCAGCGAGTCCTCGGCGGTGGCGAAGCGGCGGCGCAGCTCGGGGCTGCCCCAGTTGAGCTTCGGCAGCGACTTGACCCCGTTCCAGGACTCGTAGTCCCCGGTCACCTCGTCGAAGTAGTACAGCTCCCGCTCCGGGGCGGTGACGTCGGACGCGGCGGCGGTGAACCACTGGTGGGCGTCGCCGGTGTGGTTGCTGGTGATGTCGCCGAGCAGCCGCCAGCCCCGGGCGTGCACCGCCTCGGCCAGTCGGGCGAGGGCGGTGTCCCCGCCGAGCAGCGGGTCGACCGTGTCGAAGCTGGACGCGTCGTACCGGTGGTTGGAGCGGGCCGGGAAGATCGGGGTGAGGTAGACGGTGTTGACGCCGAGCCGGTCCAGGTGGTCCAGGTGCTCGGTGACGCCGTCCAGGTCGCCGCCGTAGAACTGGCGCGGCGTCTCCGGCCCGCGCCCGATGACGGGGGTGTCCCAGTCGCAGGGGATCGCCCAGTCCGGCGGGGTCCGGCCGGCGGCCGCGGCGGAGCGGGCGAACCGGTCCGGGAAGATCTGGTAGATCACCGCGTCCCGGGCCCAGGCCGGCGGCGGGGCGTAGCTGACCAGCTTGAAGTCGCCGTGGTCGGGCACGTCGTGGTCGACCAGACCGGCGGCGTTGAGCCAGCGGTGGCCAGCGCGCCCGTCGAGCAGGAAGCGGTAGTTGCTGACCGGGTTGCGGACCTCTACGTCGGCCCGCCACCACACGTCACCGCCCTCGGTGCGGTCGACCACGGCCTCGGCGAACCGGGGCTCGCCGTCGCCGGTGGTCCGGAGGTGCACCTGGCGGACGTCGGCGCCGGCCGGCACCCGGACGAAGACCGGGACGGTCTGCCCCAGCGCGGGTTCCTGCTCCGGCACGTAGGTGGCGGAGCCGTCGTGGTGCGGCTGGAGGGACATGCTGCTGCCTTTCGCGTCGTACCGACGGGGAGAGGGGCGGGCACCCGCCGCGGCCGGTCACCCGACCACGGCGGTCCGCCCGAGAACCGCTCCGGTGTACGTCGACACGACGCCCTTGCCGCAGCGTGAGCCGAGGAGGCTCAGCCTTTGACGGCTCCGGCGGTGAGGCCGGAGACGATGTAGCGCTGGAGCAGTTGGAACACCAGCACCGTCGGGACGGCGGTGAGCAGGGTGCCCGCCGCGAACATCCCGAAGTTGTTGTTGCGCTCGCCGGCGACCAGGCCGAACATGCCGACCGCGAGGGTCTTCGACTCGGTGTTGGTGAGGAACACGTTGGCGATCATGAACTCGTTGATCGTGCCGATGAACGACAGCAACGCGGTCACCGCCAGGATCGGCGCCACCAGCGGCAGCATGATCCGGAAGAAGACCTGGGCGTGCGTGGCGCCGTCCATGGTGGCCGACTCGTCCAGCTCCCGCGGCAGGGTGTCGAAGAAGCCCTTCATCAGCCAGGTGTTCACGCCCAGCGCGCCACCCATGTAGAGCAGGAACAGGCCCCACGGGGTGTTGAAGCCGAGCGCCGGCCACAGATCGGTGACGGTGGTGAAGATCAGGAAGATCGCCACGATGGCCAGGAACTGCGGGAACATCTGGATCAGCAGCAGCGTGAGCAGGCCGACCCGCCGGCCGGCGAAGCGCATCCGGGAGAACGCGTACGCCGCCAATGCGGACAGGAAGATCGACACGAAGCTGGCCGTGCCGGCGATCAGCAGCGAGTTGAGGAACCAGTGGCCGAACGCCGTCTTCTGGAACAGGTTGCTGAAGTTCTCGAACGACGCGCCGGTGGGCACCAGCTCGGTCGAGGAGAGGGTGCCGAGCGGGTTGAGCGCCGCCGAGAGCACGAACAGGATCGGGAAGAGGCTGAACGCCACCGCCAGCACTCCGACCAGGTGCCGCCACCCCACCTGGGCGAACCAGCGGTTGCGCCGCCGGCCGGTGGCGGCGCGGTCGGCCACCGGGGCGTCCGCGACGGTCGTCACGAGTACACCTCCTCCTGCTTGCGGGTACGCCGGAAGCTGATCGCCGACACGGTCGCCACGATCGCGAAGATGAAGATCGAGACCGCGGCGGCCATGCCGAACTCGGCGCCCTGGGCACCGAAGGCCAGCCGGTAGGTGTAGGTGATGAGCAGGTCGGTCGCGCCGTTGGTCGGGTTGTCCGGCGCGAACGGCCCACCCTCGGTGGTCATCCAGATCGCGTTGATGTTGTTGAAGTTGTACGCGAACGACGCGATGAGCAGCGGCGAGAGCGCGACCAGCAGCAGCGGCAGGGTGACCGACCGGAACGACTGCCACGGCGACGCGCCGTCGACCGAGGTGGCCTCGGTCAGCTCCCGGGGGATGGCCTGGAGCGCGCCGGTGGTCACCAGGAACATGTACGGGTAGCCCAGCCAGAGCTGCACCAGCAGCACCGCGGCCCGCGCGGTCCAGGTCTGGCCGAACCAGTCGACCCCGAGGCCGAAGAGGTTGTTGACCAGGCCGAAGTCGGTGTTGAACATGTCCCGCCAGACCAGCAGCATGGCGAACGACGGCATGGCGTACGGCAGGATCAGCACCACCCGGTAGAGGTTGGTGCCGCGCATCCGGGGCGAGTGCAGGGCGAGCGCGATGGCCATGCCGAGCAGGAAGGTGAGCCCGGTGGAGCCGATCGCGAAGGCGAAGTTCCAGAGCAGCGTGCCGAAGAACGGGCCGGAGATGTTCGGGTCGGTCAGCACCCGGCTGAAGTTCTGCAACCCCACGTTGACCTTCCAGCCCTGAGCCAGCCGCTCGCCGTCGGCGGCCACGAAGGAGCCGCTCGCCGCGTCGGCGCGCCAGGTCTTGCCGGTCTCGTTGTCCTTGATGCAGTCGCAGCCCGGGTCGTACGCCCGGACGGCCTTGCCCTCGTAGGCGCGGGTGAGGCCGTTGGAGCGGATGGCACCGTCGGAGGTGGGCACCACCAGGGCCGTGATGGCGTCGCTGCGGCCACTGGCCTGACCGATGTTCAGCACGGTGTAGCCGTCGGCGGCGGTGACCTTGCCGGTGAGGCTGCTGACGCTCACCTGCCCGGCGTCGAGCTTGCGCAGTCCGTTGGCGTCGCCGGCGAAGACCTCCCTGGTCTTCGGGTCGCTGAGCAGGAAGACCAGCGCGCCGGTCTCGGTGTCGCCCTTGGTGGCGATGGAGAGGGCGTACTCGGTGGAGCCCTGGACCTGCTTCACAGAGGAGCTCTGGATGGCGACGATCGCGTCGTCCTTGCTGCCGCGGTGACCGTCGCCGAAGTTGGTGAACGCGGTGCTCGCGGTGTAGAGCACCGGAAAGACCTGGAAGGCGATCAGGAAGAGCGTGCCGGGGACCAGGTACTTCGCCGGGACGTGCGGGCGGCCGAGGTAGAGGTAGAACAGACCGGCGGTGGTGACCGCCAGGATCGCCAGCCCGATCCAGTGCTCGGCCTCGATCAGCGGGAACGCCGCCCAGACCGCGATCCCGGCCACCAGGCCGAGCAGGATCACCTTGACGAGGAGGCCGGTCGCGGTGATCGGCGCGTGGTTCCGCGCGGTACGGGGCGTGCGCGGGAGCCCGCGGCGAACGGGCTCCCGGCCCGGAGCCTGCGTGGCAGGCTCCGGGCCGGACAGCGACGTGCTCATTACTTGATCTGGCCCGCGATGGTCTTGCCGGCCGCGGTGATCGTCTGCGCCGGGTCGGCGCCGCCGATGACGGCGGCCTCCGCCTTGCCGAACGGGTCCCAGATCGCGGCCATGGCCGGGATCGCCGGGAGCACCTGACCGTTCTTGCCGGCCTCCTGGAACTTGGCCAGGTCCGGGTCCTCACCCTTGACCTGGTCGAAGGCGGCGGTGAGCGCCGGCGGGCGCGGCTCGGCCTTGTACAGCGCGACGGCCAGCTCGGGCTTGGTCACGTAGTTGGTGACGAACTCCTGGGCCAGCGCCTTGTTCTTGCCCTTGGCGGCGACGTAGAACGCCTGCACGCCCACGAACGGCTGGGCCTCCTTGCCACCGGCGAAGCCGGGGACCGGGGAGATGTCGTACTTGATGTTGGCCTTCTTGGCGTCGGCGATGGCCCACGGGCCGGAGACCAGGAAGGCGCACTTCTTGCCGGTGAAGGTGGCGATGGAGTTCTCGCCGGTGATCGAGCGCTTGAGCGCGCCCTCGCCCTTCTCGCCGAGCTTCGCGATCTTCTGGAAGGCCGCGATCGACTCCGGCTTGCCCACGCCCAGGTCCTTGGGGTCGTAGTCGCCGTTGGCCGCGGTGCCGAACAGGTAGCCGCCGCCGGAGGTGTACAGCGGGTAGATGTGGTAGGCGTCGCCGTTCTGGCCGGACTGGAGGCAGAGGATCTCGCTGGCCTTCTTCTGGGCCTTGAGCTGCTTGCCGGTGGCGACCAGCTCCTCGATCGTCTTCGGCGCCTCGGGGGCCAGCTCGGTGTTGCGGATCAGCGCGACATTCTCGGTGGCGTAGGGGACGCCGTAGAGCTGGCCGTTGAAGGTCACGGCCTTGACCGCGGTCTCGTTGAACGCGCTCTTCTGCTCGGCGCCGAACTGCACCGGGTCGATGGCGCCGTTCTGGACCAGGTTGCCGATCCAGTCGTGCGCGCCGACGACGACGTCCGGGCCGCTGCCCTGCTGCGAGGCGGTGACGAAGTTGGTCTGCAGGTCCTTGGAGACGGCCTGGACCTCGACGGTCACCCCGTTCTCCTTGCCGAACTCCTCGGCGAACGGCTTGAGGGCCGCGGTCCGCTTGTCGTCGGCCCAGATGACCAGCTTGCCGCCCGCCGCCTTGGCGGACTCCTTGGCGGCCGGCTTGTCGTTGTCACTGCCACCGCAGCCGGAGGCGGCGAGCGCCAGGCCGAGGACAGCGACCACACCCGCGGTACGGATGCGCATCGGTACTCCTGTCGTCATGGCGGCCCGCCGGGGGAAGGACGGCCCGCCAGTGGAAACCTCTGTAATTTCTTGCTGACCGGCGCCGGGTGGTGCGCCGCTGCTCTCCCGTGTTGCGGGGACGTTAGCAAGGCGTTGCAGAGAATGGAAGGGATTGCAGGAGTGTACGCAAGAACTTTCCAGTGAGCTAAAGTGCCGCCATGCGCGCTCGACTGTCCGACATCGCCCAACAGGCCGAAGTCAGCGAGGCCACGGTGTCGCGGGTGCTCAACGACCGCCCCGGAGTGGCCCCGGAGACCCGGCAGGCCGTGCTGACCGCCCTCGACGTGCTCGGGTACGAGCGCCCCGCCCGGCTGCGCAAGCGCAGCGCCGGCCTCGTCGGCCTGGTCGTGCCGGAGCTGGACAACCCGATCTTCCCGGCCTTCGCTCAGATCATCGAGTCCACTCTGGCGCAGAGCGGCTTCACCCCGGTGCTCTGCACCCAGACCCCCGGCGGCGTCACCGAGGACGAGTACGTCGAGATGCTGCTGGACCGGCAGGTGTCCGGGATCGTCTTCGTCTCCGGGCTGCACGCCGACACCGCCGCCAACCACGACCGGTACCGCGCGCTGATCGCCCGGCCGCTGCCGATCGTCATGATCAACGGATACGCGCCCGGCATCGCCGCACCCTTCGTCTCCTGCGACGACGGCGAGGCCACCGAGCTGGCCATCGCCCATCTGGTCGCGCTCGGCCATCGGCGGATCGGCCTGATCACCGGCCCGGACCGCTTCGTGCCGGTGCAGCGCCGGGTAACCCGCTTCCGGACCGCCATGACCCGGCTGGCCGGGGCGACCGAGGCGGAGGTCGGCGAGCTGGCCGAGCTCTCCCTCTTCGGGGTCGAAGGCGGCGAGGCCGCCGCCGGCCGGCTGATCGAGCGCGGGGTGACCGGCATCGTCTGCGGCTCCGACCTGATGGCGCTCGGCGCGATCCGGGCCGCCCGCCAGCGCGGGCTCGCCGTCCCCGCCGACGTCTCCGTGGTCGGCTACGACGACTCTCCGCTGATGGCCTTCACCGACCCGCCGCTGACCACCATGCGCCAGCCGGTCGCCGCCATGGCGGTGGCCGCGGTCCGGGCCCTGGTCGACGAGATCAACGGGCACCCCGCCCCGCACTCCGAATACCTGTTCCGCCCCGAGCTGGTGGTACGCGGCTCCACCGCCGTGGTCCGCCCGGCCGGCGCCGCCCCGGCCAGCGGCCCGGGGCACCAGCGTCCGCCGACCTCCCCCCTCGCCGTCCCGGCCTGACCCC
The DNA here is from genome assembly GCF_054963695.1 of Micromonospora sp. RTBAU3-60. Lineage (NCBI taxonomy): Bacteria > Bacillati > Actinomycetota > Actinomycetes > Micromonosporales > Micromonosporaceae > Micromonospora > Micromonospora sp. RTBAU3-60. The sequence goes on along the minus strand of NZ_JBUEGB010000012.1, from coordinate 46,535 downwards.
CGCCGGCGCCGCCCGGCCCAGGCGCCGCGTCCTGAAAGGTGGGACAGGCGTGGGCAGGGCAGCACCTCGACCGGGCCGAATGCTGTCATTTCTTGCGCAAGGAATGCTTGACTCTTGCAGCGCTCGGGCGGCATCCTGCTCAGACACTCGCGCAGTCACCCACGCCGCGCGGGGTGTCACCCTCCCGCGCCAGAGAACGGGGATCATCACCGATGACCGCCACCCACCCCACGCCGCTGACCTCCGACGACGACTGGTGGCGATCCGCGGTCGTCTACCAGGTCTACGTCCGCAGCTTCGCCGACGCCAACGGCGACGGCGTGGGCGACCTCCCGGGCATCCGGGAGCGGCTGCCGTACCTGCGCGACCTCGGCGTCGACGCGCTCTGGCTGACACCGTTCTACACCTCGCCCCAGGTCGACGCCGGCTACGACGTGGCCGACTACCGGGACGTGGACCCGCTCTTCGGCACCCTCACCGACTTCGACGCGATGATCACCGACGCGCACGCGCTGGGCCTGCGCATCATCGTGGACCTGGTGCCGAACCACACGTCCAGCGCGCACCCGTGGTTCCAGGCGGCGCTCACGGCCGGTCCGGGCTCGGTGGAGCGCGAGCGCTACCTGTTCGCCGACGGCAAGGGCGAGCAGGGCGAGCTGCCGCCGAACGACTGGGAGAGCATCTTCGGCGGGCCCGCCTGGACCCGGGTCGCCGACGGTCAGTGGTACCTGCACCTGTTCGACCCGGCCCAACCCGACCTGAACTGGCGCCACCCCGAGGTACGCGCGGAGTTCGAGGACGTCCTGCGGTTCTGGCTCGACCGGGGCGTGGACGGCTTCCGGATCGACGTGGCGCACGGGATGATCAAGGCCGAGGGGCTGCCCGACGTCGGCTTCAACTCGATGACCACCGGCCAGCGCCAGTCCGAGCTGCTCGGCAAGGGCCAGCTGCCGTACTTCGACCAGGACGAGGTGCACGACATCTACCGCGCCTGGCGGCCGATCCTCGACAGCTACCCGGGCGGCCGGATGGCGGTGGCCGAGGCGTGGGCGGAGACCCCGCAGCGGCTCGCCCGCTACATCGGCCCGGACGAACTCCACCAGGCGTTCAGCTTCGACTTCCTCGACGCCACCTGGTCGGCCGACTCGTTCCGCAAGGTGATCGACACCGCGCTCGCCGAGTCGACCATCGTCGGGGCACCGACCACCTGGGTGCTTTCCAACCACGACCGGCAGCGGCACGTCACCCGGTACGGCGACGGCGAGGTGGGCCTGCGCCGCGCCCGGGCCGCCGCCCTGCTGATGCTCTCCCTGCCCGGCTGCGCGTACGTCTACCAGGGCGAGGAACTGGGCCTGCCCGAGGTGCTGGACCTCCCCGACGAGCTGCGCCAGGACCCGGCGTTCCTGCGTACCGGCGAGAGCCGGGACGGCTGCCGGGTGCCGATCCCGTGGAGCGGCGAGCTGGCCCCGTACGGTTTCGGGCCGGCGGGCAGCGAGCTGAGCTGGCTGCCGGCGCCGACGACCTGGCGGGCCCTCTCGGTGGCCGCCCAGGCCGGCGTGCCCGGCTCGACGCTGGAGCTCTACCGGACCGCCCTGCGGATCCGGCACGGGCACCCGGCGCTGGCCGGCACCGACGGCATCACCTGGCTGGAGACCGAGCCCGGGGTGCTGGCGTTCCGCCGGACGGCCGGGGACGTCGAGTTCACCTGTGTGGTCAACCTCAGCGGCGCCGAGGTCACGGTCGCCGGCTACGGCCGGCCGACCGTCGCCAGCGCCGACCTCACCGAGCAGGGCGACGGGCACGTCCTGCCGGTGGACGCGGCTGCGTGGTTCGAACGGCGCTGAGCCGGGTAACCCGCCATTGACCTGGTCGTCCGTTGTGCTCCGCGCCGACGGGCGGCTGGGCAACCGACCCCTTGTGGTGGGGGGTGAGGTGGCGCCGGCGCCTCGGGGAGTCCGCTCCCCGAGGCGTCGGTGTCCACCTGGGACCGGTGGGTATCACGAGGTGATGACCGCACACGTGACGCAGTACACCCTCGATGTCACCGACCTCGAACTGATGGCCTCCTTCTGGTCCCGCGCCCTCGGCTACCAGATCCGGCAGGGCGGCGACGGCAGCGCGAAGCTGTGGCCGCCGCCGGACCGGCCCGGCCCGACGGTCTGGTTGCAGGGCAGCGGTACGCCCAAGCGCGGGAAGAACCGGCTGCACCTCGACCTGGTGTCCGACGGGGATCCGCGGGACGAGGTACGCCGGCTGCTCGCGCTCGGCGCCTGCCCGGTCGACGTCGGCCAGTCGGGCGAGGAGGGCTTCGTCGTCCTCGCCGACCCGGAGGGCAACGAGTTCTGCGTACTCGACCACCCACCGCGCCGGTGAGCGCGCTCAGCCCTCCTTGCTGGTGAGCAGCTTGGCGATCCGGGCGAAGCCGGCCCGCACCTCGTCCCGGGTGGGTGGGGCCACCGGCTCGGGCACCGGCTCCTGCTCGGCGGCGAGCTCCAACTCCTCGTCGATGGTGTCCTCGAAGTCGCCGTAGAGGTCGGCCTGGTTGACGCGGGCCGCCTCGTCCTCGGCGGCGAGCTGGGACGCCGCGATCTCGCCGCGGATCTCATCGGCGGTCAGCGCCGGCAGCAACGGCTCGACCACCGCCATCAACTGCTCCTCGGCCACCACCGCCTCGGCCAGGGCGAGCGCGTGCGGCCGCTCGTACGGGCCGCAGACCACCGGCTCCCACTCGTCGGCGTCGCCGAGCGGGCCGAAGGTGATGATCCACGGCAGGCCGAGCATCGGCGAGTCGTCCGGCAGGTCGAGTGTCACGAGTGCGCCCACCGGCCCATCATGGTCGCTCCCGCCCGGCAGATCCGTGCAGATTCACGGAAAGTGTGGTCTCCGCGCGCCGGGAGGCCCCCTTTTCCCGGAAATTGTGCGGACCCTGGCGGGTCACATGGCCCACGCGCTGCTCGGCGGCGTCAGGCCGGGTGGGTGGCGTCGAGGGCGGCGCGGACCAGGGCGAGCGCGCGCTCCGGTGGGACGCCCAGGCGGACCGCCTCGGCGGCGTACTCCGTGGCGGCGCGGTGCAGGCGGTCGAGGGCGTCGTCGCGCCCCGGCGCCACCACGGTCCCGTGCCGCCCCCGGGTCTCCACCAGCCCGGCCCCCTCCAGCTCCCGGTACGCCCGGGCCACGGTGTTCACCGCCAAGCCGAGGTCACCGGCGAGCTGCCGGACCGCGGGCAGCCGGGTGCCGACCGGCAACCGGCCGTCGCCGATCATCCCGGCGAGCTGCCCGCGCACCTGCTCGTACGGGGGCACCGCCGCGGCCGGGTCGATCCGGATCTCCATCTCAGCCCGCCCCTCCCGGCGTACCCGGCTCGGGCACCTCGTCGACCTCCACGTCCACCTCCCGGGCCGCGCCGCCCTCGGCCAGGTCCACCACCCGGCCGTACCGGCTGGTGGCGGCCAGCGCCGCGCCGAAGAGCACCAACTGGTTGAGCAGGTAGAGGTAGAGCAGCAGCCCCACCGCCGTGGCCACCACCGTGTACGCCGGGTTCCGCTCGGTGCGCATGACGTAGTAGCGGCCGACCGTGTTCAGCAGGGTGATGCCGACGGCCACCACCAGCACCACCGGTCGCAGCCGGCGGCGGCTCATCCGCAGCCGGGGCACCGCCACCAGCAGCGCCACCGCCAGCACCGCGTTGACCACCACGCTGAGCAGCGCGCTGACCGTGGTCAGCCCGACCGACCCGGTGCTGCGCAGCAGGAAGCGCAGCAGCGACTCCAGCGCGTCGACGGCGGCCACCGAGACCCCGAGCATCACGAAGACCACCACCAGCACGCCCAGGTCGACCAGGCGGCGGACCACCAGGTTGCCGGGCTGCTGGTTGAGGCCGTACAGCAGGCGCTGCGAGGAGCGGATCGCCTCCACCCAGCCGATCCCGGTGATGACCAGGATGACCAGGCCCACCACCCCGACCGTGTTGCTGCTCTGCGCGATCTGGTCCGGCTTGAGGAATGGCAGGTTCTCCCGAAGGAACTTCGCCGCCGCCCGGCTGACCTCGTCGTTGTCCTCGATGATCGCGCCGAAGACCCAGTAGCCGACCAGGGCCAGCGCGAAAACCGCGAAGAAGCCGTAGTAGGCGATCGCGGCCGCGAGCCGGCCGCCGAGCACCCCGGCGTAGAGCGCCCCGGCCCGCCACAGGTGGTCGAACGCCGGCGACCGGTGCCGGGCCGCGTCGATCCGGCGACCGACCGCGGCCTCGATCGGGCCGAGCACGTTCACCACGTCATCCTCACCGATCCCCCGCCCGACGGCGGGCCGGCCACGCGCTCAGCTCAACCGCCCAACCGGAAGTCGCGGCGGGGCTGCCACCGGGTCGCCCCGCTGTGCGAGAACAGGGTGAACGCCTCGACCTCGAACAACGCCGAGAAGTCGGCCAGGTCCTCGTACACCTTGTCGAGCACCTCGGGCGGCACGTCCTGGGCCACCGTCACATGCGGGTGGTAGGGGAAGCGGGCCTCCCGGTGCAGCTCGGGGGCCGCGTTGATGGCGGCGGCGAGCAGCTCGCACTCGCTGATCCCGGCCGCCACCGCCACGAAGACCACCTGGGTGACCGGGCGGAAGGTGCCGGTGCCACGCAGGTGCAGGGTGAACGGCAGGTGGGTGGCGGCCACCCGGGCCAGGTGCGCCTCGACGGCGGGCAGCGCGCGTACCGGGATCTCGGTCGGCCCGAGCAGGGTGACGTGCGCCGGGACGACCTGGGGATCACCGGCCTCGGCCCGGCGGCGGGTGAGCATCCCGCCCCACGGCTCGGGGATGTCCACCGCGATCCCGATCTGGATGGAATCGTCGGCGTCCGGCGCCCCGTCCCTGCGATCCACGCTCCGCGCCACCCCTCCGGCCACCGACTGCGTCCACCCGTTCCCGTCGCGCCCGGTCGCGGCTATGCGGACCGGACCGGCGGGAAGAAGCCGATCCGGTCGTACACCGTCCGCACCGTCGCCTCGGCGACCACCCGGGCCTTCTCGGCCCCCTGCGCGAGCAGCTTGTCGAGCTGGGTGGGGTCGTCCAGGTAGGTGCGGGTGCGCTCCTGGATCGGGGTGAGGAATTCCCGAACCACCTCGGCGAGGTCCTTCTTCAGGTCGCCGTAGCCCTTGCCGTCGTACGCGGCGACCAGGTCGTCGATGCTCCGGCCGGACAGCGCCGAGTAGATGCTCAGCAGGTTGGCGATGCCCGGCTTGCCCTCGGCGTCGAAGACGATCTCGCGGCCGGTGTCGGTGACCGCGGAGCGGATCTTCTTGGCCGACCGGGCCGGGTCCTCCAGCAGGTCGATGATGCCGGCCGGCGACGAGGACGACTTCGACATCTTGGCCGTCGGGTCCTGCAGGTCGGTGATCTTCGCGGTGTCCTTGACGATGTGCGGCGCGGGCATCATGAAGGTCGGCCCGAACAGGGTGTTGAACCGCTGGGCCAGGTCGCGGGAGAGCTCCAGGTGCTGCCGCTGGTCCTCGCCGACCGGCACCGCGTGCGCCTGGTAGAGCAGGATGTCGGCGGCCATCAGGATCGGGTACGTGAAGAGGCCGACGCTGGCCCGCTCACTGCCCTGCTTCTGCGCCTTGTCCTTGAACTGGGTCATCCGGCTGGCCTCGCCGAAGCCGGTGATGCAGCCGAGCACCCAGGCCAGCTGGGCGTGCTCGGGCACCTGCGACTGGACGAACAGGGTGCTGCGCTCCGGGTCGATGCCGACGGCGAGGAGCTGCGCGGCGGCGATGCGGGAACGCTGCTTGAGCACCTTCGGGTCGTGCCCGGCGGTGATCGCGTGCAGGTCGACCACGCAGTAGAAGGCGTCGTGGCTGTCCTGCAGGGCGACCCAGTGGCGTACCGCGCCCAGATAGTTGCCGAGGTGGAACGAGTCGGCCGTCGGCTGGATGCCGGAGAAGACGCGGGGGCGGGCGGGTACGTCGGACATGCCGGCAATTCTGTCAGCAAGGCCGGGGGTACGTCATGACGGGCCGGCGGGTCGGTGTTCGGCGGCCGTGACCGGGGCCGTGACCTCGCGCCGCTGCTCGGGCAGCCGCGCGGCGGAGACCGCGAGCCGGGACACCCGCCGCCCGTCCAGGGCGAGCACCCGCAGCAGCCAGCCGCCCGGCGGGTCGTCCGGGTCGGGCCCGCCCGGATCGTCCACGGCCGCGGCCACCGGCACCTCGTCCCCGGCCACCGGGAGCCGGCCCAGGGCGGCCATCACGAACCCGCCGACCGTCTCGTACGGCCCGGCGGGCAGCGGCACCCCGGTGCGTTCGGCGAAGTCGGCCAGGTTGAGCCGCCCGTCGACCACGGCGGGCAGACCGGCGTGGGCCGGGTCGGGCGGGCCGTCGTACTCGTCGTGGATCTCCCCGACCAGTTCCTCGACCAGGTCCTCGCAGGTGACGATGCCGGCGGTGCCGCCGTACTCGTCGACCACCACGGCCAGGTGGTGCCCCTCGCGGCGCATCTCGGTGAGCGCGGCCAGCACCCGCTTGCTGCCCGGCAGCCGCTTCACCTCACGGGTCAGCTCACCCACCGTGCCGCAGCGCTCGCGCTCGGGGCGGAGCAGCACGTCCCGCAGGTGCACGAAGCCGACCACGTCGTCGTGCGTGCCGTCGACCACCGGATAGCGGGTGTGCGTCTCGACCCGGACCAGCCGCTCCGCCTCGGCGACGGTGAGCCCGGCGGACAGGAACACCACCTCGGTGCGGGGCACCATCACCTCGCGGACCAGGCGCGCACCGGCCACCAGCACCTCGTCGATGATCCGCCGCTCGTCCGGGTCGAGCACCGTGTTGGCGGCGACCAGGTCGCGCAGTTCGGCCTCGCTGATCCGCTCGCGGCCGGCCGTCGGGCTGGCCCCAAGCAGGTCGGTGACCAGGCGGGTGGCGCCGTCGGCGGCGCGGACCACGAGCCGGGCCACGGTCCGCGCGAGGGGGCCGGGCTCTGGTCGCGGTCGCCCCGGAGGTCGTCGCCGGAGCCCGCGGCCGCCTGCCTCCCGCATGAGATGGATGGTAGACAGCGCACGCCGGGCCCTCCGGGCGATGTTCGGATCTGTTCAATCATGGCGGATAGTGATGGAATGACGGGTGGTCATGCGCAGCCGCGGCACAGTCGGCGGCCTTAGGGTGATCACGGACGGCCGCGGCGGGACGCGGCCAGGCAGGAGGACCCGACGTGAAACTGCTCGTCACCGGCGGCGCCGGCTACATCGGCAGCGTGGTGACCCGGATGCTGCTCGACCACGGCCACGAGGTCACCGTCCTGGACGACCTGCGCACCGGCCACCGGGCCGCCCTCGCCCCCGAGGCGACCCACGTCGACCTGCCGGTCCACGAGGCCGCCCGGGTGCTCACCCCCGACGCCGGCTTCGACGGCGTGCTGCACTTCGCCGCGCTCATCGCCGCCGGCGAGTCGATGGTCAAGCCGGAGCTCTACTGGCAGAACAACACCGTCGGCTCGTTCGCCCTGCTCGACGCGGCACGCGCCGCCCGGGTGCCCCGGCTGGTCTTCTCCTCCACCGCCGCGGTCTACGGCAACCCGACCGAGGTGCCCATCCCGGAGACCGCCGTCAAGGCGCCCACCAACACGTACGGGGCGACCAAGCTGGCCGTCGACATGGCGCTCACCTCCGAGGCGATCGCGCACAACCTGGCCGCGGTCTCGCTGCGCTACTTCAACGTCGCCGGGGCGTACCTGCACGACGGGCAGGCCATCGGCGAACGGCACGACCCGGAGACCCACCTCATCCCGCTCGCCCTCGACGTGGCGGCCGGCCGGCGCGAGAAGCTCCAACTCTTCGGCGACGACTACCCCACCGTCGACGGCACCTGCATCCGCGACTACATCCACGTCGAGGACCTGGCCCGGGCGCACCTGCTGGCCCTGACCGCCGCCGTTCCCGGCCAGCACCTGATCTACAACCTCGGCAACGGCAACGGCTTCACCAACCGCCAGGTGATCGAGGTGGTCCGCGAGGTCACCGGCCACCCCGTACCGGTCGAGGTGGCGCCCCGCCGCGAGGGCGACCCGGCCGAACTGGTCGCCTCCTCCGCACTGGCCCGCGAGGAGCTGGGCTGGGTGCCGCAGAAGCCCACCCTGCACGACATGGTCGGCGACGCCTGGGCCTTCTACCGGGCGCACGTCCTGGGGCAGCGGTGACCACCACCCCCACCGCGCCGCCGACCGACGTCGCCGCCCGCGCCACCGCCGGCTTCCGCCACCGGTACGGCGGGGAGCCGGCCGGCCGGTGGGCGGCACCCGGTCGGGTCAACCTGATCGGCGAGCACACCGACTACAACGAGGGCTTCGTGCTCCCGTTCGCGCTGCCGCTGCGTACCGTGGTCGCCGCGGCACCGCGGGACGACGAACGCTGGACGGTCTGGTCGGAGCTGGACGCCGACCCGGTCGAGTTCGGCCCGGCCGAGGCCGACCAGCCCGGCCGGGTCACCGGCTGGGCGGCCTACGTGGCCGGGGTGGTCTGGGCCCTGCGGGCCGCCGGCCACCGGGTGCCGGGGGCCCGGCTCGCCGTCGCCTCCGACGTGCCGGTCGGCTCCGGGCTCTCCTCGTCGGCGGCCGTCGAGGCGGCGGTGCTGGCCGCTCTGGTCGAGCTGGGCCGGCTGGACCTGCCCGCCGACCGGTGGCCGCGGCTCGCCCAGCGGGCCGAGAACGACTACGTCGGGGCGCCCACCGGGATCATGGACCAGTCCGCCGTGATCCGCGGCCGGGCCGGGCACGCCCTGTTCCTGGACTGCCGCACCGAGGACGTCCAGCAGATCCCGTTCGACCTGCAGGCGGCCAGGCTGGCCATGCTGGTGGTGGACAGCCGAGCCCCGCACCGGCACGCCGACGGGGAGTACGCGGCCCGGCGGAAGTCGTGCGAGCAGGCCGCCGAGACGCTCGGCGTGCCGGCGCTGCGGGACGTGGACGTCGCCGACCTCGACGCGGCGCTGGCGAAGCTGCCCGACGACGAGACCCGGCGTCGGGTCCGGCACGTGGTCACCGAGGACCGGCGGGTGCTCGACACCGTCGCGCTGCTGCGCGCCGGCCGGGTGGGCGACATCGGCCCCCTGCTCACCGCCTCGCACGCCTCGATGCGGGACGACTTCGAGATCACCGTGCCGGAGGTCGACACCGCAGTCGACGCCGCCCTGGCGGCCGGGGCGTACGGCGCCCGGATGACCGGCGGCGGCTTCGGCGGCTGCGTGCTCGCCCTGGTCGACGCCGACCGCGCTCAGGCGGTCGCCGACGCCGTCACCGCCGCGTACGCCGAACGCGGCTTCGCCGCCCCCGGCACCCTGACCGTCCTCCCGGCCGGCGGCGCGGCCCGCCTCGACTGAACCCCGTCGGCCGGCCGTCCTCTCGGGACGATCGGTAGGGTGGGTGGCCGCGCGGAGAACCGGAGGCAGCGTGAGCGCGAGGAGTTCGCGAGCCCCGCAGTCGCGAACCGAGGTGAACCTGTGAGTGCGAGGAGTGAGCCGGTCCTGCGAGCCCCGCAGTCGCGAACCGAGGTGAACCCGTGACCGACACGGGATTCGCCGTCCAGGAACGGGCCCAGGCACTGAGCCAGATCGGCCGGCACGCCGAGGCGGCGCAGTTGCTGCGCGAGGCGCTGGCCGGGCAGCCGGAACACGTCGGGCTGCTGCTGCAACTGGCCCGCTGCCACCGCGAGCTGGGCCAGCTCGCCGAGGCGAACCGGCTGGTGGACCGGGCGCTCGGGCTGAGCAAGGCGCCACAGCACCTGTACGCGGAGAAGGCCCGCATCTTCCTCGCCGCCGACGAACCCGGGTTCGCCGCAGCCGCCGCCCAGCACGCCCTGGAGTTGGCGCCCCGCTCCTGGGAACACCACGGCCTCCTGGCGGAGTCCCTGCTCCGGATGGGCAACCCCAACCGGGTGCTGGCCGCCCGGCGGCACGCCGACACCGCCCTGGAACTCGCCCCCGACAACCCCCAACTGCACGTGCTCGACGCCCGCCTGCACGCCCGGATGGGCCGGCTCCGCGCGGCGCGGGAGGCGTGCGGCCGGGCGCTCGCCGTCGACCCGGCGTACGAGCCGGCGCTGCGGGAGCTGGCGAGGTTCGACGCCGGGCAGGACCGGACCAGCGCCGCGGCCCGCGGCTTCGGCGACGCCCTCGCCGCGAACCCGCGCGCCGCCTGGAACGTGACCGCCCACGAGGTGGCCTCCCTCGCGCTGGGCTGGCGGCTGTTCGACGTCACGGCACTCGCCGCCCTCGCGTACTGGTCGGTGTTCGCGCTCGTCGACCCCGCGCCCGGCGGCGTACGACCGGTGGCGGCCGGAGTGGTCCTGGTGGGCCTCGCCGGCGCGACCGGGTACGCCTGGCGACGGCAGCCGGACCCGGTACGCCGGCAGCTGCGGCGGTGGGCGCGCGCCGCGGCGGCCGTACCCGGCCTGCTGCTCGTCCTGGCGGCGCTCGCTTCCCTGGTGCTCGGCGGCCTGGCCCCGACGGCGGACAGCCCGGCGGCCGGGGTGGCGGCGCTGCTGCTGCTTCCGGTGGCCCCGGTGCTGGCGTTCCGACTGTGGCGACAGCTGCGCCGCCGGGGCGGCATGGCGGTCCACCGCCTCGGCTACACCGCCTGGGCCCGCCTCACCGCCCGCCGTACGGCGACCGGCTCCTGACCGCCCCGCGCCCCGCGCCCCGCGCCCCGCGCCCCGCGCCAAGATCGTGCTCGATCCTGGAAGTAGTGGTCTCCTAATTCGCGGGAGGCCACTACTTCCCTGTTCGAGCGCGACCTCGCTGCCGCCAGATGCAGAGGCCCGCGACCTCGCTGCCGCCAGGTGCGCGAAGGCCCGCGCCGGACAGCGACGCGGGCCTTCTCCGAGCGCGGGCAGGGTCAGCCCGTCTCGACGATCATGCCGGCGCCGACGGTGCGGTTGGTGGCCTCGTCGATGATGACGAAGCCGCCGGTGGTGCGGTTGCGGCGGTACTCGTCGGCGAGCAGCGGGATGGTGGTGCGCAGCCGCACCCGGCCGATCTCGTTGAGCTTCAGCTCGCCGGCCGTCTCATCCCGGTGCAGCGAGTTGATGTCCAGCCGGTAGTGCAGGCCGCGCACGATCGCCCGCGCGGAGCGGGTGGTGTGCTTGATGGCGTACTTGCCGCCGACCTGGAGCGGGCGGGTCTCGTCCATCCAGCAGACCATCGCCTCGATGTCCTGCGCGACGGTGGGGGCGTTGTTCGGTCGGCAGATCATGTCGCCGCGCGAGATGTCGATCTCGTCCGTCAGCCGGACCGTCACCGACATCGGCGGGAACGCCTCGTCCACCGGGCCGTCGGCCGTCTCCACCGACGCGATCCGGCTGGTGAAGCCGGACGGCAGCACCATCACCTCGTCGCCGGCCTTCAGCACGCCGGAGGCCACCTGGCCGGCGTAGCCGCGGTAGTCGGTGACGGTGGTGGACTGCGGCCGGATCACGTACTGCACCGGGAAGCGCACGTCGACCAGGTTGCGGTCGGAGGCGATGTGCACCCGCTCCAGGTGGTGCAGCAACGACGGGCCCTCGTACCAGGGCATGTTCTCCGAGCGGGCGACGATGTTGTCGCCCTTGAGCGCGGAGATCGGCACCACGGTCAGGTCCGGCACATCGAGCTTCGCGGCGAACGCGGTGAACTCGTCGGCGATCCGCTCGAACACCTCCTGCGACCAGTCGACCAGGTCCATCTTGTTGACGCAGAGGACCAGGTGCGGCACCCGCAGCAGCGAGCAGAGGAACGCGTGCCGGCGGGACTGCTCCACCAGGCCCTTGCGCGCGTCCACCAGGATCAGCGCCAGGTCGGCCGTGGAGGCGCCGGTGACCATGTTCCGGGTGTACTGGATGTGCCCCGGAGTGTCGGCGATGATGAACTTTCGCCGCGGCGTGGCGAAGTAGCGGTACGCCACGTCGATGGTGATGCCCTGCTCCCGCTCGGCCCGCAGGCCGTCGGTGAGCAACGCCAGGTTGGTGTATTCGTCGCCCCGGGCCGCGCTGACCGCCTCGACCGCGGCGAGCTGGTCGGTGAAGAGCGACTTCGTGTCGTACAGCAGCCGGCCGATCAGGGTCGACTTGCCGTCGTCGACACTGCCCGCGGTGGCAAACCGCAGCAGGTCCATCTGCCGGGCCTCCGGCCCGGCCCCGGCGGCAGCCTGGGCGTCCGTCGCGTCCGGTGCCAGCGTCTCTGCGCTCATCAGAAGTAGCCCTCCCGCTTGCGGTCCTCCATGGCGGCCTCGCTGACCCGGTCGTCGCCGCGGGTCGCGCCGCGCTCGGTGATCCGGGTGGCGGCCACCTCCTCGATCACCTTCTCCACCGTGTCCGCGTCGGAGCGGACCGCCGCGGTGCAGGAGGCGTCGCCCACGGTCCGGTAGCGCACTCGGGCCTTGAACGACACCTCCCCGGCGCGCGCCCGGAAGAACTCGTTGACCGCGTAGAGCATGCCGTCCCGCTCGATCACCTCACGCTCGTGCGCGTAGTAGATCGACGGCAGCGGGATCCGCTCCCGGGCGATGTAGTGCCAGACGTCCAGCTCGGTCCAGTTGGACAGCGGGAACACCCGGATCGACTCGCCCGGGTGGTGGCGGCCGTTGTAGAGCGCCCACAGCTCCGGACGCTGGTTCTTCGGGTCCCACTGGCCGAACTCGTCGCGGAAGCTGAACACCCGCTCCTTCGCCCGCGCCTTCTCCTCGTCCCGGCGGGCACCGCCGAAGAGCGCGTCGAAGCGGTGCTTCTCCACCGCGTCGAGCAGCACCGGCGTCTGGATCCGGTTGCGCATCCCGTCCGCCGACTCGCGGACCAGGCCCTTGGCCAGAGCCTCGGGCACGCTGGCCACGATCAGCTGCAGACCCAGCTCGGCGACCCGCTGGTCCCGGTATTCCAGGACCTCGGGGAAGTTGTGCCCGGTGTCCACGTGCATCACCGGGAACGGGATGTTGGCCGGGGCGAACGCCTTCTGGGCCAGCCGGAGCATCACGATCGAATCCTTGCCGCCGGAGAAGAGGAGCACCGGGCGCTCCATCTCGGCGACGACCTCACGCATCACGAAGATGCTCTCCGCTTCCAGCGCGTCGAGGTGGGAGACCTGGTACGCGGCGGGGGCCGTCATGACACGAACTCGATTCGCTCGGATCCGCACATCGGGATTCCAGACCTTTCCGGTCGGACTCGTGAAGAAGAACGCTCAGGCTACCCGGAATGCCTCTGCAACGCTGCAAGCAACCGGCTGGCGAGGTCCTTGCGGCAGACCAGCAGGTCGGGCAGGCGCGGGTCGGCCTCGTTGTATTTCAGCGCAGAACCGTCGATCCGGGAAGCGTGCAGCCCGGTGGCCGTCGCCACAGCGACCGGAGCGGCCGAATCCCATTCGTACTGGCCGCCGGCATGGATGTACGCGTCGACCTCACCGGTGACCACAGCGGCGATCTTCGCCCCCGCGGAGCCCATCGGCACGAGATGAGCGCCGATGTCCTCTGCCAGATCGGTCAGAAAAACCGGCGGACGGCTACGACTCGCCGCCAACCGGATGGTCCGTCCGCCGCCCGCTGTCGCCGCCTCCAACGTCATCGGCGGGTACGCCGGCGGGTAGTCCGTGGCCAGCACCCGATGCTGCGCCGGCAACCCCACCGCGCCCGCCACCAGACCGTGCGACGTCGGCGCGTTACGCGCCCAGAGCGCCACGTGCACCGCCCAGTCCGACCGGCCGTCCTCCGAGAACTCGCGGGTGCCGTCCAGCGGGTCGATGATCCACACCCGGTCCGCGTTCAGCCGGGACACCGCCTCGGAACTCACCTCCGCCGTCCAGGCCAGCCGCGAACCCTCGTCCTCCTCCGACAGCACCGCATCGCCCGCGCGCCACTTCGCCAACTCGGTACGGATCAGGTCGTGCGAGACCTTGTCCCCGGCCGACTTCAACGCCCCCGGATCGGCGAAGCCCATCTCCGCGCGCAGGTTCATCAGCGCCTGCCCGGCACGCGCCGCCAACCACCGCGCGAAGGCACCATCGATCATCGGAGGACTAGTCATCTTCTCCCGCTCCCGTCGCAGGCATCCGCCACGTCAGAAAGGCGCAGACTACCGGCCCCGGTCAGCCGGACCCGGCACGCCCCGCCCGGCACTCAGGTGCCGTGGTAGAGGTTCTGCGTCGGCTCCACCCCGCGGGTCACCACCGACTCCACCACGTCCGCCGCCCGGTCCACCAGGAACTCCAGCTCCTTGCGCTCGACCGAGGAGAAGTCCGCGAGCACGAAGTCGGCGGGATCCTGCCGCCCCGGCGGCCGGCCGATGCCGAACCGCACCCGGACGTAGTCCTTCGTGCCCAGCGACTTCGACATCGACCGCAGGCCGTTGTGCCCGCCCTCGCCACCGCCGCACTTCACCCGCACCTGCCCGTACGGGATGTCCAGCTCGTCGTGCACCGCGATCACCCGCCCAGGCGGGATCTTGTGGAACTGCGCCAGCGCGGCCACCGGACCACCGGAGAGATTCATGTACGTCAGCGGCTTCAGCAGCACCAGCTTCGGACCGCCGAACCCCAGCCGCCCCTCGGCGACCTCCGCCACCGCCCGCTTGTGCCGGCCGAACTTCGCGCCCACCCGGCCGGCCAGCAGCTCCGCCACCATGAAGCCGACGTTGTGCCGGTTGCCCGCGTACTCCCGACCGGGGTTGCCCAGGCCGACCACCAGCCACGGCCCCGCCTCGTCCGTCACGCCACGTCCCTTCCGCTCTCCCACCGAACGCCAGCCCGGCGCGTCCGCCGCCACGACCCGGAGCCGTCGCCCGCCAGCCACCACCCGCCGGCCACCCCGATACGCCGACAGGCGCCCCCGGAAACCGGGGACGCCTGTCGCACAGCCTGCGGACCGATCAGGCCTCGGTCTTCTCCTCGGCAGCCGGCTCGCCCTCGGCCGGAACACCCTCCGCAGCCTCGGCGGTCTCCTCGCCGACCTCGGCCTCCGCCTCCTCCTCGGCCTCCTCGACCTCGGGCAGGGTGGCCTCGAGCTGCTCGGCGGTCGGGGCGGCGGTCACCGTGGCGACCGGCAGCTCCGGGTCGGCGGCCAGCTCGACACCGGCCGGCAGCTTGACGTCGGCGGCGGTCACCTGGACACCCGGCACGGCACCCTCGATCGAGGCCTCCAGGTGGTCCGGCACCCGGGTGGCGTCGGCGGTCACCGACAGGGTGTCGTGGTCGTGCACGATCAGGGTCTCCGCGGCGGCCTCACCGGTCAGCTCGACCGGCACCTCCACGGTGACCTTCTCACCGCGACGGACCAGCAGCAGGTCGACGTGCTCGAAGGTGTCCTTGATCGGGTCACGCTGGATCGCCTTCGGCAGCGCCAGCACCTGGGTGCCGTCGCTGACCTCGATCGCGAAGAGCTGGTTCGCACCACCCTTGCGGATCGCGGCGGCGAACTCACGCGCCGGAAGCGCGATGTGCTTCGGCTTCTCGCCGTGGCCGTACAGCACGGCGGGCACCTTGCCGGCCCGGCGGGTACGACGGGCACCACCCTTGCCGAACTCGGTACGGGGCTCGGCGCTGATCTTTACCTCGGACACGGGGAAACTCCTGATGCTTTCGCTGCGGCGGCTTGTCGACTGGCG
This sequence comes from Micromonospora sp. RTBAU3-60, assembly GCF_054963695.1. NCBI lineage: Bacteria > Bacillati > Actinomycetota > Actinomycetes > Micromonosporales > Micromonosporaceae > Micromonospora > Micromonospora sp. RTBAU3-60. The sequence continues at coordinate 30,943 of NZ_JBUEGB010000012.1, read as the reverse complement.
GTGCTGGGGCGAGGGGCTCGCTGGGGCTCATGCGTCATGAACGACTGCCCGGAGCACCGCGTCGATGACGGCGCCTCCGTGCGGTGCTTTTCAGCGGCCCGCCGGGCACCCTCGCCGTGGCAACCGCACCAGTCTACCCGAGCCGATTCCCAGCTTTCCGGCAGTCCCCATATCACCGCCGGGACGGGCCCGCAGGACAACCGGCACACCGCCGACGGCCGCCCACGACGACCGCCGGGCGGCGGCGAAACGTCAGCTCAGACCACCGAAGAGGGTGGTCACCGACCCGTCGTCGAAGACCTCCCGGATCGCCCGGGCCAGCAGCGGCGCGATCGACAGTACGGTGATCTTGTCGAGCTGCTTCTCCGGCGGCAGCGGCAGCGTGTTGGTCACCACGACCTCGGTGATCGGGCTGTTCTTCAGCCGCTCGGTCGCCGGATCCGACAGCAGCGCGTGGGTCGAGGCGACCACGATCTCCGCCGCGCCAGACTCCTTCAGGATGTCGGCAGCCTTGGTGATCGTGCCACCCGTGTCGATCATGTCGTCGACGACCAGGCAGACCCGACCCTCGACCTCACCCACCACCCGGTTCGCCACCACCTGGTTCGGCTTCAGCGGATCCCGCGTCTTGTGGATGAAGGCCAGCGGGCAGCCACCCAGCCGGTCCGTCCACCGCTCGGCCACCCGCACCCGGCCCGAATCCGGCGCCACCACCGTCATCGGGCGGCCCGCGTACCGGTGCTCCACGTACTCGGCCAGCACGTCCATCGCGAACAGGTGGTCCACCGGGCCGTCGAAGAAGCCCTGGATCTGCGCGGTGTGCAGGTCGACCGTCAGGATCCGGTTCGCGCCCGCCGTCTTCAGCAGGTCGGCCACCAGCCGCGCCGAGATCGGCTCCCGCCCCCGGTGCTTCTTGTCCTGCCGCGAATACGGGTAGTACGGCAGCACCACCGTGATCCGCTTGGCCGAACCACGCTTCAGCGCGTCCACCATGATCAGGGTCTCCATGACCCAGGTGTTGACCCCGTGCGTCACGGACTGCACCACGAAGGCGTCCGAACCGCGCACCGAGTCCTTGTAGCGAACGAAGAGCTCACCGTTGGCGAACTCGTACGAGTCGGTGGGCGTCGGCGCGACGCCGAGCACCTCACCGATCTCCTTGGCCAACTCCGGAAAGCCACGTCCGGAGAAGAGCATCAGGCTCTTGCGGTTTTCGGCGACGATGCTGCCCATGGGCCCGTCTGCTCCCGTTTGTCGGTGGTTCCCGGCGGCGGTGGAGCCGGGGACTATTCGGTTGCAGTATCCCCCGCGTTAACCGGTCCTCCCATGGTCTCCGGCCGCTCGTGGATTCGCTCACCTTCCCTTGCGGCCGAGGCCTCGTCCGACGCACCCTCGCGGGCCCGCTGCGCCGCCTCCGCGGCCGGCGTACCAGCGCGCTTGCGCAGCACCCAGCCCTCCACGTTGCGCTGCTGACCCCGGGCCACCGCCATCGCACCCGGCGGCACGTCCGAGACGACCACCGAACCCGCCGCCGTGTACGCGCCGTCGCCCACCCGCACCGGCGCCACGAACATGTTGTCCGCCCCGGTCCGCGCGTGGTTACCGATCGTCGTGTGGTGCTTGCGCACCCCGTCGTAGTTGACGAAGACCGTCGCGGCGCCGATGTTGCTGTGCTCGCCGATCGTCGCGTCCCCCACGTACGACAGGTGGGGCACCTTCGAGCCCTCGCCGATCGTCACCTTCTTGGTCTCCACGAACGTGCCGACCTTCGCCTTGCGGGCCAGCCGCGACTCCGGCCGCAGGTACGCGTACGGCCCGACGCTGGCCTGCGGACCAACCTCCGCGCCCACCGCGTGGCTGCGCACCACGCTGGCGCCCGCGCCGACCGTGGTGTCGACCAGCGTCGTGTCCGGGCCGACCAGCGCGCCCGCCTCGACCACCGTCGCGCCCTGGAGCTGGGTGTTCTGGTCGATCACCGCGTCCCGCTCCACGGTCACCGTCACGTCGATCCAGGTGGTGTGCGGGTCGAGGATGCTCACCCCGGTGCGCATCCAGCCCTCGTTCACCCGGTCCCGCAGCAGCCGGCGCAGCGCGGCCAACTCGACCCGGTCGTTGCAGCCCAACGTCTCCACGTGGTCGGGGGCGCAGTGCACCGCCACCGGCTCGCCCGCGTCCCGCAGCAGCCCGAAGACGTCGGTCAGGTACTCCTCGCCCTGCTCGTTGTCGGTGGAGAGCTTGCCCAGCGCCTCCCGCAGCCGCGCCACGTCGAACGCGTAGATGCCGGCGTTGATCTCCCGCAGCCCGCGCTGCTCCGGGGTGGCGTCACGCTCCTCGACGATCTGCTCCAGCCGGCCCTCGGCGTCCCGCACGATCCGGCCCAGGCCGGTCGGGTCGGGCACCTCGGCGGCCAGCACGGTCGCCGCCGCGCCGGCGCTCTCGTGCGCCTCGACCAGGGCCGCCACGGTCTCCGGCCGCAGCAGCGGCACGTCGCCGTTGATCACCACGACCGTGCCGGTGACCTCGGGCACGGCGTCCAGCGCGATGCGTACCGCGTGCCCGGTGCCGAGCTGCCGCTCCTGGAGCACCGGGGTGGCCTCCGGGGCGAACTCGGCCAGGTGCGCCCGGACCTGGTCGGCACCGTGCCCGACCACCACCACCGTGCGGTCGGCGCGCAGCGGCGCGGCCGCGGCCAGCACGTGGCCGAGGAGGGTACGGCCGAGCAGCGGGTGCAGCACCTTGGGCAGGGCCGACTTCATCCGCTTGCCCTCACCGGCGGCGAGCACGACAACGGTGCGGAGGTGGGGCTGGGACACGACGTGGCTCCCGTCGGGACGGCGACAGTCTCGCGGCCATGCTAACCAGATCGCGGTGGAAGCCGCCGAATACCCCGACAAGGGGCATCGGCAACCAAACTTGCTCGGCCGCCAGGGTTCGAACCTGAAACACGGGTACCAAAGACCCGGGTGTTGCCAATTACACCACGGCCGAAGGGTCGTTCACAGCTTAGCGCTGGCGTCCAGTCCGAGGTTGCTCGCACCGGGCAGACCTGCCGCGAGGCCCTCCACCGCACCTGCTATCCAGAGATACAGCTCCCGAGACCTCGGCACCCGCACCACCAGGCAGCCGCGGTAGTTCTCACCGACGTTGGTCCGCGACGTTGTCGGATTGTGTCGCTTCAGCGTCGGACGCTGGAAGCAGTCCAGTCCGACCCCGAGTTTTGCAGCCCACCACCGCCCAACAGCCTCGGCGTCCGCGTTCTCATGAATGCTCACGCGATACCGGAGATCCTCCCGAGACCTGCCCATGGCCTCGACGAACCTGATGAACAGTTCCACCAGCCGAGGGTCGCTGTTCGTAAAGGTGAGGTCATAACGAGGATTGTCCGGCTTGCTCTTGGTGCCCTCACTCAAGTAGAGCACCGCGCCGATCAGGAGTGTTTCCCGCAGGTCCGGCGCGCCGGCCCACTCGGCCGCCAGGTCGCGCGCTTCGCGTTCCGCGTCCTCGCGCTGTTCTCGCCGACGCGCACGGCTCAGCATTCGACGCGCGTCAGCGGCCCGTTGCCGCTGATCGGCAACCTTCGACGATGAGTCGAGCGGAAGATGCTTGACCCACTGGTAGGCGGTCGACTTGGCGACCGTCAGCCGCTCGGCGATCTCGTTGACCGTGTGACCGTCGGCTCGCAGCTGCAGCGCCTTCGCATGCAGGTCGTCCTTGGCGTTTCGACGTCGGACGGATGCGGGTGCCGGAACGTCCCGCAACATCGCCTGCACTCGGACCCGACCGAGGCCTAGACGTGAGCAGATCTGACCGACCGACAGTTGCTCCACCGCGCGGAGACGACGGACCTCTGCGGCCAGGGAGTCGGTCATATTCGGCAGGCTAGAACAGCCGTCCGACGAAACTGGCACATGGCAGAGGACCCTCTCAGTCAATCGTCGACTCGTTCTGGTGCAGGCTCCGTGGCGGCGAAGATTTCGGCAACCAGTCCTTCGATCCGCCAGTAGAGCTCGCGACTGCCCGGCACGTTGATCACCAGACAGCCGTGATAGCCGTCACCCGTGTTCCGCCGTAACGTGGCGATCCGGTGCCGTTTGACAGTCGCACGCTTGACGCGGTCGGCAGGTAGCCCGAGTCTCTCCACCCACCATCGGGTCGCCGACTCGGCGTCGGCCGATTCGTGGATGCTCAGCCGGTACGTGGGCACTTCCCGATCGATTCCGCACGCCGCCAGAAAGCGCAGGAAGAGCGAAAGGATCCCGGGGTCGCTGTTGATGAACTGAAGGTGGTCGTCCCGCCGCCAGGGTTTCGACTTGGTGCCCTCACACCAGTAAATGGCCGCGCCAAGCAGCAACAGGTCTCGCTCGTCCAGCGCCCCGACCGCCGCCGCCCCGCGAGCCTGCTCGGCGGCCTGCGCGGCGTCCCGCGCCTCGCGATGCGCCGACCACCGGGCGTCGGTCATCAGCTTCGAGCGGGCCCGGCGCCGCTCCGCCGCCGCGTCGTCCGGATCCAACGGCAGGTGCTTCACCCACTGGTACGCGGTCGACTTCGCCACGCCGAGCTGGTGCGCGATCTCGTTGACCGATCGCCCGTCGGCGCGCAGCCGCACCGCTTCGGCCCGCAGCGCGTCCTTGGCGTTGGGGCGCCGGGTCCAGTCGGGCGGCGGCACGCCGCGCAGCAGTGAGTACGCCCGGTCGCGGCCGATGCCCAGCCGGGCGCATATCGCACGGACGGAGAGCTGCTCCTCGACGCGTAGGCGGCGCGCCTCCTCGGCAAGCGGATCGGTCACGGTCGCAGGTTAGAACGCGCGTACGACAAGGAGGTCCATTCACATCCGAGACTGTCCGCTGCGATCTAGGCCGCCGCTGGTTACGGTGACGTAGGCGTAACCCGTCCCGCTGGGAGGTGCCATGTCGACCGCCCTGACCGGCCCGAACACCGGACCGAAGCCGCTGACCGAGGGCCACCAGTCCCGGGGCATCCTGGTCGCCCTCTGGGCTTTCGTGGTCGTACCGTTCCTGGCCCTGCTCGCCGCCGTACCGATCGCCTGGGGCGGTTGGCTGGGCTGGAGCGATGTGCTGGTGGCCACCTTCTGGTACATGCTGTCCGGGCTCGGCGTCACCGTCGGCTACCACCGTTACTTCACCCACGGCTCGTTCAAGGCGAAACCGTGGCTGCGGGTGGTGCTCGCGGTGGCGGGCTCGTTCGCCGTGCAGGGCGAGGTCATCCAGTGGGTGGCCGACCACCGCCGGCACCACGCCTTCTCCGACCTGGAGGGCGACCCGCACTCGCCGTGGCGATTCGGGGAGAGCGTCGGCGGGCTGACCCGCGGGCTGTTCCACGCGCACGTCGGCTGGCTGTTCAACCGGGAACTGTCCAACCGGGAGCGGTTCGCCCCGGACCTGCTCGCCGATCCGGCCACCCGCCGCGTCGACCGGCTGTTCCCCGTGCTGGTGGCGGTCTCGCTGCTCGGACCGGCCGCGATGGGCGGGCTGCTCACCTGGTCGTGGCAGGGCGCCCTGACCGCGCTCTTCTGGGGCGGGCTGGTCCGGATCGCGCTGCTGCACCACGTCACCTGGGCGATCAACTCGGTCTGCCACGTCTACGGGGAGCGCCCGTTCGCGGTGCGGCAGGGCGATCGGGCGGCGAACTTCTGGCCGCTGGCGCTGCTGTCGTTCGGGGAGAGCTGGCACAACCTGCACCACGCCGACCCGACCAGCGCGCGGCACGGGGTGCTGCGGGGCCAGCTCGACCCGTCGGCGCGGGCGATCTGGCTGTTGGAGAAGGCGGGTGCGGTGTGGGCGGTGCGATGGCCGAAGCCGGAGCGGATCACCGCGAAGTTGGTGGAGCCGGAGCGGATCCGGGCCCGGTCGGCGGGGCGGGAGCGATAACGGGTCGGTCGGGCGCGGGGCAGCCTGGCAGGATGGCCGGGTGACCGACCTTCAGCGCCGCCGACCGGCGGGCCTGCCCGGCGGCCGGATCCGCGGCGGCCGCGACGCCAGGCTGCGGGTCCGGGAGGTGACCACATGAGCGCGCAGCTCCCCCGGCAGGGCGGCACCGAGCGCCGGCGAGGTGACGAGATGACCGAGGTTCCCGGCGACAAGGCCGGTGTGGCCCGGCGGCGGACGGTCCCGGCGAAGTCGTCGTCGCGGGTGCGGATGTCCGCGGCGCAGCGCCGCGAGCAGTTGATCTCGATCGCGCGGCAGATCTTCGCCGAGCGCGGTTTCGATGCCACCTCGATCGAGGAGGTGGCCGCCCGGGCCAAGGTCTCCAAGCCGGTGGTCTACGAGCACTTCGGCGGCAAGGAGGGGCTGTACGCGGTGGTGGTGGACCGGGAGGTCCGCTCGCTGCTGGACCGGATCACCACGGCGTTGACCGCAGGGCATCCGCGGGAGCTGTTGGAGCAGGCGGCGTTGACGCTGCTGACGTACATCGAGGAGGAGACCAGCGGGTTCCGGGTGCTGGTCCGGGAGTCGCCGTTGATGTCGGCGACGGGCAATTTCAGCAGTGTGATGAACGATGTGGCGCACCAGGTGGAGCACATCCTGGGCGCGGAGTTCTCCAGCCGGGGGTACGACCCGAAGCTGGCGGAGCTGTACTCGCAGGCGCTGGTCGGCATGGTGGCGTTGACCGGGCGCTGGTGGTTGGAGGTGCGCAAGCCGCGTAAGGAGACGGTCGCGGCGCACCTGGTGAACCTGGCCTGGAACGGCCTGTCCCACCTGGAGGCGAAGCCCGGTCTGATCACGTCCCGCAAGCCGGGGTGAGCTGGCGGGCCCGTCGCCGCGCTAGGCGACCGAGTGGCGGCGGCGCCGCAATTCATCCTCGGCGTGCTCGGGCGGGCCGACCTTGTCGTAGAGGCCGGTGGCGAGCAGGATCAGCCCGAACAGCATCGACACGATGACGGTCGACATCGAGAAGTTGAGGATGTTCGCCGTGGTCTGCAGTACGGACATCATCACGATGCTGGTGACCAGGAAGACCACCCCGGCGGTCAGGTTCATGTAGTGGCCCAGGTTGGTGCGGCGAGACGCGCCGATCAGCAGGAAGGCGCCGAACAGCACCGAGACGATCGAGAACGCGAGGTTGGTCCGGAGCCCGAGCGCCCAGTGGCTGCCCCGGCCGAAGAGCGACTCGCCGGCGGTCAGGAACACGCCGTACACGCCGAAGACCAGGATGTAGAGACCGATGATCCCGGAGAGGACCCGGTAGAGCGGCCGCGCGGGATGGTTCACCGGGAAGTGCGGCATGGGACCCTCCAGCCAGGTGACCAATTCACGGCTATTGTCACCCGCACTGTCCGACCCTGTCCCCCAAACGCCGAAGGCCCGGCCGAAGCCGGGCCACCAACAAAAGATCTTTCACCACCGGGCAGCAGGGGCGGCACCAGCGGTGACCATCGAGGTTCCGCCGGAGCCCGACCCGCGGAGGGATCAAGCGTGACCGCCCGGAGCGGGTCGGGCTCCGGCGGAAACCAGAGCGCAAATCAGAGCACGAGACGAGCCTTCTCGAAGGCTTCCCGCTCCTCGTCGGTGCCGACCTTGCCGTACATGCCGACCATCAGCAGCACCAGGGCGAGGACCAGCGTCACGATGACGGTGGCGACGCTGAAGTTGAAGATGTTGGCGTCGGTCCGCAGGGACGCCAGCTCGGCCAGGCCGAGGACCATCAGGGCGTACGACAGCCACTGGTTGATCATCACGTCGAGGTTCCGGCCGAGCACGGTGCCGAGCAGGATCAGGGCGCCGAGGACGATCGCGACCAGCGAGAAGCCGAGGTTGGTGCCCTGCCCGAGGGCCGTGGTGTCGTCCTGGGCGAAGAAGTCGTTGCCGACGCTGGCGATGACGCCGAGGACGCCGAAGACGACGAAGTACAGACCAACGAGCCCGCCGATCGCCCGGTAGATCGGCCGCGCGGGGTGGTTGACGGGGGTGTGGGCCATCTCAGCGTCTCCAAGACCGTTTGGATGAGGGGTCGCCTGCGATTGTCCCGTACGCCGGGCTGTGACGCCGCACACCCCCCACCCCGTGTCGGCGTCAGCCGGCCGGCAGCTCCTCGGCGAGGGTCAGCCAGGCCTCCTCGGTGCGTTCCCGCTCGGCCCGCAGCTCCTTCAGCTGGGCGTCCAGCTCGGCGACCTTGGCGTAGTCGGTGGCGTGCGCGGCGAGCTGGGCCAGCAGGTCGGCCTCCTTCTGCTCCAGCTTGGCGACCTGCCGCTCCAGCTTGGCGAGTTCCTTCTTCGCGGTGCGTACCTCGGCGGCCGACAAGCCCTCGCGGGGCGGTGCGGACATGCCCGGGGTGAGGTCGGCGGGGGCCGGGCCGCCACCCGCGGCGGCCCGGGTCAGGTACTCGTCGACGCCGCCGGGCAGGTGCACGAGCCGGCCGTCGCCGAACATCCCGTACGCGACGTCGGCGACCCGCTCGATCAGGTACCGGTCGTGGCTGGCCACCACGATCGTGCCGGGCCAGGAGTCGAGCAGGTCCTCCAGGGCGGCGAGGGTGTCGGTGTCCAGGTCGTTGGTGGGCTCGTCGAGGAGGAGCACGTTGGGCTCCCCGGCGAGCAGGCGGAGCATCTGCAGCCGGCGGCGCTCGCCGCCGGAGAGGTCGCTGACCGGGGTCCAGAGCCGGCGGTCGTCGAAGCCGAAGATCTCGGCGAGCTGGGCCGCGCTGATCTCCCGGTCGCCGAGCTGGACGCGCCGGGCCACCTCCTCGACGGCCTCGAGGACGCGCAGGTGGCCGGGGAGTTCGGCGAGTTCCTGGGAGAGGAAGGCGGGTCGCACGGTCTGCCCGGTGGTGAGGCGCCCGCCGTCGGGGCGGGTGACGTCGGCCAGCATCCGCAGCAGGGTCGTCTTGCCGGCGCCGTTGCGGCCGAGGATGGCGACCCGGTCGCCGGGGCCGACCTGCCAGGTGACGTCGTGCAGGATCTCCTTCGGGCCGGCGTGCAGGGTGACCTGGTCCAGGTCGTACACCTGCTTGCCGAGCCGGGCGGTGGCGAGCCGTTGCAGCGACGTGTTGTCGCGCGGCGGCGGGACGTCGGCGATGAGCGCGTTGGCCGCCTCGATGCGGAACTTCGGCTTGGAGGTCCGGGCGGGCGCGCCGCGGCGCAGCCAGGCGATCTCCTTGCGGAGCAGGTTCTGCCGGCGGGCCTCGGTGGCGGCGGCGACCCGCTGCCGCTCGGCCCGGGCGAGGGTCCACGCGGCGAAGCCGCCCTCGTACGCCCGGACGGTCTGGTCGGCGACCTCCCAGGTGCTGGTGCAGACGGCGTCGAGGAACCACCGGTCGTGGGTGACCACGACGAGGGCGCCCTTGCGGGTGACCAGGTGCCGGGCCAGCCAGTCGACGCCGCCGACGTCGAGGTGGTTGGTGGGCTCGTCGAGGATGAGCAGTTCGGCGTCGCGGACCAGCAGTGCGGCGAGCGCGACGCGGCGGCGCTCGCCGCCGGACATCGGGCCCACGGGCGCGTCGAGGCCGAGGTGCGGCATGCCGAGGCCGTCGAGGATGGCGCGCACGCCGGCGTCGCCGGCCCACTCGTGCTCGGCGCCCATGCTCTCGCCGAGCCACGCGGTGCCGAGGACGACGTCGCGGACGGTGGCCTCGGGGGCGAGGTTCAGGGTCTGCGGCAGCCAGGACACGCGCAGGTCGCGGCGGTGGGTGACGCGGCCGTCGTCGGGTTCCTCGGTGCGGGTGAGCAGCCGCAGCAGGGTGGACTTGCCGGCGCCGTTGAGGCCGACCACGCCGACCCGGTCGGCGTCGTCGAGGCCGAGCGAGACGTCGGTGAGCAGCGGCCCGGCAGCGCCGTACCCCTTGGACACCCGGTCCAGGTTGACGATGTTGGCCACTATCCCACCTTTCATGATCAAGGCGTCCCGGTGCCGGCGGGCACCTAAGGACGCCTGGCCCCTCAGGGTACGCGGGCCGGACGTCGGCCCCGGTGAGGGTCAACGATCCCGGACGCCCGGTTTGTTCCGCCAGGTCGCCGACCTGGCGGTGTCCGGGCCACCGTGACACCGCCACATCGGCGACGCCGAGTCGATCTTGCTCGACCGGTCAGCGGGGCCAGGCCGGGCCGGGCCAGCTCCCTGCCCGACCGGTCAGGCCTGGCCGGGCCAGGCCAGGCCAGAGCGGGCCAGGGCGGCCCCGGCAGGTCAGACGACGCGGGCGCCGGCCACCGGGCCGTGGGCGACGCGGGCCTCCCGGCAGACCCCGGCGGCGGACAGCTCCGCCGCGATCCGCCCGGCGTGGGTCTCGTCCGCGGCCAGGAAGACACAGGTCGGCCCGGAACCGGAGACGATCCCGGCGAGCGCGCCGGCCGCCTCGCCGGCCTTGAGGGTCTCGGTGAGGGCGGGCCGCATGGTGAGCGCGGCGTCCTGGAGGTCGTTGCCGAGGGCGGCGGCGAGCACCCGGGGGTCGCGCTGGCGCAGCGCGGCGAGCAGCGCGTCCGTGCTGCCCAGCGGCGCCCCGGCGGTGCCGGCGTCGCGGAGCCGGTCCAGTTCCCGGTAGGCGGCGGGGGTGGAGAGGCCGCCCTCGGCGATCGCCACCACCCAGTGCCATGAGGTCGGGCGGGCCAGCACCGGGCTGACCGCCTCGCCCCGGCCGGTGCCCAGCGCGGTACCGCCGTGGATCAGGAACGGCACGTCGGAGCCGAGGTCGGCGGCGATGCCGGCCAGCTCGTCGCGGGACAGCCCGGTGCCCCAGAGCGCGTCGCAGGCGACCAGGGTGGCGGCGGCGTCGGCGCTGCCGCCGGCCAGCCCGCCGGCGAGCGGGATCTGCTTACGCAGGTGCAGCCGCGCGTGCGGCGGGACGCCCGCGTATCCGGCGAGGGCGTGGGCGGCCCTGATCACCAGGTTGGAGTCGTCCAGGGCCAGCTCGCCGGCGCCCTCGCCCTCCATGGTGAGGGTGAGGGTGTCGCCGCGGCGGGCGGTCAGCTCGTCGTAGATCGAGATCGCGTGGTAGACGGTGTTCAGCTCGTGGAAACCGTCCCGGCGCAGCGGCCCCACCCCGAGGTGCAGGTTGATCTTTGCGGGCACCCGGACCTTCACCGGCCCGCTGGCCCCGCGCCGCTGCTCGTCCTCGTCGTCCGGTCGCCAGGCCTCGGTCACAGGGCGATGTCCCGTGGGCGCAGGCGGATGTCGAACGGCTTCTCCACGATCAACTCCTCGGCGGGGTCGGGCAACGGCGCCCAGCCTACTGGGCGGCGGCGGGGACCGTCGGGGCCGACGCGGCGATGGCGGCGAACTGCTCCACGGTCAGCGACTCGCCACGGGCGCCCGGGTCGACGCCGGCGGCGGTGAGCGTCGCGGCCGCCCGGTCGGCGCCGCCGGCCCACCCGGCAAGGGCGGCGCGCAGGGTCTTGCGGCGCTGCGCGAACGCCGCGTCGACCACCGCGAAGACCGCCTCCCGGCGGACGTCGGCGCGGGGCGGCTCCCGGCGGGTGAAGGCGACCAGCCCGGAGTCGACGTTCGGCACCGGCCAGAACACGTTCGGCGGGACCTTACCGGCGGCTCGGGCCCGGGCGTACCAGGCGAGCTTGACCGACGGGACGCCGTACACCTTGGAGCCGGGACCGGCGACGAGCCGGTCGGCGACCTCCTTCTGCACCATCACCAGCCCATGCCGCAGGCTGGGCAGTTCGGCGAGCAGGTGCAGCACCACCGGCACGGCGACGTTGTAGGGCAGGTTCGCCACCAGCGCGGTGGGGGCGGGCGCACCGAGGTCGGCGGCGGTGACCCGGAGCGCGTCGGCGGGGTGGACGGTGAGCCGGGCGGCGTCCGGGCCGGCGAACCGGGCGGCGGTCTCCGGCAGCGCGGCGGCCAGCGCCGGGTCGATCTCCACGACGTGCACGTGCGCGGCGACCGGGAGCAGGGCCAGGGTGAGCGAGCCGAGCCCGGGCCCCACCTCGAGCGCCACGTCGTCGGGGGCGAGCCCGGCGGTGGTGACGATCCGGCGGACGGTGTTGGGGTCGTGCACGAAGTTCTGGCCGAGTTTCTTGGTCGGCGTCACGCCGAGACGCGCGGCGAGCTCCCGGATCTCCGCCGGGCCGAGGAGACCGGTCACGCCCCGTAGCGTATGCGCCCGCACCGGCCTGACCGGAGGGGACCCTTCTCCAGGGCTCCTCCGGTCACCACGGGCCGAAGACCCGGTCGCCGGTCGCGGAGATCGCCGCACAGAGCTCGTCGAGGTCAGCCCCGGTGATCGCGGCCAGGGACCGGACGGTGAGCGGGATCAGGTACGACGCGTTCGGCCGCCCCCGGTGCGGCATCGGGGTCAGGTACGGGGCGTCGGTCTCCACCAGCAGCTGGTCGACCGGCGTCACCGCGGCGGCCTCGCGTAGCGACCCGGCGCTGCCGAAGGTGACCGTGCCGGCGAAGCTGAGCAGGTAGCCCCGGCGGACGCAGTCGCGGGCGAAGTCGGCGTCGCCGGAGAAGCAGTGCAGCACCACCGTGTCGGGGGCGCCCTCGTCGTCGAGGATGCGCAGCACATCGGCGTGCGCGTCCCGGTCGTGGATCACCAGCGCCTTGCCGTACCGCTTGGCGATGGCGATGTGCGCGCGGAAGCTCTCCTCCTGGGCGGCCCGCCCCTCGTCCCCGGTACGGAAGAAGTCCATCCCGGTCTCGCCGACGCCGCGTACCCGGTCGCGGGCGGCGAGGGCCTCGATCTCGCGCAGCGCCTCGTCCAGGTCGGCCAGGCGGGGTGCCTCGTTCGGGTGCAGCGCGACGGTGGCCAGCACGGCGCCGTAGCGCTCGGCGACGTCGGCGCCCCAGCGGGACGACTCGACGTCCACGCCGACCTGGACGAGCCGGTTCACGCCGACGCCGGCGGCCACCCCGATCGCCGCGCCGACCGGGTCGTCGGCGGGTCCGCCGGGTACGCCGTACTCGCCGACGGTGATGTCGAGGTGGGTGTGGCTGTCCAGCACGGGACGGGGCAGCGCCTCGGGGGCGGGCGGGAACTCGCCGGCCCGGCGGGCGGCGCGCTGCTTGCGGGTTTCGGTCCGCGCGCTCGGCTGTTCGGTTGGCTCGGTCATCAACCAAAGGATCACACACTGGTCGGGTCCACCCGCCCGCCACCTCGTGTTCACCTCCACTACCCAGGGCGAACCTACCGTCGCGGGGGTGACTGACCGGAGCGAGCGAACCATCGGGCTCAGCAGCGAGCGGACGACCCGTGCACCGGTCGTGACCCCATGAGTGTCACCCCTCGGGCCAGCGGGGACGCGGGCGAGCGGACCGGCCTGCACGTGACGTACGAGGGCCGGGTGCACCCGGCGGAGGAGATCGCCCGGGGCGCGGCGTACGAGCTGTTCAGCGCCGAGGAGGTGCCCGGCTTCGAGTGGGTGCCCCGGCCAGGGGCGGCGTACCCGTGGCGGAAGTTCGTGCACGTCAGCGAGGTGAGCGCGGTGCACGGGGCGGTCGAGCCGACCGAGGAGGCGGACCCGCCGCTGCTGATGCCGGTGCACCGCGCGCACGGCTGGGCGTACCTGCACCAGCTCAGCCAGCAGCCGGCCGCGGCCGGCGACCCGACGCTCGCCGCGGTGCGCGCCTCCGCGGTGATCCGGCCGGGCACCCGGATGGTGAAGGTGCTCTCCGCCCGCCAGCTCGCCGGTTACGTGCGAGGTTGGCTGCCGCATGGCTTCTGCTACCGGGAGCACGACGTGGCGCACCTGCGTACGCCGGCCGGGATGGGGGTGCTGCGCGGCGACGGCGAGGGCGGCGACGTGGCGTACGCGCTGCGCTGGCGGGCCGCCGACCCGGCCGATTACGCGGTGCCGGCCGGATCAGCGTACGAGGGGCTGACCGCGCTGCCGCCGCGGGACCGGCTGGGGCCGCCGGTGCTGGGCACCGGGTTCGTGCCGAGCACCGCCCAGCTCGTCCCGGAGTTCGTCACCCGGGACTTCGCCGACCTGCCGATGCCCGCGAACGCCACCCTGCTCGCCTACCCGGCGGACGGGGTGGAGGTGGTGCTCTACACGTATCAGGCGGAGCAGCGGGGCTGGCTGCGGCTGGTCGGGCGGCAGTGGCGGCACCTGCTCGCCGCGGTGCCCGGGCTCTCCCCCGACCAGGAGTACGTGCCGACGGGTGACGCGCCCCGCTCGACCCAGCTCGTCGGCGCGTACGGGGACAGCGAGTACGAGGCGGTGGCCGACCAACCGGGTGGCTTCCGCGTGCTGGCGATGACCCGGGCGGCCCGGTATCCGGTGGAGTCGGTGGCCCGGCGGCTGCGGTACGCCACCTGGCGCGGGGTGCCCTGCCTGGTGCTGCGGGAGGAGTCGGGCTGGCTGCGGCTGCGGTTGTGCCGCCCGGACCCGGACGCGGTGGTGGCCACCGGGGCGCAGTGCCACGAGCGGGGCGTCTACGAGGCGTGGGCGCCGGGCCCCGAGGTGACCGACGACCGGGTGGTCGACCTGCCGTACCGGACGGCATAACCGCCGACGGCGCGGGAATCCGCCGGGGTCCGTTTGGCACCCCAGCTCAGGAGACCCGAGATGCCCTTCATCACCGTCGGCACGGAGAACTCCGCGCCCATCGACCTGTACTACGAGGACCACGGTTCCGGACAGCCGATCGTGCTCATCCACGGTTTCCCGTTCAACGGGGCGACGTGGGAGAAGGTGACCATCCCGCTGCTGAACGCTGGATACCGGACGATCACCTACGACCGGCGCGGCTTCGGCAACTCCGCCCAACCGACCGCCGGGTACGACTATGACACCTTCGCGGCCGACCTGGACGTGCTGATGACGGAGCTCGACCTGCGCAACGCGATCCTGGTCGGGCACTCCATGGGCACCGGCGAGGTGACCCGCTACCTGGGCACGTACGGGTCCAGCCGGGTGGACCGGGCGGTGCTGCTGGCCCCGCTGGCGCCGATGCTGTTGAAGACCCCGGACAACCCGGAGGGCGTGGACAAGAGCCTCTTCGACGGTTTCCAGCAGGCCATCCTCAACGACCGCTTCGCCTTCCTGACCCAGTTCTGCCAGAACTTCTTCAACTACGACGAGAACAAGGGCAAGTTGGTCAGCGACGAGGCGTTCCGGGCGCACTGGGAGATCGGGGCCCGGGCGTCGGCGAAGGGCACCCACGACTCCGTGACCGCGTGGCAGACCGACTTCCGGGGCGACCTGGGCCGGATCGACGTGCCGGTGCTGATCGTGCAGGGCGACAAGGACGCGGTGCTGCCGTACCCGGCGACCGGGCAACGGTTGCAGCCGATGCTGCCCGGCAGCCAGTTGATCACGCTGCGGGGCGCGCCGCACGGCACCCCGTGGACCAACGCCGCCGAGGTGAACAAGGCGATCATGGAGTTCATCGGCGCGCCGTCGATGGCGCGCGCCTGACCGGCGCGGACGGCGCGGCCCCGGGGAGGTGTCCCCCGGGGCCGCGGTCGTCGGTCGGGCTCAGCCGGCGAGCCGGGCCAGCTCCTCGTCGACGATGGACGGGTCGAGCTTGCGGAACACCGGCTTCGGCGCCGCGAGCGGCCGACCCACCGCCAGGGGTACGGACTCCCAGCGCGCGCCGACCGTGTAGTCGCCGGTCAGCACCGGGTACGCCGGCCCGCCGTCGAGGTCCCGCACCTCCTCGATCACCGGCATCGGCGCGTGCACGCCGGTGCCGCCGAGCAGCTCGTGGATCTTCTGCGCCGAGTGCGGCAGGAACGGGGTGAGCAGCGTGTTGGCGTCGCTGACCACCTGGAGGGCGACGTGCAGGATGGTGCCCATCCGGGGCTTGTCGTCCTCGCCCTTGAGCTTCCAGGGCGCCTGCTCGGAGAGGTATTTGTTCGCCTCGGCGACCACCTTCATCGCCTCGCCGATGGCCTGCTTCTGCCGGTGCTTGGCGATCAGGTCACCGACGACGGTGAAGCCGGCCCGGGCGGTGGCGAGCAGCGCCTCGTCGGCCTCGGTGAGGCCGGCCGGGTCGACCGGCGGGATGGCCCCGAAATTCTTCGCCGCCATCGAGATGGACCGGTTGACCAGGTTGCCCCAGCCGGCGACCAGCTCGTCGTTGTTCCGGCGGAGGAACTCCGACCAGGTGAAGTCGGTGTCGTTGCTCTCCGGGCCGGCGACCGCGATGAAGTAGCGCAGCGCGTCGGCGTCGTACCGCTGCAGGAAGTCCCGGACGTAGATGACGACCTTGCGGGACGAGGAGAACTTGCGCCCCTCCATGGTCAGGTATTCGCTGGAGACCACCTCGGTGGGCAGGTTGAGCCGGCCCAGCTCGCCCGGGTCGCCGTCGCGCGAGCCCTCACCCGAGTAGCCGCCGAGCAGCGCCGGCCAGATCACCGAGTGGAAGACGATGTTGTCCTTGCCCATGAAGTAGTAGCTGCGGGCGTCCTTGCCCTCGCCGTCGGCGGACCACCACTTGCGCCAGGCCTCCGGGTCGCCGGTGCGGCGGGCCCACTCGATGGAGGCGGACAGGTAGCCGATGACCGCGTCGAACCAGACGTAGATGCGCTTGTCGGACCGGTCGCGCCAGCCGTCGAGCGGGATGGGCACGCCCCACTCCAGGTCCCGGGTGATGGCCCGGGGCTGCAGGTCGTCCAGCAGGTTGCGGGAGAACCGGAGCACGTTGGGCCGCCAGCCCTCCCGGGTGTCCAGCCACTGGCGCAGCGCGTCGGCCAGGGCCGGCAGGTCGAGGAAGTAGTGCTCGGTCTCGACGAACTCCGGCGTCTCGCCGTTGATCTTCGACCGGGGATTGATCAGGTCGATCGGGTCGAGCTGGTTGCCGCAATTGTCGCACTGATCGCCGCGGGCGCTGTCGTAGCCGCAGATCGGGCAGGTGCCCTCGATGTAGCGGTCGGGCAGGGTGCGGCCGGTGGACGGGGAGATCGCCCCGGTGGTGACCTTGGGGACGATGTAGCCGTTGCGGTGCAGCCCGAGGAACAGCTCCTGCACCACGGCGTAGTGGTTGCGGGTGGTGGTCCGGGTGAACAGGTCGTACGACAGGCCCAGCGCCCGCAGGTCCTCGGCGATCACCCGGTTGTAGCGGTCGGCCAGCTCGCGCGGGGTGACCCCCTCGGCGTCGGCCTGCACCTGGATCGGGGTGCCGTGCTCGTCGGTGCCGGAGACCATGAGCACGTCGTGGCCGGCCATTCGCATGTACCGGGCGAAGACGTCGGAGGGAACGCCGAATCCGGATACGTGGCCGATGTGGCGCGGGCCGTTGGCGTAGGGCCAGGCGACCGCGGCGAGAACGTGACTCATGAGCAGCAAGCCTAGTGATTGCCCGGGGGCGGCCGCGAACCAATAGGACGCGTCCCACGCATCGACTCCGACACCTCGTCCGATTTGTCGCCGACACACGGCCTGAGCTGCCCGTCCGACCTCGCGTACCGGTGTGAAATGAACGGCGTGACCAGCAGCGGAGCGGTGCCGGAACGGGGCGGACCCGCCCCGGCGCCGGTGGCCGGCGAGGTCGTGGCGACCGGCACGGCGGGATCGGCGCGGGGGGCCTCCGCCGCCCCGCAGCCCCGGCTCGACCCGCCGGCGGAGGTGGAGCCGACCACCGGGGCGCCGGTGGACGCGGTGCCGCGCCGGGTGCCGGTCCGGCAGCGGACGCCTCTGGCCGGTACGCCCGGTGACGGCGGGGCCGGCTGGGCACCGATCGAGGAGGTGCACTGGGACGGCACGCCGCTGCGCGAGGTGCCGACGCCGCGGCCGGACCGGTCGGGGACCCGCCGCCGGTCCCGCCCGACCCAGCCGCGCGACCCGCTGACCGGGCTGGCGGTGCTGCTGACGTTGGGCCTGCTGGCGGCGTTCTTCGCCTGGGTGAGCGCGGGGCCGTTCTGGCTGGCGGTGGGGCACGCCAGCCGGGGGACCGTGGTGATCACCGCCTGCACCGGGAGCGGCCTGACGCAGCGCTGCCGGGGGGTCTTCCTCGCCGACCGGGACCGCTTCGTGGCCCACGGGGTGCGGGTCAGCGGCGTGCCGGCCGAGCGGAAGGCCACCGGCACCGCGCTGCCCGCCCGGATGACCGGGCCGGATGGCGGCACCGCGTACGCGGACGCCGGGGTCGGCCGGCACCTGCGCTGGCTGCTCGGGCTGCTGCTGGTGCTGTGCTGCGGGGCCGGGATCGCCCGGTGGACGGGCGCGAGCCGGCTGGCGGACCCGCGGCACCGCCGCTGGGCGGTGGGCGCTGCCCTGGCCGGCCCGGTGTTGATCGCCGTCGGCTTCCTGGCCGCCGCCTGGTGACACCGGTTGGGAAGGGACGACTCCTGTGGGCCAGGCGTTGACCGGGGGCGCTTCCGGTCAGGTGTGCACGACGGTGTAGACCTCGCGCCGGCGCAGCCCGTACTCGGCGGCGACCTCGGTGACGGCGTCCCGCCGGGACAGCCCGGCCGCCTCCCGCGCGGCCACCGCGGCGCGCAGCGTGTCGTCGTCCGGACGGGTTGCGGCGGCCGGCGGCGCACCCGCTACGACCAGGGTGATCTCGCCGCGCGGCTCGCCCACCGCGGCCCACTCGGCCAGCTCGCCCAGCGGCCGGCGGACCACCTCCTCGTACGTCTTCGTCAGCTCCCGGCAGAGCGCGGCGGGTCGGTCCGGGCCGAACGCGGCGGCCAGGTCGGCCAGCGCGCCGGCGATCCGGTGCGGGGCCTCGAAGAGGACCAGGGTGCGCTCCTCGGCGGCGAGGGCCCGCAGGCGGGACCGGCGGGCGGCCGGCGTGCGGGGCAGGAAACCCTCGAAGCAGAAGCGGTCGCAGGGCAGCCCGGAGAGCGCCAGCGCGGTGGTCACCGCGCTCGGCCCGGGGGCCGCGGTGACCGGGAAGCCCGCGTCGAGGGCGGCCCGGACCAGCCGGTAGCCGGGGTCCGAGACGCTGGGCATGCCGCCGTCGGTGACCAGCGCGACGGTGTAGCCGGCGCCGAGCACGTCGACCAGCTCCGGGGTACGCCGCTCCTCGTTCCCCTCGAAGTAGGAGACGATCCGGCCGGCCACGGTGACCCCGAGGTCCCGGGCCAGCCGGGTGAGCCGCCGGGTGTCCTCGGCGGCCACCACGTCGGCGGTGGCGAGCACCTCGCGGAACCGGGCCGACGCGTCCGCCGGGTTGCCCAGCGGCGCGCCGAGCAGCACCACCCGCCCGACCTCGGACATTTCACCCACGGAGTGCGCTCCTTCATCGACAGCCGTGCCAATCTCGGAGACGACGGGCGCCACCGGGCACCTTCGCAGCCTACGATCGCCGGGTGACGAGTGCCTCGACAGCACAGAGCGCGGACGCCGGACGGGCCGGAGCGGACCGGACGGCCACCGGCCTGCCCATCGCCGATCAGGGCGGGGCGACGGGCGTCCCGGCTGTCGTCCGGCGGCGACTCGCCACCCTCGACGCTCGCCTCGACGGGCACGCCTGGCTGGCCACGGCGATCGTGGTGGCGATCGCGGCGATCCTGCGCCTGGTCGGGCTGAGCGGCCCCAAGGGCAAGATCTTCGACGAGATCTACTACGCCCGGGACGCGTACGGGCTGATCGACAAGGGCGTCGAGTGGAACTACAAGGACAACGGCCCGTCGTACGTGGTGCACCCGCCGCTGGGCAAGTGGCTGATCGGGTTCGGTGAGTGGGCCTTCGGCTACCAGGACGCGGAGACGAAGATCTCCGTGCCGGGGCACCTGACCACCACCGCTCCCGAGTTCGGTTGGCGGATCGCGGCGGCCGTCGCCGGCATCCTGTCGGTGCTGCTGCTGGTCCGGATCGGCCGGCGGATGTTCCGCTCCACCACGCTGGGCTGCGCGGCCGGCCTGCTGCTCGCCCTGGACGGCTTCCACCTGGTGCTCTCCCGCACCGCGCTGCTCGACATCTTCCTGCTGCTGTTCGTGCTGGCCGCGTTCGGCGCGCTGGTGCTGGACCGGGATGCCCGGCGACGCCGGTGGGCCCGAGCCCTGGACGCCGGGCTGGACCCGTCGACCCCGGGGCGGGCCGGCCGGCCGCCGTCCGGCTGGCGCAACTGGCCCTGGTGGCGGCTGGCCGCGGGGGTGCTGCTCGGCTGCGCCTGTGCGGTCAAGTGGAGTGGCGTCTACTTCGTGCCGGCCTTCGCGCTGCTGGTGATCTTCTGGGAGGTCGGCGTCCGCCGTTCGGCCGGGGTACGCCACCCGTGGCGCGACGCCCTGCTGGACGAGCTGCCCTGGCTGCTGCTGGCCGGGGTGTTGATGGTGGCCACCTACGTCGCCACCTGGTCGGGCTGGCTGTTCACCGACGACGGCTACTACCGGCTCGCCAGCCGCTACCCGAACACCCCGGGGCTGAGCGACACCCCGGTGGTCGGGCCGCTGATCAACCTCTGGGAATATCACAAGGCCGCGTACGGCTTCCACACCCAGCTCGACGAGCCGCACAAGTACCAGTCCTGGCCGTGGCAGTGGCTGCTGCTGGGCCGGCCGGTCGCCTTCTACTGGTCCGGCGACGGCAACTGCGGCGCGCCGCAGTGCGCGAGTGAGATCCTGCTGTTGGGCACCCCGCTGCTCTGGTGGTCGTTCCTGCCCGCGCTGGGGGCGCTGGCCTGGTTGGGTCTGGCCCGGCGGGACTGGCGGGCCGGGGCGATCCTGCTCAGCGTGGCCGCCGGCCTGCTGCCCTGGTTCTGGTTCGCGCTGGACGGCCGGACGATGTTCTCCTTCTACGCCGCGCCGGCGCTGCCGTTCCTGGTGCTGGCGGTGACCTACGTGCTGGGGGCGATCGCCTCGCCGGCACCGGCTGCCGCCCCGACCACGGCGGCCC
The DNA here is from genome assembly GCF_054963695.1 of Micromonospora sp. RTBAU3-60. Lineage (NCBI taxonomy): Bacteria > Bacillati > Actinomycetota > Actinomycetes > Micromonosporales > Micromonosporaceae > Micromonospora > Micromonospora sp. RTBAU3-60. The sequence goes on along the minus strand of NZ_JBUEGB010000012.1, from coordinate 10,254 downwards.
CGCCGAGCGAGCGGGACGTCGCCGACCGCCGGTTGGTGGGCGGAATCATCGCGGGCGCGTACGTGCTGCTGGTCGGACTCTGCTTCGCCTACTTCTACCCGGTCTTCGTGGGCCGGCTGATCACCTACGCGAGTTGGTCCGCCCGGATGTGGCTGGACGGTCGCTGGATCTGACACCCCGGCGGGTGCGGGGCACAAAGAAGCGCGCCCCGATCGCCTGCCACGGGGGAAGCGGGCGATTGGGGCGCGCAGAAGAAGCTTAACCACGCCGGATCACCCGCACAACTGGTCGTCACAGGTCAGATTCCCGACCGACGGACCCCGGCGAGGATGATTCGCCCACGACAGCTAACCCACGGTCATGGCGCGAAGACATTACGAGATCCTTACGGCTTCGTTCCGCGCCGGCCCTTGGTCCCCTGTCCGACCCCGGAGGCCAAGGGGAGCGCTTTCCGGGCTGCGCCGAGACGCGAGGCGGAGATGATCTCCGAAGACTTCCCCCTCTTTGGGCGGGCATGAACACGAAAGCAGCGTTCGCCCCGTTCGGTACCTATTCGGACTCGCAATCCGGATATGCGAATGACGAAATATCTGCCGCCGGGCGACCTCAGAAGTTCGGACATGTCGCCCTATTCGCCTTGATAGCCCCTCCCGGTGGCCGTACACCTTCCGTTCGATGAGCCGGGGGCTGGCCACCACCCGGATGATCATCCAAAGTGGATCTCACTACACTTCGCCCGGTGATCAACAAGAGAGGATCGGCGGCCGTCCTCATTGGACTGCTGGCGGCGACCGCGCTGATCGGTCCGGCGCCCGCCCGGGCCGGCGATGACACCCCCGAAACCCCCGCCGAGCCACCCAAGGTCGAGTTGGTCCTCGACGTCAGCGGCTCGATGCGGGCCCGCGACATCGACGGGCGCAGCCGGATCTCGGTCGCCCAGCAGGCGTTCAACGAGGTCGTGGACGCGCTGCCGGACGAGACCGAGCTCGGCATCCGGGTGCTCGGGGCCACCTACCGGGGCAAGGACAAGAAGCAGGGCTGCCTGGACACCCAGCAGATCGTGCCGGTCGGCCCGGTGGACCGTGCGCAGGCCAAGGCGGCCGTGGCCACGCTCCGGCCGACCGGGTTCACCCCGGTCGGGCTGGCGCTGCGCTCCGCCGCGCAGGACCTGGGCACCGGCAGCACCGCCCGCCGGATCGTGCTGATCACCGACGGCGAGGACACCTGCGCCCCGCCCGACCCCTGTGAGGTGGCCCGCGAGCTGGCCGCCCAGGGCACCAAGCTGGTCGTCGACACCCTCGGCCTGGCCCCCGACGAGAAGGTACGCCGGCAGCTGCTCTGCATCGCCGGGGCGACCGGCGGCACCTACACGGCGGCGCAGAGCGCCGACGAGCTGACCGGCCGGATCAAGCAGCTCGTGGACCGGGCCCGGGACACCTACACCGCCACCCCGACGGTGGTCGGCGGGTCGGCTGAGTGCGGCAACGCCCCGCTGCTCGGGCCGGGCGTCTACGCCGACCGGGAGGCGTTCTCCGAGCACCGCTGGTACCGGGTGCCGGTGCGTCCCGGGCAGGAGCTGCGGGCCTCGGTCAGCGTCGCGCTGGACCGGCCGGTCAACCCCGACTACGGCGTACTGCTGCGGGCCACCGCGGCGGACGGGCGGGAACTCGTCCGGGGCGTCGACGCCGGCAGCGGGCGTACCGACGTGGTCTCCACCGGCCTGCGCTGGTCCGCGGCCGAGGACACCCCCACCCCGAGCCCGAGCGGCACGCAGACCGCCGAGACGGTGTGCCTGGTGGTCAGCAACTCCTTCGCGGCCCGGCCCGGCACCCAGGTCACCCCGGGCATGCCGGTGGAGCTGACTGTGGACGTGGTCGCCGCGTCCCCCGCCCCGGACGGGCCGGACCTCGGCCGGGGCTGGGCCCTGCTGCTCCTGCTCACCCTGGCCGGGCTGGTCACCGGGCTGGTCGCCGGGCTGCTCACCCGCTGGTGGGTGGCCACCTGGAGGGAGAACTGAGGATGCGTACGCTGATCCGCGCCACGGCGGCGCTGGCCGCCGTCGGCTTGACCCTCGCCCCGGCCGCCGCCTCGGCCGCGCCCACGTCATCGCCAGGGGCGGCCACGCCGTCGCCGGGGGCGGCCACGGTCACCAAGGCCGGCACCTCGTTCCTGACCGCCACCGCCATCGCCGCCGGCCAGCCGGTCCAGGTCGGTGCGTCGACCGGCGACCACCTCTACTGGTCGTTCCGGGCGGAGGCCGGGCAGACCCACCACGTCGCCGGCACCGTCTCCTTCCCGAAGGGCCGCACGGGCGCGTCCACCTGGACCGTCGAGGTCTTCGACGGGCTGCGCCGCCGGCAGGCCTGCACGGCCGGCGCGCAGACCCCGACCGCCGACGCGACGGCGACCAGCGTCAGCCTCGGCTGCACGCTGCGCCGGGTCCGGCCCTGGGCCGAGCCGTGGTCCGGCGACCCGCTGCCCGGCACCTACTACGTCCGACTCTCGGTCACCGACGTGCCGGAGCCCGACCTGGGCCTGCCGATCGACGTGGACCTGCTGGTCAGCGTCGACGGCGAGGGCGGTGCGTCCGGCGACGACGGCGAGCTGGCGGCGCCGCTGGTGCCCAACACCCGGGCCGGGACGCTGCTCACCGCCGAGCCGACGCCCGAACCGGTCGCCGAGGAGGAGTTCAACCTCACCGGCTGGCTCCCGGAGGCCGGCTCGCGCTGGGTCTGGACCAGCGCCGGCGGGGTGCTCGCCGCCGTGGCGGGCGTGGTGGGCTTCGCGCTCACCCGGCGGCCCCGCCGGCCCTGACCCGCCACCGGTGGCCGCCGCGAACCCGAGCGCGGCGGCCACCGGGGGCGCCGGTCAAAAGGGACGCGGCTGCCGCGGCACCCAGCCGATGAACCGGTCCTGCAGCGACGACACCGGCGCGGTTCGCAGGTCCTTCGTGGCCGCGGCCAGGCAGGAGCCCAGGTAGACGCTCAACGAGGCGCGGTCCACCTGGTACTCGGCCAACAGCCGGGTCCGCTTGGTGGCGCACGGCCAGTCGTCGCCGCAGGAGCCGCAGGTCCAGTCGGGGGTCACCGGCGCGTGCTCGTCCGGCTGGAATCCCGACGCCTTCGCACCAGGCGCCATCGGCATATCCCTTCAGATATGGACGTTTCACTGTCGACCGTTGCCCCCCAGAATGCCCCTACAGCGTCCCGGGACACTCCGGCGTTACATCGTTGCGGTACGTTGACCGTCCATGGCCGCCGCGCACCTCCCCGATGGCGGGAAACTTCCTCCCCACCTGTGCCAACGCGCGTCGCGGGCGGACGATGCGTGACCTCCTGCCGCCGGTGGTCGCGGTGGCCGTGGCCGGCCCCGACGACTGGTCCGGCAGGCTGCTCCCCGCCGAGTCGGCCTGCCTCAGCGACCGGGCGGTGGAGAGCCGGCGCCGGGACTTCACCGCCGGCCGGATGTGCGCCCGCCGCGCCCTGGCCGGGCTCGGGCTGCCGGCCGTCGCGGTCACCTCGGCATCCGACCGGTCCCCGATCTGGCCGGTCGGCGTGGTCGGCAGCATCACCCACACCCGGGGCTACTGCGCGGCCGCCGCCGCCCGGGCCACCGACGTCCGCTCGGTGGGCATGGACGCCGAGCGCCACCGGGAGCTCAACCCGGGGGTACGCCGGGCGATCTGCCTGGCCGAGGAGGAGGCGGACCTGGCCCGGCTGCCGGCCGGCGTCCCCTGGCCGACCGTGGTGTTCAGCATCAAGGAGACCGTCTACAAGGTCTGGCACCCGGTTGTCGGGACCTGGCTGGACTTCCACGACGCCCGGGTCACGCTCGACCCGGACGCCGGCACGTTCACCGCCCGGATCGCCCCGGCGCGGCTCGCCGCGGCCCCGGTCGCCGATCCGCCGGCGTCGATCACCGGACGGTTCGCCGTGGACGCGGATCTGGTCCGCAGCGCCGCCGTACTGGGACTCCGCTGAGGTCCCGGCGGTCGGCTTGGCGGCGGGCTTGTACCGTCGTCCCGAAACTGAAGAGCTTCGAAGGCGCCAAGGAGCATGGTGAGCCACCCTCAGCCTCCGTTCGGGCCGCAGGACCCGAACCAGCAACCCCCGGAACCGCCGACCCAGGCGTACCCCACTGCGCCGATGCCGCCGGTGCCGGGCAGCCCGTACGCGCCACCGCCCACGCCGGACAGCCCGTGGGCGCAACAGCCGCCGGTCTCCGGGGCCCCGCAGCCGCCGGCCTCGGGGGCGCCGTATCCGCCGCCAGCCGCCCCGCAGCCCCCGACCACGCCGTTCCCGCAGGTCGCCGGCGCACCACAGGCGCCGCAGCCGCCGGCCTCCGGGGCGGACTACCCGCCGCAGCCCCCGGCCTCCGGCGCGGGCTACCCACCGCAGCCGCCGACCTCCGGCGCGGGCTACCCGCCGCAGCCCCCGGCCTCCGGCGCGGGCTACCCGCCGCAGCCCCCGGCCTCCGGGGCGCCGTACCCGCCGGCCGGGGCGTATCAGCCGGGTGAGGCGTACCCGCCGAGCGGCCCGTACCCGCCGGCGCCCGGGCAGCCGTTCGCCGCGCCGCCGGCCAAGAAGTCCAACAAGAACGTCTGGATCATCGTCGGCATCATCGCGGCGGTCCTGCTGCTGCTCTGCTGCGGCGGGGGCATCTTCGCCATCTACAGCGGGGCCAAGAAGGCGCAGGACGCGGTGGAGAGCTTCCCCACCCCGGCGGTGACCTACGGCGACGCGCCCACCAGCGGGACGGACCCGACGCCGGAGGCGGACCAGACCGACGGCGAGACGTTCAACATGAAGCCGGGCGACACGCTGATCATCGAAGACGACGACGGCACCGTCGAGATCACGGTCAGCAACTTCCGGACCAAGACCAAGGCCTGCGAGGCGTACATGCCGGGGCCGAAGAACGGCATGTACCTGATCGCCGACGTGACCGCCGAGGTCACCAAGGGCACCGGCACGATCAACCCGTTCTACTTCAAGTGGATCGGCACGGACGGCAGCGAGGAGAGCGGCGTCGCGGGCGCCTTCTCCGGCTGCGGCAAGCTGCTCGGCTCGGGCAACGACCTGGCGACCGGCAGCAAGCGCACCGGTCAGCTGGTCTTCGACGTCAAGGACAAGAACGGCACCCTGGAGTACGAGCACCGGCTGAAGACGGCCGGTTCCTGGAAGCCCTGAGCCGCGACGCCCCGCACGGGGGCCGGTCCCACCCGGGACCGGCCCCCGTCGGTTTTCCGCCGGAACGGGTGTCACCTGGCGGGTCTCCCAGGAGTCCCTTCCATGACATCCGCCGCTGGCAGGGAGTGCCATTGAACGGAGAACTCGACCTGCGCGACCTCTACGCCGCCACCGCCGGCCGGCTGGTCGCCCAGGTGTACGCGATGACCGGCGACTTCGCCGAAGCGCAGGACGTGGTGCAGGAGGCCTTCGCCAAGGTGCTGGCCCGCCCGAGCCTGCTGCGCCACGTGGACAGCCCGGAAGCCTGGCTCCGCCGGGTGGCCGTGAACGCCGCCCGGTCCCGACACCGCCGGCGGGCCCTCTTCGACCGGATCGCCCGCTCCGGCCGGCTCCGGCCCGCGGAAACCGTACCGCCGGTCTCCCCCGACCGGGTCGCGCTGGTCGCCGCGCTGCAACGGTTGCCGCAGGCCACCCGGGAGGCCGTCGTGCTGCACCACATCGCCGACCTGCCCGTCGCCGAGGTGGCCGCCACCCTCGGCTGCAGCGTGGAGACCGTCAAGACCCGCCTCGTGCGCGGCCGTCGCGCACTCGCCGAGCACCTTCACGACCAGGACAGGGAGAAGAGCCATGTCTGACCCCCACCTGCGGGACGTCGACGTGACCGACCTCGACCTTCCCGGCCTCACCAATGACGTCAACCAGGCGTTCCGGCCCCACTTCGCCGACGTCGAGGCGCGGGCCCGCCGGATCCGGCGTACCCGGGTGCTCGGCGCGACCGCGGTCGCGGTCGGCGTGCTGCTGGCCGGCGGCACGGCGACCGTCGCCACCCGCCATGACGCCGCGCCCACCCCCGCTACCAGGCCCAGCCCGAGCATCGGCCCGTGGACGGCGGATTGGGACGGCTCGTCCCGGACGCCGGCCCCGCAGCCCAGCTACGTCCAGGTCACCCCCGGCCACTACAACGTGGCCGAGCCGGACAAACCGCTGACCGGCATGTTCACCCGGATGATGGTCGGCGACCTGGACCACCTCTACCTGGAGTACCAGGACTGCCAGGACGGCCGGTGCACCCGGATGCTCGCCGCGAGCGCGGACCGGGGCCGCACCTGGCGCAAGCTCCGGATGCCCGAGGGACTGGTCGTCGACCCGAAGTACGGGACCATCGTGGCCGCGCACGGCACGACGCTGGTGGCGCGGGACAACATGCTCGCCCGGGTGCGCGAGCTACCCGAGGAGCAGGGGAAGAAGTTGCTCCTTGAGCCGGACACCTACTGGGTCAGCATCGACGCCGGTGCCACCTGGCGGCGCCCCACGATCCGGACCGCCGACGCCCTTCCCGCCGGCTGGCCGCACCTGAACGCGGGGTTGAGTCCCGGTCTCAAGCCGATGATGGTCGCCTTCGACCCGGCCACCGGTGACATCGCCCTGGCCGCACTGCCACGCGTGGCGCACGAGCAGCCACTGGACCTGCCGGACGGCCTCGGTCTGTGGATCCTCACCGACGAGGCCGAGCCGGTCCCGAGCCCCCTGCCGTCGGGCGGATTCAGGCGGAAGAGTTGGCCGATCGTGATGGTCAGCCGGGACGGTGGGCGTACCTGGGACAAGCGCCGGCTGCCGGAGGAGATCTCCGCCCCGCCACCCGCCGGCTGGGGCTTCCGCAGCGACTGGCTGCACACCGCCGACGGCCGGACCGTCTACGCGCTGGAGAAACTCGACAAGCGGGTACGGGTGCACGTGAGCACCGACGGCGCGGCCACCTGGCGTACCGGAGCCGAGGTCGACCTGGGCGGACCGCTGCTGACGGTGCTGCCGACCAGGGAGGGCTCGCTGATCCTGGCCAGCGACACGGCGACCTGGCGGAGCACCGACCAGGGTGCCAGCTTCACCCGGGTCGGCCCGTCCCTCGGCAGCGGGGCCCACGCCCTCCCCGGCGGCGGCTACGCGATCACGACCAACAACAACGAGTACAGCGTCTGGCTCTCGCCGGACGGGTCGAAGTGGTCGTACGTCGGGCGGCCCGACGTGCCCTGATCGTCAACCACCGCGGGGCCGGGTCCCATCCGGAGGCTGGCGACGACGGTGCCCGTCCGGTCACGTGCCGGGCGGGCACCGCCCCGTCCCGGGGGGAGCCGCCCTCGTCGCCCTGCTCACCGTGGCTCAGCCGGCCGGAATCAGGGCATCACAGTTCGCGGACCGGTACACGCCCTCGTCGCTCTTCGCGCACACCTCGACCCCGTCCACCAGGATCCGGACGGTCCGGGGGCCGGACCAGTGCTCGTCGCGGCTTGCGCTCACCAGGACGAAGTCCACGGGTTGGCGCGGCAGCGCGACCCGCCACGGGAGCCGCTGGGCCGGCAGCACCACCGAGGACGGCTGCGCGGGATCGCGGTAGATGACGTATGCCCTGCCCTGGCCGATCACCTCGTAGACCACGGCAGCGACGCGTACGGGTCGGCTCGGCGCGACCGACGGCGCCGACGGGCCGACGACCGGCGAGGCGACTCCGGTCGGCGTGGGCGCATCGCCCGCCACATCGACGTCCGAACCAGCGGAGGCCGCCGCGGGCGGACGGTCCCGGTACGGCCCGTCGGCCGCCACCAGGCCGCCGACGAGGAGGGCGAGCACCGTCCAGGTCACCGGTCGACGGCGGGGACGGGAACGGGGCCGTCCGGGCTCGGCCACCGCCTGCTCGGCCAGGAAACGCGCGAGCCGCCGGCGGCCGTCCCGGTGCGACAGGTACTCGTCGGCGTCCACCCTGCCGTCGCCCCCGTGCCGGCGCAGCACGGCGATCACCTCTTCCGGCGGCAGTGTGAAGTCGTCGAGGCTGAGCAGCTGGTAGGTGCGGCGGCCGGCCCGCTCCGCACCCCATCGTCGCCGGAGCTTGAAGCCGGGGGCGAGGCGGATCTCCAGGATCGGGCTGGACCAGCTGTCGCCGGCCTTCCGCACGGTCACGGCCTCGACCGCCGCCCAGGGCAGCCTGGTCGTCGCACCGAGGCAGCGCACCGTCAGGCCGGAGCTGTCCACGTCGACGTGGAAGGTCCAGTGGAGCGCGACCAACCCGCAGACTGCCCAGATGAGCAAGCCGATGCCGCCGAGGTAGTAGAACGGCGGCCAGCCCCGGTCGGTGACCTCGGCGAGCCAGCCCGCGAAGACGCAGAGGCCACCCCAGCAGAGCATGCCGAGGTGGAATCGGAGGACCTTCGGGGTGTTCCGATGCAGCGTCCCTGATCAGCTTTGTGATCCTTAGTCGGATTGGGTTTCCGGGATCGTTTCCCACCGTGGTGGGGTCGCGTGGGCGTGGAAGTGGAATCCCGCGCCCAAGGCGGCTCCGCGTGGCTGGTGGCCGGTGGTGGGTGTGCTGATCGTTGTCACGCCCTGGTGTCGGTGGGCTGCGCGGGGCAGCCTCCGGTCCGTTGGTGCGTGTCCCTCCGGACGCTTACCCGCCGAGCCGTGAGGCCGGGTGGGGGAGGGTGCCCCGCGTCGCCTGGGCGCGGGGCGTGATGCCTTGCGCCGGGTGGGACCAGCCTTCGACCGGTCGGCCCGGCGGGTCTTCGTGATGACCGCTGCCGCTTCGAGTTTGTCGACCACGGCGCGGATGACCATGTGCCCGCTGGTCTTGTCGATGACGGTCTTGGCCTGATGGGCCAGGCCGCGGGCGGCGATCCGCCGCCAGGCACCCTGGTCGCGGTCGCCCTGCCACCGGCAGGACTGGTGGGGACAGACAGCCCACTTCCAGCCCGTCACCGTCGGCTTGTCGGGGGCTTTGCGATGCTGCAGCGGAGTCAGGCACTGCGGGCAGTGCTTCGAGGTGTTCCGCGCGGGGACGGTGACCACGGCGATACCGGTCTCGGCGGCGAGGTGCCGCATCCGGTCGACGATCTGCCCGCGCACCTGCTGCGACAGACGGGTATTCAGGGTGGCGCCCATGCCCCGTGCTTCCAACGACCGCAGGTCTTCCACATAGATCACGCTCGCCCGGGCGGCGATCGCCTGGTCCACGGCCCACCTGGCGGCAGCCCACGCGAGCGCGGCGTTCAGATTCTGGCGGCGTGCGGAGACGTGCCGGATCTCGTCACGCAGCACCGCAAGCTTGCCCGCGAGCTGATGCCGCTCGTCACGGCCGGCGAGCCGTTGGTAGTGGTCAGCTTTGCCGTGCAACCGCTCGGACAGCCGCCGGAGGCGGTGCTGTTTGGCGAGGATCCCGACGGCCCGGAACTGACCACCCGCCCCCAACGCGGTGATCCGCCCGCCCTCGTGGAGCCGCAGGGCTCCCGCGCTGAGGAGAGTGTTCAGCCCCCAGTCCACCCCGAGCGCCACCGTGTGACCGGTCCGCCGGACCTTCGGCACAACGTGCGTGTACGCGACATCGGCGCGTACCTGCCTGCCGGTGAGGCGGAGGCTGGGCAGGTGCACCACCGCGCCCGCGGGAACCGTGGGCGGCAGCATGATCGGACAGGCCACCCACGTCCAATCCCGATACGATCGCGGATCCGGACGGGTGGGAAGCTGCAAGCGCAGCAACACCCTCTGAGGGTCGGTGTCGCTGCGTCCGATGCTGGCCTGCTGCCGGTCACACGCGGCCAACAGCAGCATCCGCGCGACCCGTGGGACGCCTTCCAACTCGAACACATCCACCGGCAGACGGCCATTGACGGCAAGGAACCTGGCGGCCTGCCGGGTGCGGGACTTGATGACGCTCGATGGAAGATGCTGCCCGCCAGGGATCGACGCCCGAAGCTGCTCCCACTCCTGCGGGGTGCGTTTACGCGGATCGGCCGGCCACGTCGCCAGCACCCCAGCGGTCAGATCAGCACGCCACGACGCCGAACGCAGAATGCGCCCCGCCTGCTCCTGCGCCATGCGCACGATCCGGTCATTGACCCTCACACCCTCGGCCGCGGTGGCGGTCCAGCCCAAGCGTCGCAGCGCCATCCACGCGTTCGACGGAAGCTTCCGACCGCCGGCGTCCACACCGGAGGCCAACACGTCCACATCCGCGGGATTCCAGCGCTCCGCCAACAGGCCGGAGACCATCCCCGCCACCAGGTCGGCGCACCAGCCGATC
>NZ_JBUEGB010000011.1:0-206854 GCF_054963695.1 Micromonospora sp. RTBAU3-60 | reverse complement strand
CGTGTAGCGCTTGGCCAGCGAGACGACCAGCCGGAGGTTCGCCTCCAGCAGGTGGTTCTTGGCCCGCTCACCGTCCCGCGAGATCCAGAGCAGGTCCCGCTGCATGTCCCGGGTGAGCTTGTCCTCGCCCTCATCGGCGGCGCGCAGCCGCTCGGCGGCGTAGAGGCCGGCCTCGATCCGCTTGGCGAGCTCGACCTCCTGCTCCGCGTTGAGCAGCGGCACCTTGCCGATCTGCTTCAGGTAGGCCCGTACGGAGTCGGCGGAGGCGGTCAGCTCGGCGTCGCGGCGCGCCTGCTTGAGCGCCTCGGACTCCTCGTCGTCCCACTCGAAGTCGTTGTCGCTGGCGGAGCTGGCCGCGTCGGCCTCGGCGGCCTGGGTCAGCTCGGCCGGCTCGTCGACCACGACGTCCTCGATCTCGGCGGCCAGCTCCTCCGGGTCGATGTCGCCCTCGGGGCCCTCGCCCTTCGGCCCGGCCTTCGCCGGCTTCGCCCCGGCGGTCTTCGCCGCCACGGTCGCCTTGGTGGCCCGGGTCGCCTTGGTGGCCTTCGCCGGGGCGGCGGCCTTGGCGGCCACCTCCGCGGTGGTGCCGGCGGCCTTGCGCGCGGTCGCCTTCCGCGGGGCGGGGGTCGGGACCTCCTCGGCGGCCGGCGCCTGCTTCGGGGCGGGCGCGGCGGCCTTCTTGGTGGTCTTGGCGGTGGTGGCCCGGGAAGCCGGCGTGGCGGACCGGGCGGCGGCCACCCGGCGGCGGGTGCTGGCAGAGCCATCCACCACCACCGTCACCCCCGCTTCGGAGAGCGCACGCAGGATCTTCTTGGCCTGGGCCGGGGTCACCTCAGCGGACTCGACGGTGCGCGCGAGCTGGGCCGACGTGAGCTGGCCGCCGGCGCTCTGCGCGTGGGCGATCAGGGTGTCGGTGAGCGAGCGAACGTCGGCGCCGGTCTGGCGGGGTTCTGTCACGAATGACCTTCCGGAGGCGAAGAGCGAGCACGGCCGGGTCGTCCGGCGCAGCACGGAACGCCGTGCCGGGCGATGTCGTTGAGGGACCCCCGTGTCCCGGGCCGGCCGGTCGCTGGCGGTCCGTGGCGCGTGGGCAGGGTGAATTGTAACGCCGTCTGCGGCGATCATCCCGCGCCGCACGGCGTACCGGCGGTATGGACCGCCGATTCGGCGCAGATGTGGACTTTGTAAGGATGATACCCGCGCTCGACCGGGCCGGTCCCGGTCGTGCGGGAAGGGGACGAACATGATCCGCTCGGCGCCCACCCCGCCGGAACTGCTGGAGATCGCCGTCGCGGTGGCCCGGGACGCCGCGGCCACCGCGCACCGGATGCGGGCCGAGGGGGTCTCCGTCGCGGCGACCAAGAGCACCGTCACCGACGTGGTCACCGCCGCCGACCGCGCCGTCGAGCGGCAGGTGCTGGACGCCCTGCGTACGCTCCGCCCGGACGACGCGGTGCTGGGCGAGGAGTACGGCGGGGCGGAGGCCGGGTCGGCCCCCGACGGCGGGGTGCGCTGGATCGTCGACCCGATCGACGGCACCGTCAACTACCTCTACGGGCTGCCGTACTGCGCGGTCTCGCTGGCCGCCGAGGTGGCCGGCGAGGTGGTGGCCGGGGTGGTGCGCAACGTCGCCACCGGGGAGGAGTGGACGGCCACCGCGGGCGGCGGCGCCTGGCGGGACGGGGAGCGGCTGCGCTGCTCCACCGAGACCGACCTGGGGCAGGCGCTGGTGGCCACCGGGTTCGGCTACGACGCCGGCCGCCGGGCGCACCAGGCCCGGGTGGTAGCCGAGCTGATCCCGCACGTCCGGGACATCCGCCGGATGGGTGCCGCGGCGCTGGACCTCTGCCTGGCCGCCGAGGGGCGGGTCGACGCCTATTACGAGAAGGGGCTGGCCGCCTGGGACCTGGCCGCGGGGGGCCTGGTCGCCCGCGAGGCGGGACTGCTGGTGACCGGTCTGTCCGGGCGGCCGCCCGGCCCGGACCTGGTGCTCGCCGTCCCTCCGGCGCTCTTCGACCCGCTGCACACCCGGCTCGCCGCCCTGGACGCCTCCGGCGGCCCCTGAGCCCACCGGCCGCCACCGGTGCTCGAGAGGATCGGCCCGTCGGGGTGCCGAACGCGCCACCGGGCGGCGTCCCCGGGGTGGGGACGCCGCCCGGTGGGGGCGATCGTTGGACTGGCCGGGGCCCTACTTGTCGACCGGGGCCGGGCAGGTCTCGGGCGGGGCGATCGGCGAGCCGAGGTCGCCCAGGGACTGGTTGACCTCGGTGGTGGTGGCGAGCTGCTGGAAGGAGTTGCCGAGGATCACGTCGACCGTGTCGTCCGTGCGCTTCGGGTCGAACTTCTGCAAGGCGTTGTCGAGGAAGTAGGCCCGCAGCAGGTGCGCGGAGCCGACTCCCTTGGGGCCGAAGCGCAGCACCGCGACCGCGTCGACGGCCTGGGCGTTGCCCACCTTCTTGACCTGGAACTTGCGGTTGCGGAAGTCGTCGGCGACGCTGCCGGCCCGGCCCACCTCGTCGGTCCCGTTGTAGACGTTGATCTTGACGTCCTTCGGCTCGCGCAGCGTGACGTCCGCCAGCGGCCAGCCCTTGGGGCAACCGGCGGCGGTGCCCGCCTTGCCCTGGGTGTCGCGGACCATCGCGACGACGACGAAGACCAGGGCGACGACCGCCAGCAGACCGACGACAACGAGTGCCCGCACTCGTGCAAAACTCATCTGGGCGCTCCCCGGAACAGAATTTGGGTGGCGGCGGCCGTCGGCGGTCGGGCCACCCGCCGGCCGTCGAGTACGCCGCTGAGGTTAACGGTTGTCCGGCCGTGGCGTGGAAACAGTCCGACATGCCGGCGCGCCACCCAGGGAACGGGTAGTACTACCCCTATCTTCGTGTCGCCTGAGTCACATTGGGAACAACTTCGGGCGCAGGGGCGTACATCTCTGCCACGAGGGCGGTATACATGCCTCGCCCAATGGGGGGGTAAGGTTCCGCGCTCGCTGGGGTGTTCCTCTCTGGCGGACTCGGCCCACCGGTCGTCGGGTCGGGTGACCGACACAAAGTGGTGGCCGGCCAGTGGAACCGAAACAGCGTCCTCCGGCGTTACAACCGGAAGTGACCATATCGATATGGGAGAGTGAAACCGATGGCCACCGACTACGACGCCCCGCGTCGCGACGAGGTCGACCTCGGCGAGGACAGCCTCGAAGAGCTCAAGGCCCGGCGGGTCGACTCACAGTCGGGCGCCGTGGACGTCGATGAGGCCGAGGTGGCGGAGAGCTTTGAGCTGCCCGGCGCCGACCTGGCCGACGAGGAGCTCACGGTCAAGGTGCTACCGATGCAGCAGGACGAGTTCCGGTGCGCCCGCTGCTTCCTGGTCCACCACCGCAGCCAGCTGGCGGTCGAGCGTCACGGCGAGCTGATCTGCCGCGAGTGCGCCTGATCCCGACGCGTGTCACCGGCGGCGGCCTCCTCGACGGGGCCGCCGCTCTTCGAGCCGCCGTGCGCCGGTGGCGGGAAGCTGCTTGACTCGTACCGGCGGCTTGCCACGCCGCCGCGAGCACGGGAGGGCGGACGGGTGAGCGAGCACAGCGAGCGGGCCGGAGCGCCGGACGCCACCGGGACCGGCGGCCCGGGACGGGCCGACCGGCCGGCCGAGCCGCCCGCGCCGCCTGCCGAGGGGGCGACCGAGCGGCCCGACCGCGCGGCCGAGGGGGCGGCCGAGTCGTCCGCCGAGGGCGGTGCGGCGGAGCAGCTCGGGGCGACGGTCGCCGCGTTGACCGCGGACGACCTTCCCCCGGCTCGGCGGCGGCAGCTGCTCACCCGGCTGGTCGGCCAGGCCCGCGTGCGGGGCCTCGCGGACCTGTTCAAGCCGAGGGCCGCGGTCCGCTGGATGGCGGACACCGTCGCCGAGGTCGCCCCGCACGTACCGGTCCGCGACCTGGCCACGCTCCGGCGGCACTTCCCTGGCCTGGCCGAGGAAGAGCTGGCCGAGCGGCTGGTCCGCAACGCCGCCCGGGCCACCGCCGGGATCGGCGCGGCCGGTGGCGGGGTCGCCGCGGTCGAGTGGACCGTCACCCCGACGCTGCTCTCCGCCCCGGTGCTGCTGGCCGCGGAGACGGTCGCCGTGGTCGCGATCGAGTTGAAGCTGATCGGCGAGCTGCACGAGGTCTACCGGGTGCCGCTGCCCACCGGCGGTACCCAGCGGGCCGTGGCGCTGATCCAGTCCTGGGCCAGCCAGCGGGGGATCAACCCGATGTTGCCCGGGGTCGGGGTGAGCGCGGTGCTCGGCACCGCGGCCCGCCGGGAGCTGCGGGACAGCCTGCTGCGCCGGTTCGGGCGCAACCTGACCACGCTCGGCCCGTTCCTGACCGGTGCCGCCGTCGCCGGCTACCTCAACCGCCGGGCCACCCGGAACCTCGCCGACCAGCTCCGCAAGGACCTCCGCCGCAAGCGCCGGGAGCTCCCCGGCTCCCGTCTCGCGCTGCCCTGACCCCGCGACCGGTAGCCACTCTCTCCGTGCATGCGGATCAGGCCGGCTCGGTGCCGGCGGGGGGATGGGGTTGAGGCCGGCTCAGGCGGCGTCGCGAGCGGCGAGGATCGCCGCGGCCAGCTCGACCGGGTGCCGCGTGCTGATCACCCAGAACGGGGTCGGGTCGGCCGGGTCGTCCAGCACCACCTGCACCGCCCCGCCGATCCACGGGCGCTGCACCACGAAGGCGAGCGGGTCCGACCCGACGCCGAGCACCTCGCGCCGGCCGGCGGCGTCCAGCGGCACCACGTCGGCGACGTACCGCACCGGGAGGTGGGCGTCGTCCACCCGCAGCTCGCCGTCGCGGACCGCGACCCGGATCCGGCCCAGCCACCCGAGCGCGGCCAGGGCCGCCGGGATCAGCAGCACGAACGGCAGCCAGGACCGGACGCCCGTGGCGCCCATCCAGAGCTCGGCGGCGAGCAGGCCGGCGACGGCGAGGCCGACCGGCCAGGCCCACCACGGCAGCCCGAGCCGCTCCGCGTACTCCCGGGCGGCGGCCATCGGCGGGATCGCGGCGGACGAGGACGACGACAGGCTCACAGTCCGAGGGTACGGCGCACGACGGGCCGGCCAACCGGCAGGATGGCAGGGTCACCCCCGCAAGGACCGGACGGAAGAGGAAGACCGTGACAGACGTCGTACCCGTGCCCGTACGGCAGCTCGACCCGGAGCTGCCGCTGCCGGCGTACGCCCATCCCGGCGACGCCGGCGCGGACCTGGTGGCCGCCGCGGACGTGGAGCTGCCGCCCGGCGGGCGCGCCCTGGTGCCGACCGGCGTGGCCATCGCCCTGCCGGAGGGGTACGTCGGGCTGGTGCATCCCCGATCGGGGCTGGCGGCCAGGCTCGGCGTGACGGTGCTCAACGCGCCCGGTACGGTCGACGCCGGCTACCGGGGTGAGATCCTGGTCAACCTGATCAATCATGATCGGGAGACACCGGCGAAGATCAGCCGGGGTGACCGGATCGCGCAGCTCGTCGTCCAGCGGGTCGCGCGGGCCGAGTTCCAGCCGGTGGCGGAGCTGCCCGCGTCCCGGCGCGGGGCCGGCGGGCACGGGTCCACCGGCGGGCACGCCGGGCTGGTCCCGATCCCGGCGAGCGGGCAGACGGAAGAGGTGGCAGGGTGAGTGTGAACAGCGGAGGGCGGGCGCAGTGATCTTCTCCCGAAAGCGGGCCGGCGAGGCGCGGCACGCGCGTGACGAGCGGGCCGACGAGGTGCTCGACGCCCCGGAGAGCGAGGAGTCGACCTCGGCACCGTCCCGGGGTCCGTACGACCTCGACGAGGCGCCCGACGAGCCCCGGCTGGACCTCGGCAGCCTCCAGATCCCGGCGGTGCCGGACGTCGAGGTGCGGGTCCAGGCCGACCCGCAGGGCGTGATTCAGCAGGTCGTGCTGGTGCACGGCGACAACGCTCTGCAGCTCGGCGTCTTCGCGGCGCCCCGGTCCGAGGGCATCTGGGACGAGGTGCGCGAGGAGATCCGGCAGTCGCTGTACAACGACGGCGCCGCCGCCCAGGAGGTGCAGGGGGAGTACGGCACCGAGCTGAAGGCCCGGGTCCGCACCCCGGACGGGCTGACCGACCTGCGCTTCGTGGGCATCGACGGCCCGCGCTGGATGGTCCGCGGCGTCTACCAGGGCGAGGCGGCCAGCAACCCGGCCATCGCCGGCCCGCTCGCTCGCTGCCTGGAGGGCCTGGTGGTCGACCGGGGCCAGGAGGCCAAGCCGGTCCGCGAGCCGCTGCCGCTGCGGCTGCCCCGCGAGGTGGCCGAACAGCAGGCGGCCGCGCAGCAGACCGCGCCCGGGCAGCGCGAGGCCTGAGACGTACCCACGGGCCCGGTCCCGTCGGCTCCCGTCGACGGTGCCGGGCCCGTCCCCTGTCCGGCGGACGCCGGCTCCGCGGCCGGGCCGGATCGGCGTACGCTGGCGGGACGGTTCCCGCATCCCGGGGCCGAGCCAGTGCCGGCGCGGCCGGCCAGCCTGGAGAGGGTGACGCGGAGGTCATGACGACCGACGAGAGCCGGGTGTCGCTGCGGCGGCTACTGCATCGGCTCACCGCGAGCGAAGCCGAGATCGAGGCGCAGGAGCTGCGCCGGGAGAGCGCGGAGTCCGGCGGGATGCCGGCCCAGCAGTGCATGCGGGGCCAGGTGGTGTCGATCAACGGGCGGCTGCGCACGGTGGTCTACACGCCTCGGACCAACCTGCCGACGCTGGAGGCCGACCTCTACGACGGCAGCGACGTGGTCACCCTGGTCTGGCTGGGCCGGCGGCACATCGCCGGCATCGAGCCGGGCCGGCACCTCACCGCCCGCGGCCGGCTGGCCGTCCGGGACGACCGCAAGGTGATCTACAACCCGTACTACGAGCTGGAGTCGCCGAAGTGACGACCGGACAGCATCGGTCCGCCGAGCCGGAACTCGGGCCGGAGGACGACGAGCGGCTGCCCAGTATCGCCGAGCAGATGGCCGACCAGCTCGGCGGCTGGCGGGGCCTGGTCGAGTCGAGCATCCCCGTGGTGGTCTTCGTGATCGCCAACGTGCTGGGCGAGCTGCGCCCCGCGGTGATCGCCTCGGTGGCGGTGGCGCTGCTGATCGCCGGGCTGCGCCTGGCCCAGCGCCGGCCGATCCGGCACGCGGTCAACGGGTTGTTCGGCATCGCCATCGGCGCCGCCATCGCCTGGCGGACCGGCGACGAGCGGGACTTCTACCTCCCCGGCATCCTCTACGGGATCGGCTACGGGCTGGCCCTGCTGCTGTCGGCCGCAATCCGGCAGCCGCTGGTGGGCTGGATCTGGTCGGTGCTGGTCGCCCGGGGCCGCTCGGAGTGGCGGGACGACCCGCGGCTGGTGCGCACCTTCACCCAGCTCACCGTGCTCTGGGGCGTGGTGTGGCTGGCCAAGGTGGGCGTGCAGGCGGGGCTCTACCTGGCCCACCAGGACACCGCGCTGGGCGTGGCCCGGCTCGCCCTGGGCTACCCGCCGTACGCGCTGCTGCTGCTGATCACCGTCTGGGCGGTGCGCCGGGTGACCCGGGACACCACGCGGACGCCGCTGCCGGGCGCCTGACCCCGCCGGTCGTACCGGAACCCGGCCGGCGGGACCGAGCGGCCGTCAGGCGCCGTCGCGGGTGCGCTCGACGCTGTCCGGGCCGAGGATCACCGCCCGGACCTCGTCCTCCACCGCGGCCGTGCACACGAAGACCAACTCGTCGCCGGCCTCGATCGGGTCGTCCGGGCTGGGCACCAGCACCCGCTTGCCGCGCAGGATCGCCACCAGGGCCGCGTCCCGGGGGATCGGCACCGCGTGGATCGGCTCACCGACGTACGGCGCGCTGGGCGGCAGGGTGATCTCGACCAGGTTCGCCTCGCCCTGCCGGAAGGTCATCAGCCGGACCAGATCGCCGACCGTGACCGCCTCCTCCACCAGGGCGGCCATCACCCGCGGCTTGCTCACCGCGACGTCGACGCCCCACTGCTCGGTGAACAGCCACTCGTTCTCCGCCCGGTTGACCCGGGCTACCACGCGGGGCACCGCGAACTCGGTCTTGGCCAGCAGCGACACCACCAGGTTGACCTTGTCGTCGCCGGTGGCGGCCACCACCACCTCGCAGCCGGCGACGTTGGCCTCCTCCAGGCTGGCCAGCTCGCACGCGTCGGCGAGCACCCACTCGGCGGCCGGCACCCGGTCCGGCCGGAGCATCTTGGGCTGCCGCTCGATCAGCATCACCTGGTGCCCGTTGTCGATCAGCTCCTGGGCGATGGAGCGGCCCACGTTGCCCGCGCCGGCGATGGCGATGCGCATGGCTCAGTGCCCCCCTTCCGGCGGCGCCGCCGCCACCGAGGTGACCGACGGGATGATGTCGTCGGTCACCAGCATGAAGACCTGGTCGCCCTCCTGCACGACGGTGGAGGCGGTGGGCAGCGTGCCGATCCCGAACCGGATCAGGTACGCGACCCGGGCCCCGGCGGCCTCCTCCAACTCCCGCAGCGACCGGCCGATCCAGTCCTTGTGCACCGGCGCCTCGATGATCGACACGGTGCTGGTCGGGTCGCGGAAGATCTCCACGTTGCCCTCGGGCACCAGGTGCCGCAGCATCCGGTCGGCGGTCCACCGGACGGTCGCCACGGTGGGGATGCCCAGCCGCTCGTAGACCTGCGCCCGGCGCTGGTCGTAGATCCGGGCGGCCACCCGGGAGACGCCGAACGTCTCCCGCGCCAGCCGGGCCGAGATGATGTTGGAGTTGTCGCCGCTGGAGACCGCGGCGAAGGCGTCCGCGCGCTCGATGCCGGCCTGGCGCAGCACCTCGCCGTCGAAGCCGGCGCCGGTGACGGTGATGCCGGCGAAGTCGGGGCCGAGGCGGCGGAACGCGTCCGCGTCCTGGTCGATCACCGCCACCGAGTGCCCCCGGGACTCCAGGCTGTGGGCGAGGGTCGACCCGACCCGGCCGCAGCCCATGATCACGACATGCACGGTGTCCGCTCCTCCCACGGTCCGCCCGGTGGACCCGTCGACTGCGAGCCTGCCACGTCCCCGCCGCAGGCGGGGGACCGACCGTACCCCGCCCGCGCGCGCGGGGGTGATCAGCCACCCCCACCAGATGTTCCGGACTGGTCGTACTCTTGGCGGTTGTGGCCAGACCCACCTCGCTGCTGAAGCGACTCCTCGTCGGTCGACCGTTCCGGTCCGACCGCCTCCAGCACACCCTGCTGCCGAAGCGCATCGCGCTGCCGGTCTTCGCCTCGGACGCGCTCTCCAGCGTCGCGTACGCGCCCGACGAGATCCTCCTGACGCTCTCCATCGCGGGCGCCTCGGCCTTCTTCTTCTCGCCGTGGATCGCGCTCGCGGTCGTCGTGGTGATGCTCACCGTGGTGGCGAGCTACCGGCAGAACGTGCACGCCTACCCCTCCGGCGGCGGCGACTACGAGGTGGCCACCGTCAACCTCGGTCCGCGCGCCGGCCTGGCGGTGGCCAGCGCGCTGCTGGTCGACTACGTCCTCACCGTCGCGGTCTCGATCTCCTCCGGCGTGGCCAACCTCGGCTCCGTGCTCCCGTTCGTGGCCACCCACAAGGTGTTGATCGCGGTCATCGCGGTGGCGCTGCTCACCGCGATGAACCTGCGCGGCCTGCGCGAGTCCGGCACGGCGTTCGCCATCCCGACCTACGGTTTCGTGATCGTGATCGGCGGCATGCTGCTCACCGGCCTGATCCGGATCTTCATCCTCGGCGACGAACTGCGCGCGCCCAGCGCCGGCCTGGAGATCCAGGCGGAGCACAGCGTCACCGGGTTCGCCCTGATCTTCCTGCTGCTGCGAACCTTCTCCTCGGGCAGCGCCGCGCTCACCGGGGTGGAGGCGATCTCCAACGGGGTGCCGGCGTTCAAGGCGCCGAAGAGCCGCAACGCAGCCACCACCCTGCTGCTGCTCGGCGTCATCGCGGTGAGCATGCTGTTCGGCATCATCTGGCTGGCCCGGCTGACCCACCTGCAGTTCGTCGAGTCCCCGAGCCAGATCGTCTCCGGCCCGTCCGGGTACGTGCAGAAGACGGTCACCACCCAGCTCGGCGAGGCGGTCTTCGGCAACGGCGTGCTGCTCTACGTGGTTGCCGGGATGACCGCGCTGATCCTGTTCCTGGCCGCCAACACCGCCTTCAACGGCTTCCCGGTGCTCGGCTCGATCCTGGCCCAGGACCGCTACCTGCCCCGCCAGCTGCACACCCGGGGCGACCGGCTGGCCTTCTCCAACGGCATCGTCTTCCTCGCCGTCTTCGCGGTGGTGCTGATCGTCGGCTTCCAGGCCGAGGTGACCCGGCTCATCCAGCTCTACATCGTCGGCGTGTTCGTCTCGTTCACGCTCTCCCAGGGCGGCATGATCCGACACTGGAACCGGCACCTGCGCACCGAGCGGGATCCGGAGGTGCGCCGCCGGATGGTGCGCTCCCGGGCGATCAACGCCTTCGGCATGGCGCTGACCGGCACCGTCCTGGTCATCGTGCTGATCACCAAGTTCCTGCTCGGCGCCTGGATCGCGATCGCCGCGATGGCGGTGATCTACCTGGTGATGCTGGCCATCCGCCGGCACTACGACCGGGTCGCCGCCGAGCTGGAACCGACCGAGGCCCGGGCGGTGCTGCCCGCCCGCAACCACGCCATCGTGCTGGTCAGCAAGCTGCACCAGCCCACGCTGCGGGCCATCGCGTACGCCCGGGCGACCCGGCCGGACACGCTGACCGCGGTGACCGTGAACGTGGACGAGAAGGACACCCGGAACCTCCAGGCCGACTGGGAGCGGCGGGAGCTGCCCGTGCCGCTGACCGTGATCGACTCCCCGTACCGGGAGATCACCCGGCCGATCCTGAACTTCGTCGCTTCCACCCGCCGGGAGTCGCCCCGCGACGTGGTCACCGTCTTCATCCCCGAGTACGTGGTGGGCCGCTGGTGGGAGAACCTGCTGCACAACCAGAGCGCGCTGCGGCTCAAGGGGCGGCTGCTCTTCGAGCCGGGGGTGATGGTCACCAGCGTGCCGTGGCAGCTCGCCTCCACCGCCAGCAAGAACCTGGACCGGCTGGACGCCAACCTCAGCCGCGGCCCGGCGCGTGGGCCCCGGGTGGCCCCGCGCAGCACCCTGCCGCCCACCGTCCCGCCGGTGGCCTCCGCCCCGCCCGGGGAGAGCGGGGAGCGCCCGTGACGGCGCCGGTCGAGGGTCGGCGGGGGCTGGAGGAGGCCGAGCGGGTCGAGCTGACCGTGGCCGCGGTCGCCCCGGGCGGGCACTGCGTGGCCCGGGTCGACGGCCAGGTGGTCTTCGTCCGGCACGCGCTGCCCGGGGAGCGGGTGGTCGCCGAGGTGACCGAGGTGCACCGGGGCTTCGCCCGGGCCGACGCGGTCGAGGTGCTGACGGCCTCCCCGGACCGGGTCGAGCCGCCCTGCCCGTACGCGAAGCCGGGCCGCTGCGGTGGCTGTGACCTCCAGCATGTCGCCCCCGACGCCCAGCTCGACTGGAAGACCGCGGTGGTCCGCGAGCAGCTCACCCGGCTCGGCGGCCTCACCGATCCGCAGGTCGACGCGCTCGGGGTCCGGGTCGAGGCGCTGCCCGGCGGGTCGCTGGGCTGGCGCTCCCGGGTCCGCTACGCGGTCGACGGCGCCGGCCGGGCCGGGCTGCTCAAACACCGCTCGCACGAGGTGGTGCCGGTCGACCGCTGCCTGATCGCCCACCCGGCGATCCAGGAGCTGCCGGTGCTCGCCCCCGCCGGGGCCCGCTGGCCGGACGCCGACGCCGTCGAGACGGTCGCCGCCACCGGCGGGGACGTCAGCGTCACCGCGTACGCCGACGGGGTGCCCACTCCGGTCAGCGGGCCGGCGGTGGTCCGCGAGGTGGCCGCCGGGCGCGAGTGGCGGCTCCCCGCGTCCGGTTTCTGGCAGGTCCACCCGGCCGCGGCGGACACCCTGGTCGGGGCGGTCCTCGACCTGCTCGACCCGCGCCCCGGCGAGACCGCCTGGGACCTGTACGGCGGCGCCGGGCTGTTCGCCGCGGCCCTCGCCGGCCGGGTCGGCGGGGCCCGGGTCACCGTGGTCGAGTCCGCCGCGTCGGGCGTTGCCGCGGCCCGGGAGAACCTGGCCGACCTGCCCGGGGTGGAGGTGGTCGCGGCCCGGGTGGAGACCGCCCTGGCCCGCCGCCGGGTCACCGGCCCGGTGGACCTGGTGGTCCTCGATCCGCCCCGCTCCGGCGCCGGCGCGCCGGTGGTGCGGGACATCGTCGCCGCCGGCCCGCGGGCGGTGGCGTACGTGGCCTGCGACCCCGCCGCCTTCGCCCGGGACGTGCGCACCTTCACCGGGCTGGGCTGGCGGCTGGCCGCGCTGCGCGGCTTCGACCTGTTTCCGATGACCCAGCACGTCGAGCTGGTCGGCCTGCTCCTGCCGCCGTCCTGAGTTCACCGCTGTCGCGCCCCGGCCGAAGCCGCCCCGGGGCCTGCGGTGAGCCACGGCCGGCAGCCAGGATTTCCGCCGGCTGGCGGTGCCCCCGTACCCCCGATCTGGCTGCCGTGATCCACGGCCGGGCTGCGGGCTGCCGGGCGGCCGATAGACTCTTCGGTCATGAGTGTTGAAGAGGGCACGGCCAACAACGGCCGGCTGCTGGGCACCGTCCAGGGTCCGCGGGACGTGAAGCGGATGACCGCCGAGCAGCTGGACATCCTCGCCGCCGAGATCCGTGACTTCCTGATCGCCAAGGTCTCCCGCACCGGCGGGCACATCGGGCCCAACCTGGGTGTGGTGGAGCTGACCCTGGCGATGCACCGGGTCTTCGACTCGCCGCGGGACCGGCTCCTGTTCGACACCGGCCACCAGGCCTACGTGCACAAGATCATCACCGGCCGGCAGGAGGGCTTCGACAAGCTCCGCCAGCGCGGTGGCCTCTCCGGCTACCCCAGCCAGGCGGAGAGCGAGCACGACCTGATCGAGAACTCGCACGCCTCCACCGCCCTGTCCTACGCCGACGGGCTCGCCAAGGCGTACGCGCTGCGCGGCGAGCGGCGCAGCGTGGTGGCCGTGGTCGGCGACGGCGCGCTGACCGGCGGCATGTGCTGGGAGGCGCTGAACAACATCGCCGCGGCCGGCAACCCGCTGGTGATCGTGGTGAACGACAACGGCCGGTCGTACGCGCCGACCATCGGCGGCCTCGCCGACCACCTCTCCTCGCTCCGGCTCAACCCGGGCTACGAGAAGGTGCTCGACACCGTCAAGGAGGCCCTCGGCTCGACCCCGCTGGTGGGCCGGCCGATGTACGAGGTGCTGCACGCGGTCAAGAAGGGCATCAAGGACGCGGTCGCTCCGCAGGCCATGTTCGAGGACCTCGGCATCAAGTACGTCGGCCCGGTCGACGGCCACGACGTCGCCGCGGTCGAGTCGGCGCTGCGCGCGGCGAAGAACTTCGGCGGCCCGGTGATAGTGCACGCGGTCACCCGCAAGGGTTACGGCTACCGCCCGGCCGAGGAGGACGAGGCGGACTGCTTCCACGGCCCCGGGGCGTTCGACATCCAGACTGGCAAGCTCGTCGCCGCCCCGTCGGTGAAGTGGACCCAGGTCTTCGCCGACGAGCTGGTCAAGATCGCCGATGAGCGCCCGGACGTGGTCGGTATCACCGCCGCGATGGCCGAACCCACGGGCATCGCCACCCTGGCCCGCAAGCACCCGAAGCGGGTGTACGACGTGGGCATCGCCGAGCAGCACGCCGCCACCTCGGCGGCCGGCCTCGCCATGGGCGGCCTGCACCCGGTGGTGGCCGTCTACGCCACCTTCCTCAACCGGGCCTTCGACCAGGTCCTGCTGGACGTGGCGATGCACAAGCTGCCGGTCACCTTCGTGCTGGACCGGGCGGGCATCACCGGCCCGGACGGGCCGAGCCACTACGGCATCTGGGACATGTCCGTCTTCGGCGTGGTGCCCGGCCTGCGGATCGCCGCGCCCCGCGACGCCGGCAGCCTCCGCGAGGAGCTGCGCGAGGCGATCGCCGTGGACGACGGGCCGACCGTCATCCGCTTCCCGACCGGCACGGTAGCCGCCGACCTGCCGGCCGTGCGCCGGGTCGGTGCGGTGGACGTGCTGGCCGAGTCGGCGCGTACCGACGTGCTGCTCGTCGCGGTCGGCTCCTTCGGCCAGCTCGGCATGGAGGTCGCCGCCCGGGTCGCCGAGCAGGGCTACGGGGTCACCGTGGTCGACCCGCGCTGGGTCCGCCCGGTCCCGGCCGAGCTGGTCGAGCTGGCCGCCGCGCACCGGCTCGTGGTCACCGTCGAGGACGGTGTCCGGGTCGGCGGCGTCGGTGACGCGCTCGGCCAGGCCATGCGCGACGCCGACGTCCGGGTGCCGCTGAAGGACCTGGGTGTGCCGGCCGACTGGCACCCGCACGGCACGCGGGCACAGATCCTGGCCGACCTCGGCCTGACCGCGCAGGACGTGGCGCGCGACGTCACCGGCTGGATCTCCGGCCTGGACGCCCACCCCGTCGAGCCGACCGCCTCCGAGGCTGCCGCCAAGAACTGACATCGACGCGGAACGGGCGGTCCTGCACCTGGGGGGCCGCCCGTTCCGCGTCGAGGCTTGCCGACGGCCCTCCACCGTCTGGTCAGCGGGACCGGACCATCGCGGTGGCGGCCTGGCTGGCGGGGCTGGAGGCAGCGGCAGGGGCCCTCGCGTGGTTTTATCTGGTCATGATCGAGCCCGTTCGTCGCATGGCCTATCAGCTGTACGCCCGCCGCCTGCGAGCGCAGTTGGCCGACGTCTCACTGCCTCGGCACGTTGCCATGGCGATGGACGGGAACCGGCGATGGGCCAGGCAGATGGGCTTCGACGACCCACGACTGGGCCACCGCTACGGGGCGGAGCACATGCACGAGGTGCTGAGCTGGTGCGCCGAGCTGAGCATCCAGCACGTCACGCTGTTCGTCGCCTCCGTCGACAACGTACGCAAGCGGGCCTCCGACGAGGTGGAGCACCTGATGCGGATGATCGAGGAGGTGGTGGCGGAGCCACTGCTGCGCCCGGGCAACCCGTGGCAGCTTCATCTGGCTGGCCGCCCGGACGTGCTGCCCGACTCGACCCGCCACGCGCTGAAGGTGGCCGAGGAGGCGACCGGTGCGCGCGGCGGCAACTTCCATCTCACGGTGGCCGTCGGCTACGACGGCCGCGAAGAGATCGTCAACGCGGTCCGTTCACTGCTGGAGCAGGAGGCGCAGGCCGGCGCTACCGTCGACGACGTCGCGCAGCGCCTGACCGCCGAGGACATCGCGGCGCACCTGTACACCGGCGGCCAGCCCGACCCGGATCTCGTCATCCGCACGAGTGGCGAACGCCGAATGTCGGGCTTCCTGCTCTGGCAGGCCGCCTACTCCGAGCTCTACTTCTGCGACGTGTACTGGCCCGGCTTCCGGAAGGTCGACTTCCTTCGCGCCCTGCGCTCCTATGCGGCACGCAGCCGGCGATTCGGCGGGTGACCAGCACGAGAGCCGGTCACCCGGGAGTGCCGGCGTGGGGTCGCGGTCCACGCGCAGCCAGGCTCAGCGCCCGCCGACCGACCGGTACCAGGTCTTCTCCGTACCCGCCAGGCTGAACGTTTGACGAGAGTCCGGCTGCGGCACCACCACCAGGCCCGGCCGGTCGACCAGGCGCGACGTCCCCGGCGGGGCGGCGAACGAGGTGTCCCGGGTGGCCCGCCAGGTCAGCACCGCGAGCGGCTGCCCGGGCATCGGCAGGTGGTAGGCCTGCAGGGTGGTGGACCGGTCGGCGGGGGAGACCAGCGGGGCGCCGCCGTCGCCCGGCCGGTAGACCAGGGCGGTCATCGTGCCGGTGGCGCTCTCCCAGGTGAGCTGCTGCAGGTCGCCCGGCTCGCCGCCGCCCAGCGCCACCTCGCCCAGCGATCGGACGGCGAGCTTCGCCATCGGCCAGGACTCCGGCGCCGAGCGGGGCGCGTTCCGGTCGCCGATCCGGCGGGGGACGCTGCCGAACGGCCCGGTGGTGTCGGCGAGGACGCAGGTGTCCAGCCCGGTCAGGGCGCGGCTGCCGGTGCCGGTCTCGTCGCGTACCAGGGGATAGCGGGGGTCGGCGGTGGCCGTACCCAGGTCGAGGACGCGGTCCGCGGCCCGGCCGCGCGGCAGCGAGCGGGTGGGGCGCAGCGCCGCGGTCAGCTCCACGGCCCGGCAGGCCGGCACGGCGACCGGCTCGGTGAGGCCGTCGGTGCTGGCCAGCGCGCGGCCGTCCGGACCGAGCAGCCGCTCGACCCGGGCGGAGGTGAGGTAGCGCCGGCCGTTGCGGATCTGGACCGGCAGCACGTCGGAGTAGACCAGGTAGCCGGGGTCGGTGTACTCGGTGGCGTGGGTGACCCGCCAGCGGTCCCCGTCGCGGTGCAGTTGCAGCAGCCAGGAGGCGCTCTCACCGGGCACGTCGGCGGCGACCAGGGCGAGCGGTGACCCGGCCATCTCCCCCGAGTAGAGGATGCCGGAGGTGGGCAGGTGTGCCCGGTCGTCGACCGGCGAGCGCCAGTCCTGGACCGCCGCGGTGATGCCGGCGGTCGCGGCGGCGTCGCCGGCGAGGCTGCCGCGCGCCGGCCAGACGGTCAGCGGCCCGTCCAGGCTGTCGTAGCCGACCCGCAGGTCCGCCGACTGCCGCCCGGCGACGGGTCCGCACCCGGGCGCGGCCAGCAGCAGGGTCAGCAGCGCGGTGGCCAGCGTGCCGCGTCGGCGGACTGAAGCCACCTGTACGCCCCCGATCGCGTCGTTGGTCGTGTTTGCGAAGCCACATGGTACGAGACGGCCGGTCGTCCGACGGTGCCCGCCTCACCCCTTCGGGCGACCGCCACAGTGGAGGGTGGTGTGCGTTTCGTGGCCATTTTTCGGCTCCGGTAGACTCCGCCGACTGTGACGCCTGCCGAGCCCCGTGGCGACTCGCCAGCGGACGCCGATGCCCCGACGGGCCCCGCCTCCGTCACCACCGTGGCTCCCCCCGCCCCCGATCCCGACGCCGCCCGGCCGGCTGCCCGCCCGCGCCCACGCTGGACGCGCCGCCGTCAGGACCTCGCCGTGTACGGCGTCTTCCTGCTTGCCGCACTGTGGGTGACCAGCGGGCTCTGGGTCGACCCGGCCGGCCGGGTGGCCGCCCTCTACAGCAGCGATCCGGCGCAGGTGCAGTTCTTTCTCGCCCACTCGGTACGCGTCGTGCTGCACGGCGAGTTCCCGTTCTACACCGACCAGTTCAACTATCCGGACGGGGTCAACCTGATGGCGAACACCGCCATCCTGGCCCTCGGCATCCCGATGGTGCCGGTCACCCTCCTCTTCGGACCGGCGGTCTCCTTCGTCACGCTGGTGACGCTCGGCCTCGCCGGCACGGCCGCCGCCTGGTATCGGATGCTGTCCCGGCACGTGGTGCGTACCCGGCTGGCGGCGGCCGTGGGCGGCTGGTTCTGCGGGTTCTCGCCGGCGATGCTGTCGCACGCCAACTGGCACCCCAACATCATCTCCCAGTTCCTGCTGCCGTTCATCGTCTGGCGGGTGCTGGTGCTGACCCGCTCCACCCGCCCGGTCCGCGACGGCGCGCTGCTCGCCCTGCTGGTCACCGCGCAGGCGTTCATCAACGAGGAGATCCTGCTCTTCACCGCGTTGGCCCTCGGCGTGTTCCTGCTGGCGGTGGTCGTCCAGCAGCGGGAGCGGTGGGCCGCCGCGTGGCGTCCGCTGGGGACCGGGCTGGCGGTCTGCGCGGTGCTCGCCGGGGCGCTGCTGGCGTACCCGCTCTGGGTCCAGTTCGCCGGGCCGATGGCGTACCACGGGCTCAGCGACGCGGTCCGCGACTATGGCAACGACATCGCCTCGTTCTTCGCCCCTGGCTCACCGACCCTGGGCGGCAACGAGCGGGCGAACGTCAACCTCGCCCCGAACTACTCCGAGGAGAACGCCTTCTTCGGATGGAGCCTGTCCCTGCTGGCCGTCGGCATCGTGGTCTGGCTCCGGCGGGAGGTGATCGTCCGGGCGCTCGCCGCGACCGGGCTGTTCTTCGCGGTGCTCTCCCTCGGCGAGCGGGTGTCCTGGTGGGACCGGGAGCTGTTCACCGGCCCGTGGGACCTGCTGGTCCGACTGCCGCTGCTCGACGCGGTGGTGCCGACCCGGTTCGGCATGATCACCACCGTGGTCGTCGCGATCCTGCTGGCCCTCGCCGTGCAGCGCGCCTGGTCGCTGCGCACCGCCGAACGGCGGGCGGTACGGACGCTGACCGTCGCCGGTCTGGCGCTGGCACTGCTGCCGATCGCGCCGATGCCGTTGCAGGTCACCACCCGGCCGGAGGTGCCCAGGTTCATCACCGCCGGCCGGTGGCGGCAGTACGTCGGGCCGGACCAGACGCTCGTGTCGGTGCCCGTGCCGAGCATGGGCAACACCAACCCGATGCGCTGGGCGGCCAGCACCGACCTGGCCTTCAAGATTCCCGGCGGGTACTTCCTCGCCCCGCGCAACGGGGTCACCGGCGATCCGGGTCGCTTCGGCGGGCGGCCCAGCGGCATCGGCGACCTGCTGGCGGAGGTCGCCGCCACCGGGCGTATGCCGAAACTCGACGACCGGCAGCGCCGGCGGTTCCTGGACGAGCTGCGGCACTGGCGGGCCGCCATCGTGGTGCTGCCGCTGGACCAGCAGAACGCCGAGCCGCTGCGGCGGACCGTCGAGCAGTTGATCGGGCCCGCCCGGCAGGAGCTGGACGTGTGGTTGTGGGACGTCCGGACACTGACCAGCCAGTCGGCCGCCTGACCGCCCCGCCGGTGGTCCGGTCGCGGCTCCGGCGGGTCCGCCCGGTCGACGCGCTGGTGGTCACCGGCTACCTCGCGCTGGCCGTGCTGCTCACCGGCGACCAGTGGCGGCGGCCGGAGCGGCTATTCCACCAGGCCGGCGACCAGATGCTCTTCGAGTGGATGCTGGCCCGGGCGGCCCGCGCGGTGACCGCGGGGGAGAACCCGCTCTACAGCACCGCGCTGAACGCCCCGGACGGCGTGAACCTGATGGCCAACACCTCCGTGCTCGGGCTGGGTGTGCCGCTCACCCCGGTCACGCTGCTGTTCGGCGCCCAGGCGGCCTTCCTCGTCGCCGTGGTCGCCTGCCTGGCCGGCACCGCCACCGCCTGGTACGCGCTGCTGGCCCGCCGGCTGGTCCGGTCCCGGGCCGCCGCGGCGGTGGGCGGGCTGTTCTGCGGCTTCGCGCCCGGCATGGTGTCGCAGGCCGGGGCGCACCTGCACATGGCCGCCCAGTTCCTGGTCCCGGTGATCCTCGGGCTGGTGTTCCGCCCCGCCACCGACCGGATACGCCGGGACGGGGCGCTGCTCGGGCTGGCCGTCGCGTACCAGATCTTTCTCGGCGAGGAGGTGCTGGTCTTCCTGGCGCTCGCCGCCGGGGTGTTCGCCGGGGCGTACGCGCTGGCCGACCGGGCCGCCGCGCGCCGGCTGGCCCCCGCGGTGCTGCGCCGGCTCGGGGTCGGCGCGCTGGTGGCGGGGGTGCTGCTGGCGTACCCGCTGTGGTTCCAGTTCCGCGGCCCGGGCCACTACGCGGGGATGCCGTTCTTCGCCGAGGGGTACCGGCTGGACGTGGCCTCGTTCACCGCGGCGGCCCGGCAGAGCGTGGCCGGGGACGACCGCCACTCGGGGCTGCTGTCGCCGAACCCCACCGAGCAGAACTCGTTCTTCGGGCCGTTCCTGCCGCTGCTCGCCCTGCTGGTGGTGGTCCGGCTGTGGCGCCGGCCGCTGGTCCGCGCCCTCGCCGTCTGCGGGCTGCTCCTCGGCCTGCTCTCCCTGGGCACCACGATCGTGGTGAACCGGCACGACACCGGGCTGCCCGGGCCGTACCGGCTGATCGCCGGGGTGCCGCTGCTCGACCTGGTGGTGCCGGCCCGGTTCGCGCTGGTCTGCGTACCGGTGCTGGGGGTGCTGCTGGCGCTCGCGCTGGACCGGGTCCGCCAGTGGTCCGCCCGGACCTGGGCGCCCTGGGCCGGGGCGATCGCCGCCGCGCTGCTGCCGCTGGTCCCCACCCCGATCCGTACCGTGCCGGTGGCGCCGGTGCCGGCCTTCGTGGCCGACGGCGGCTGGCGGGCGTACGTCCCGCCGGGGCGGACGCTGGTGCCGGTGCCCCCGGTGACCGGTGCGGCGAAGAGCCCGGCCACCTTCTGGTCGGCGCGTACCGGGCTGGCGTTCGACGCGCCGGGCGGCTACTTCATCGGCCCGCGGAGCGGGGACGACCCGACCGCGCGCTGGGGCGCGCCGGACCGCCCCACCTCGCTGCTGCTGCGGCGGGCCGCCGAGACCGGTCAGGTGCCACCGGTCGGCGACGCGGAGCGCCGCCAGGCGGTCGCGGACCTGCGGCACTGGCGGGCGGCGGTGCTGGTGCAGGCCGGCTCGCTCCCGGGCGACCCGGTCCGGGCCACGGTGGACGCCCTGATCGGGCCCGGCCGGGACGTGCCCGGCGCGCACATCTGGGACGTCCGCCCGATCCTCGGCTGAGCGGGCGCGGCCGCCCGTCAACCTTGCGCTCGAACCTGGAGGTAGTGGCATCGCAGCGCGCCGGACGCCACTACATCCAGGATCGAGCATGATCTTGAGGCGCGCGGCGCGAGGCGCGGGTCAGACGCGGTCGCGGACGTCCCAGAGCCAGACGTCGTCGACCCGTTGCGGCGGTCCGAGCAGCGCGGTCATCAGGTCGCGCAGCACCGCCTCGCGCGGGTTCGCGCCGAGGACCACCACGGACGCCTTCCAGAAGCGCAGGTCCTCGACCGCCTGGTGGCGGTGCTCCTCGGTGATCGCCGGGACCTTGTTCGCGTCCATCGTGGCGTAGATGAGCGTGCTGGTCGGCCGGTTCGGCGCGCCGAAGACCCCCTCACCCTTCTCGTTCGGGCCGATGAAGTAGCCGGCGGGGATGGGGAACTCCTGCCTGGTCAGGGCGCTCCAGCGCAGGGTGGGCAGGCCGTGCACGTTGCTCGGGATCGGCACCGGCACCAGCGTCCGGCCGGCCGGCACGTACGGCCGCCAGCCGCCCGCGGTGATGAAGTGCGGCGGCGGGTCGAGCCGCTCGGCCGGCAGCGGGCGCGGGAAGAGCGGCAGCAGGGCGGCCACGATCGCCGCGTACCCGAGGCCGCGCAGCCAGCGGCGCCGCCGGCCGGCGGCGGGCGACGGCGCCGTGCTGGCCTCCCCGGCGCGCGGCCTCGGCACCGCCGGGCGGCCCGCCCCGGCCAGGCCGTTCCAGGCCAGCGCGAGCAGCACGCCGACCGCGCCGGTCACCACCAGGGCCAGCCGGGTCGGCATCATCATCTCGACCAGTGGCAGGTTGTCCGGCACGTACGCCCAGGGGCCGTCGACCGTGGTCTCGACCCCGTCGAAGCGCACCTTCGGGCCGATCGCGGCGACCGTGAAGACGACCACCAGCACGGCGACGATCCGGGCCGGCAGCGAGCGGCGCACCAGCAACGCCAGGGCGACCAGGGCGACCAGCACCAACGGCCAGCCGAACCAGGTGTTCTGCTCGGTCAACCCGATGGTCTGCTCGACCGCCTCGTCACCGGCCACAGTGTCCCGGGCGAAGGTGACGAAGGCCATCAGGTCCTCGCCCCAGTTGTGGAAGACCCCGCCCTGCAGGCCCCGGTAGGACTGCGGCCCGTTGAACTGGAACCAGATCGGATACGCGGCCAGCAGCAGGGCCAGCCCGCCGCCCACGCCGAGCGCGGCGAGGAAGGTCCCTGCCCGCTCCCGCGCCGCCCGGGGCTGCTGCACCGCGTACGCCACCACGATGACCAGGCAGGCCAGCGCGGTGAGCAGCAGCATCTCCTCGTTGATGAAGATCTGGTACGCCACCAGCAGGCCGAGTGCGACGCCGTTGCGCAACCAGCGGCCCGGCTCGCCGAGCCGCAGCACCCGGGCCACGATCAGCGGGAGCAGGAAGTTGGAGACGAAGTTGGGCTGCCCGTTGGCGTGGTGCACGATGCCGGGGGCGAAGCCGAGGAACACCCCACCGACGAAGGCCGCCGCGCGGGAGCGGACCAGGTGCCGGGAGAGCATCCAGTACGAGGTGGCCGCCGTCGCCGCCAGGGCCGCGCCCAGGTAGAGCGCGTACATCACCTGCGGGCCGAGGAGCAGGGTGAGCGGTGCCAGCGGCAGGGTGACCCCGAGCAGCGAGGTGTTCGCCATCATGTTCACCCCGTCCGGGGCGTTCTGCCGGGCGGTGAAGAGCGGGTTCTCCAGATGCCGCACCGAGTAGGCGCCGTGCGCGAAGAGCCACTCGAACCAGCTGTGGTCCGTCGGCAGGTGCGAGGAGACCCGGTGCTGCACGTCCCCCCAGTAGTTGAGGCAGACGAGAACCCCGAGCAGCACATAGGCTCCGATGGCCAGCACGTCGGCGCGGGCCGGCCGGCGCCGGGGCCGGCGGGGCGGGACCGCCACGACGGGCTCGACCGCGACGGGCGAGGAGTTCAGCGAGGGGTCTACCACCGGCACAGCCACGACGGGCCATCGTACAGGCGGTCCGGCGTCACCCCGGCCGGCCGGTACGCCCCGCGGCGGGTGCGCGGGCGGCTGCCCGGGAAGGGGTGGTCGTGACGATCATCGATCTGGGCGAGCTCCGTCACGACCCGGAGCCGCAACCGCCGCCCCGGCCGCCGCGCGCCGTCACCCGGCCGTACCGGGTGCTGGCGGTGCTGGCGGCCGTCCTGTGTGTCCTCGCCGGCGGAGTCCCGCGCCCGGAGCGCGCCGTCGCCGTGGTGTCGGCCCGGCTCGGCGCGGACCTCTTCCTGGTGGCCGACCGTCTCTACGTGGTGGACCCGCTGGACCCGCAGCAGGGTACGGGACGGCAGCTGGTCGCCTACCGGCTCCCGGCCGACGGGCCGCCCGCCCTCCTGTGGCGCACCTCGCTCTCCGCCGGTGGCGGCGACGTCTGGCTGCTGCAGCAGGGCGGGACGGTGCTGGTCAGCGGCCGTCCGGTGGGCGGCCCCGAGGGCGTGTTCCGGACCACGGCCCTCGACGCCGGCACCGGCCGATCGGGCTGGCAGCAGCTCGGGGCCGGCTACCCGGCGGGTGACGGCGTGCTCCTCCAGAACCTCGACGCTTCCGGCGAGGGCTCGCTCCGCCGGGTCGACGTGGCCTCCGGCCGGACACTGTGGTCGGTGCCGACCCCGCTGGACGGCCCCAACCTGCGCTTCGGCCCCGACGGCGTGGACCGGATCGTGCTGGCCGCCCCCTCCGGCGAGGTCGAGGTGCGCGACCCCGCCAGCGGTGCCCTGCTGGCCGCCCGCAACATCCGCCCCGGCCAGCTGCCGAGCTGGCAGCGGAACCAGGTCGTCGGCGACCTGCTGCTGGTGATCAGTGACAACGGCGGCACGGTGACCGGCTACGGCCTGGACCGGCTGGACCAGCGCTGGACGGCCCGGCTCGCCCAGGTCGGCTACCTGACCGACTGCGGCGACCTGCTCTGCGCGTACCGGCAGACCGGGGGGATGTGGGCGCTCGACCCGGCGACCGGCGCCGTGCGGTGGAGCAACCCGCGCTGGCAGGCGGTGCTGTGGGCGGAGCGGGGCCGGTTCCTGGTCGGCGCGGACGACCATGGCGGGTCCCGGTTCCTGGTGGCGGACGCGGCGACCGGCCGGCCGGTCGCCGACCTCGGCAGCTGGGAACTGGCGAGCTGGGCCGAACCGGGCGACCGGCTGATCGGCGTCCGGCGGGGCGGGGACGGGCGACTGCTCGTGGCCGAGCTGGACGTGGCGGCCGCCCGGGTCCGGGTGTTCGACGCGCTGCCCGACGTGCTAGGCGACTGCCGGACCGGCCGGGACGTGCTGGTCTGCCGGCGCAACGCCGGTGGGTTCGGGGTGTGGCGGCTGCCCTGACTCAGCCCGCCGACGCCGCACCGGCCGCACCCCGTCGGGCCGGCCGGTGGGTCGCGGAGTCACCAGTTGGCCTGCTCGGGCGGCGGGGGCAGCGGCACCGACGCCGGCCGGACCACGTACGTGACGCCGCCGCTGCCCGACTGCCAGGCCGCCTCGAACGCCGCCCGGGGCACCGTCCGGCGGACCCCCTCGTCGTCCGGCGCGTACGGGTCGTTGAGCACCGGGTCACCGTCGGCGGTGAAACCGACCAGCACCATCAGATGCCCCCGGGTGTCGTAGTCCAGCCCCGGCACCTGCCCTGCCCTGAACGCGGCCGACAGGATCAGCGGGACGCCGGCGGCGACGAACCGTTCCGCCTCGGCGAGGGAGCGCAGCCGGGTGACGAAGGCATCCACCCCGTGCAGCCCCGCGTACGCCGTATTGAACGCCCAGTTTCCGGCCCCCGCGTACGCGTGGTCGTAGCAGTGCCGGGCGGCGTGCACCACCACCGGCCGCGGGCCAGGCGGTTCGACCCAGGCGTACCGGTCGGGGCCGGGCCCGGCACCCCAGAAGTCCAGCACCATCGAGGTGCAGGTGGGGCTGCACCAGGAGTCCCCGCCGCCGCCCCAGCGGGTCTCCCCGCCGGCGTGCAGCCGCTGCGAGTAGCGGGGCACGTCCAGCACCCGTCCTCGGGCCGGCCGTCCCGGTCCACCACGAAGGTCTCCGGCGCCGGTCGGCGTCGAGGCGTCCGCCGGGCCGGCCGCCGCCCTGGTCGAGGCGACCGCGCCGACCGTGCGCAGCACCGGGCCGACCGGGGCGTCGGGCCGGCGGAACAGGCTGACCCGGACCTGCCAGCCGGTGACCACGGCGCCCGTGATCCGCAGGGTGTCCTCCGTCACCCGAGCGTCGTCGCCGGTCTGGCCGGGCACCGAGCTGCGGTGGATCGTCGCCTCGTCGGCCGCCCATTCGCCCAGCACGTACCAGTCGGTCGACGGGTCCGCGTCGGCCCAGCCGCGCAGCTCCACCCGCAGCCAGCAGCCAGGCGGGGTGTCGGCGGTCCACGACGGCACGATCTCGTCGGCGGGGAAGCCGAGCCGGACCGGCGGGGACGTCCAGGTCACCCGGTCGTAGTCGGCGGTGACGCCGGTGTGCGGATCGGTGTGCGCGACGCGCCCGGCCGGCCGGGCGACCACCAGGCCGTCCGGGCCGGCGGTCACCCCGTCGGACGTCCCGCGGCCCAGCTCGTCCGGGAAGCGGAAGCGGTGGTACGCCACGTCCCGCCCGATGGACGTTCGGGTCATCGGCAGCCTCCTTGTCGCCAGGTGCCGGGAAGCATGGCGTACGCGAAGGTCTTTTGCAACGGCGGCGCGGGATGCTGGTTTGGTGGCCGGCACTAGGTTGTCGGGGGGTCATGAGCTGGGAGGCCGGGGATGCGGGTACTGGTGGTGGAGGACGAGCGGAACCTCGCCGACGCGATCGCGCGCGGGTTGCGTAAGCGCGGGATGGCCGTGGACGTCGCCTACGACGGCGACAGCGGGCACGAGGCCGCCTTCGTCACCCGGTACGACGTGGTGATCCTCGACCGGGACCTGCCCGGCGTGCACGGCGACCAGATCTGCGCCGACCTGGCCGCCTCCGGCACCCTTACCCGGGTGCTGATGCTGACCGCGAGCGGCACGGTCGCCGACAAGGTGGAGGGCCTGCAGCTCGGCGCCGACGACTACCTGCCCAAGCCGTTCGCCTTCGACGAGCTGGTCGCCCGGGTGCAGGCGCTGGGCCGGCGGGCCACCCCGGCCGCCCCGCCCGTGCTGGCGGTCGCCGACCTGGTGCTCGACCCGGCCCGCCGGGTGGTAACCCGCGGCGGGGCGCCGGTCGACCTGACCAACAAGGAGTTCGGCGTGCTGGCCGAGCTGCTCAAGGCGCGCGGCGCGGTGGTCTCCAGCGAGGAGCTGCTGGAACGGGTCTGGGACGCGAACACCGACCC
Source organism: Micromonospora sp. RTBAU3-60 (assembly GCF_054963695.1). NCBI lineage: Bacteria > Bacillati > Actinomycetota > Actinomycetes > Micromonosporales > Micromonosporaceae > Micromonospora > Micromonospora sp. RTBAU3-60. The sequence goes on along the minus strand of NZ_JBUEGB010000011.1, from coordinate 180,997 downwards.
GTTCACCACCATCGTCCGGGTCACCGTGATGACGCTGCGCAAGAAGCTCGGCGACCCGCCGTTGATCGAGACGGTGGTCGGGGCCGGCTACCGCACCGCCGAGGTCGCGGCATGAGCGCGAGGAGTGAGCCGCTTCTGCGAGCCCCGCAGTCGCGAACCGAGGCTGGCGCCGTGACCCGCCGCCTGCGCCCCACCCTGCGTCTGCGGCTCACCCTGCTCAACGGGGTGCTGCTCGTCGGTGCCGGGGCGATCCTGGTGACGCTGGCCTGGCTGCTGGTCCGCGACGCGCTGCGGCCCACCGACGAGCTGCGGCCCGGCACCACGGTGGTGCTCGCCGACGGCCGCACCCTCGACGCCGGGCAGTGGCAGCGGGGGCTGGTCGACGCCGCCTCGGCGGAGCTGCTGGTCAAGGGCCTGGTGGCACTGCTGGTGATCAGCGTGGTCGGGGTCGCCGGGGCGTACCTGGTGGCCGGCCGGGCGCTGCGCCCGCTGCACCAGGTGACCGCCACCGCCCGGCGGCTCGGCGAGGCCACCCTGGACCAGCGGATCGGCTGGTCCGGCGCGGACGACGAGGTCGCCGAACTGGCCCGGACGTTCGACGCCATGCTGGACCGGATCGCCGCCGCGTTCGAGGCGCAGAAACGGTTCGTCGCGAACGCCTCCCACGAGCTGCGTACCCCGCTCGCGGTGATGCGGACCGAGATCGACGTGACGCTCAGCGACGACGAGGCGGACGCCGCCGAGTACCGGCGGATGGCCACCGTGGTCCGGGACGCCTCGGAGCGGGCCAACGGGCTGGTCGACGCGCTGCTGGTGCTGGCCCGCAGCGAGGCCCAGGCGGGCCGCCGGCTGGCCCGCCGGGCCGAGTGCGACCTGGCCGTGGGCACCGCCAACGCGCTCTCCGCGATGGGCCGCGAGGTGGAGCGGATCGGCCTCAAGGTGCACACCGCGCTGCGCCCGGCGCCGGTGGTCGGCGACCCGGGGCTGCTCGACCGGCTCGCCGGCAACCTGGTGGAGAACGCGGTCCGCTACAACCACCTGCACGGCCGGCTGTGGGTGCGTACCGGCACCGACGGGCAGCGGTCCTGGCTGGTGGTGGGCAACACCGGCTTCGAGGTCGCCCCGGCCGACGTGCCGGGGCTGTTCGAGCCGTTCCGGCGGGGCGGCCAGGAGCGTACCGGCGCCCGTGGCTCCGGCCTCGGCCTCTCCATCGTCCGGGCGGTCTGCGACGCGCACGGCGGCACGGTGCAGGCGGTCGCCCAGCCGGGCGGCGGCCTCGAGGTGACCGTCACCCTGCCGGCCGCCGACGCCCCCGCCGCCACCTGACCGGTCGCCGACCGGCGTACGTCCGGCGCGGCCGGTCGTCGAACCACCATCCACATTCACCTTTTCGCGCGGCCGGCTCGGCTGTCCCGTCCGGTCGTGTCGGGTGGTCGGACGGGAAGCGCCCGAGTGGTCGGGCAGAAACCTGACGATCGCTGGACCGCCGCTGACCGGTGCCGCAGTGTGTGGGATGCGACACGCCTCACCCGGCCGTGCCCCGGCGGCCGGACGGGCGCCCATCCTCTCGGCTCGCCCTCCCGCCCGGGCCGCCGAGGGTCCGGGACTACCCGCTCCGTGCCGGGTGCCACGCCGGTCCTGTCCGCGCCCGCCCAACCGGAGCTGCCAGTGACCCACGCCTCTGCCCTCACGCGCCGTGTCCTCGCGGCCCTCGCCGCCGCCGCACTCACCGCCGCCGGCCTGGCGCCGGCCGGCCCCGCCAGCGCCGCACCCGACCACACCACCCTGGTCAAGCCGGTCCCCTCGACCGCCACGCCGGACATCCTGGACGGCACGGTCGACGCGATCCACGACGCCGGCACCAAGATCATCGCCGTCGGCGACTTCACCCGGGTCCGCAACCGCGGGTCAGACGTCGAACTCACCCGCAACTACGTGCTCGCCTTCGACAAGGCCACCGGGGTGGTGGACACCGTCTTCGCGCCGACCGTCGACAACGAGGTGTACGCGGTGGTCGCCGGGCCCGCCCCCGGCACGGTCTTCATCGCCGGCAAGTTCAACACGGTCAACGGGGTCACCCGGCGCAAGGTCGCCCTGCTCGACGTCGCCACCGGCGCGGTGGTCACCAGCTTCGCCGGCCCGGCGTTCAACGGGCTGGTCAACGACGTCGCCCTGGTCGGCGGGCGGCTGCTGGTCGGCGGCATCTTCACCACCGCCGGCAACCCGAACCCGCGCGGCGGCCTCGCCTCGCTCAACGCCAGCACCGGCGCGGTGGACAGCTACCTCACCACCAACCTCACCGAGCACCACAACTACGACGGGGTCAGCGGTTCCAATGCCGGGGTCGGCGCGAGCAAGCTGGCCGTCTCCCCGGACGGCCAGCAACTCGTGGTCATCGGCAACTTCAAGAAGGCCGACGGGGTGCCGCACGACCAGATCGTCAAGCTGGACCTCGGTACGACCGCGGCCACCGTCGCCGACTGGAACACCAGCCGGTACACCCCGCGGTGCTACTGGTGGGCGTTCGACTCGTACGTGCGCGACGTCGCCTACGCCCCGGACGGCAGCTACTTCGTGGTGGTCACCACCGGCGGGGCGAACGGCGGGACGCTCTGCGACAGCGCCGCCCGCTGGGAGTCCGGCGCCACCGGCAGCGAGCTTCAGCCCACCTGGGTCGATTACAGCGGCGGCGACACCTTCCTGTCGGTCGGCATCAGCGAGCAGGCGGTCTACGTCGGCGGCCACCTCCGCTGGTTGAACAACAGCTTCGGCGGCGACAGCGCCCAGGCCGGCGCGGTCGGTCGGGCGAGCATCGCCGCGCTCGACCCGCGCAGCGGCCTGCCGCTGTCGTGGAACCCGGGCCGGCATCCGCGCGGCGTCGGCGCCTCCGAGATGCTGGTCACCCCGGCCGGGCTCTGGGTCGGCTCGGACACCTCGTTCATCGGCAACTTCCAGTACCGGCGGGAGCGGATCGCGTTCTTCCCGCTGACCGGCGGGGCCGCGCCGCACCCGACCACCACGGCCGGCCTGCCCGGCGCCGTCTACCGGGCCGGCGTGCCGGTGCCGACGAACGTGCTCTACCGGGTGAACGCCGGTGGGCCGCTGGTCGCCTCGACGGACAGCGGGCCGGACTGGGCGGCCGACGACGGCGGCAACCCCAGCCCGTACCACAACGGGGGCAACAACACCGCCGGCTACGGGACGGTCGGCAGCCTGGACGGCACCGTGCCGGCCGGTACGCCCGCCGCGCTCTACAGCGCCGAGCGGTGGGACCCGGCCGGGGACCCGGAGATGCGCTGGCAGTTCCCGGTGCCCGCGGGCACCGAGGTCCAGGTCCGGCTCTACCTGGCCAACCGGTACGACGGCACCGCGTCCCCCGGTTCGCGGGTGTTCGACGTGGCGCTCGACGGGGTGACCGTCCTCGACCACCTGGACCTCTCCGGATCCGTCGGGCACAACGTCGGCACCATGCGGTCCTTCACCATCGTCAGCGACGGCTCGGTCGACCTCGACTTCCGGCACGTGGTGGAGAACCCGCTGGTCAACGGCATCGAGATCGTCAAGACCGGGCCGCCGCCGGCCGGCAGCCCCGACGACGTGCAGGTCCGGTCGTACGACGGGGCAAGCACGGTCGGCGCCCCGAACCCGGTGGCCAACCCGGACGGCACCGCCTGGTCCACCGCTCGGGGCGCCTTCTGGGTCGGCGGCACGCTCTTCTACGGCATGAACGGGGCGCTGTGGCGGCGCACCTTCAACGGCACCACCTTCGGTACGCCGTCACCGGTCGACCCGTACCACGACCCGTACTGGGACGCGGTGGTGACGAACTCCGGGCCGGCCGGCCAGACGTACGCCGGCGTGACCACGAACTTCCACGCCGAGATCCCCAACGTCACCGGCATGTTCTACGACGGCGGCCGGCTGTACTACACCCTCGGCGGTCAGGGCGGCCTCTACTGGCGCTGGTTCACCCCGGACAGCGGCGTGGTCGGCGCGGACCGGTTCACCGTGGCCGGGGTGAGCGGCTTCGCCGACGCCGGCGGGATCTTCCTCGCCGGGAACACCCTCTACCAGGTCAACCGGAGCACCGGCGACCTGTCCTCGACGGACTGGGCCGGTGGCGTGCCGAACGGCGCGTTCACCGTGCGTAGCGGCCCGGCGGTGGACGGCGCCGACTGGCGGGCGAAGGCGGTGTTCGTCGGCCCGTGACCGGGTCACCCGTCCGGCCCGGCCCCGCAGCTCAGGGGCCGGGCCGGCGGCAGGTTTGTGCGGATCGCCGGGCGGTGACATGATGCTCCGGTCAGCCCGAGGTGCGGAAGGGGGTGTGGTCGATGTCCACCGTGAACAGTCCCGCGCCCCGCAGTCGCCGCTGACGTCATCCACTCCGCGGGGCGCTCCGATCAGGAGGTAGCACCGTGAGTGCACAGATCCACTGCGTCACCGTCGAGACCGACGACCCGTACGCCCTGGCCAGCTGGTGGGCGGCGGTCCTCGACCGGAAGCTGCACGACGACGACCACCCGGGCGACCCCGAGGCGGTCCTCGTCGCGCCTGACGGCCACGGCCCCGACCTGCTCTTCGTCTCGGTCGGGGAGCGGCACGGCAAGGGCGCGTTCCACCTCGACCTGCACCCGGCCGACGGCACCCGGGACGCCGAGGTCGAGCGGCTGCGCGGCCTCGGGGCCACCCTCGTCGCCGACCAGCGGCGGCCGGACGGCACCGGCTGGGTGGTGCTCGCCGACCCGGAAGGCAACGAGTTCTGCGTCTGCCGCAGCCAGGCCGAACGGGCCGCGTCGGCCTGACCGTCGTCGGCGTCGCCCGCAGGGTGACCAGAAATGGGACCGGGCCCCCGCCACGCGGCGGGGGCCCGGTCACACCGGTCCGACGGGGCCCCCGCCACGCGGCGGGGGCCCGGTCACACCGGTCCGACGGGCCGTCAGCCCTTGTGCTCGATCTCGCCCCGCATGGCGACGAACTCGGACTGCAGCGCGGACGCCGGCTTGAAGTACATGACGATCATGCCGACGCTGCCGCGGTCGGCCCAGACGCAGACCCCGACCGGGTCGCCGTCGATCTTGCCGTCACCGCACTTGGCGTCGCCGCCCAGCGGGCCGGCGTCCACCGTCTTGAACTCGGTCACCCCGAGCTCGCTGCCGAGGCCCGCGGTGGCGTCCTCCAGCTCCTTCTTCGGGTCGGCCATCACGCCGGACGCGCCGGCGATCATGACCAGATCCTGCTTCTCGGGGTTGCCGTAGAAGGCGCCGACGGTGCTGGTGGCGTCGGGCGTGTCCTTCTTGATCTCCGCTTCCATCTCCGTGGCGGCGGACTGGAGCTGCGGGTTGTCCACCTTCGGCCGGCCGCCGAGGGTTTCCGGAGCCGACACCCGGGTCTTGGTGGCATCGACCACGTCGCCCACGGTGTCCTTCGCGGCGAACCAGATGGCGGCGCCACCGCCGAGGCACAGGACCACCACGACGGCCAGGACGATCAGCAGGATCTTGCCGGCCTTCGACTTCTTCTTCGGTGGCACCTCCGGGCTGCCGAAGCTGGGCTGGCCGGTCTCCACGTATCCGCCGTACTGCGGGCCGGGCTGCTGCGGTGCCTCCGGGTAGCCGCCGTACTGCGGGGCGGACTGCTGCGGTGCATCCGGGTAACCGCCGTACTGCGGGGCGGGCTGCTGCTGGGGGGCCGGCGGGTAGCCGCCGCCGTACTGGGGCTGCTGCGGCGGCGGGTAGCCACCGCCGTGCCCGGGCTGCTGCGGCGGAGGGTAGGAACCGGGGTAGGGACTGGACGGCGGCTGGGACATGTTGGCAGCTCCTGTAGAAAATCTGGACGCGTGATCGTAGCGAGCCCCACTGACACACCGTTGTCCGCCAGGTGTCGACGTGACGAAACCGGGACCGGCTCGTGACCTGCGTCGCTGCAGCGCCGATGCCGGCGTGAGCGCGGGGTGGCCGGGCGGTGACGGACCGGTACGCCGTTTCTGGCGGCCATCGTCCGCCCAGTGGCGCGGGCGGCGCGGAGTCGGCGCGCGACACCGGTCCGGTCACGGAAACGACGATCGCGGTGGCCGGACCGTCCCAGACGGGCAGTCGGCCACCGCGATCGCGGGGGAGCGGCGATGGATCAGGCTGCCGGCCCCAGGTCGCGGCGCGACCTGAGACCGGCCCTCATTCGGTCCGGGGCCCCGCCTGGCGGCGCGCAGGCCGAATCATGGCCGACGGCGAGCTGGCGCTGTCACCGCAGGCTGGCCACCCCGCGCGGCAGGAACCGCTGGCCGGTGACCCGCTCGGAGGTGCCGGTCCGGTCCAGGTACGGCGTGACGCCGCCCAGGTGGAACGGCCAGCCCGCGCCGAGGATCATGCACAGATCGATGTCCTGCGCCTCGGCGACGACGCCCTCGTCGAGCATCAGCCGGATCTCCTGCGCCAGCGCGTCCAGCGCGTTCTGCCGGACCTGCTCTGCGGTCAGCGGCTGGTCGCCGACCACGAGCAGCTTGACGACCTCCTCGTTGACCCGCTCGTCGACCACGATCGGCTGGCCGGAGTCGGCGATCCGCTTGAGGTTCTCGCTCACTCCGAACCGGTCCGGGAAGGCGGCGTGCAGGGTGCCGCCCACGTGGTACGCCACCGCCGGGCCGACCAACTGGAGCAGGGCGAGCGGGCGCATCGGCAGACCCAGCGGGTCCAGCGCGGCGTTCGCCACCTCCAGCGGGGTGCCCTGGTCGACGGCGGCGAAGACCGTGCCGAGGAAGCGGGTGAGCAGCCGGTTGACCACGAACGCCGGGGCGTCCTTGACCAGCACCGAGGACTTCTTGAGCTGCTTGCCGACGGCGAACGCGGTGGCCAGGGTGGCGTCGTCGGTCCGCTCGCCCCGAATGATCTCCAGCAGCGGCAGCACGGCGACCGGGTTGAAGAAGTGGAAGCCGACCACCCGCTCCGGGTGCTCCAGGTCCGCAGCCATCGCGGTGACCGAGAGCGAGCTCGTGTTGGTGGCGAGCACCGCCTCCGGCTTGACGATCTTCTCCAACTCGGCCCAGACCTGCTTCTTGACGTTCAGGTCCTCGAAGACCGCCTCGATGACGAAGTCGGCGTCGGCGAAGACGGACTTGTCGACCGAGCCGCTGACCAGGCCGTACAGCTTGGCGGCGGTGCCCTTGTCCATCCGGCTCTTGCTGACCTGCTTCTCGATCTGGCTGTGCACGTAGCCGACGCCCTTGTCCACCCGGGCCTGGTCCAGGTCGGTCAGCACGACCGGCACCTGGAGACGGCGGGCGAACAGCAGCGCGAGCTGGCTGGCCATCAGGCCGGCGCCGACGATGCCCACCTTGGTGACGGGGCGGGCCAGGCCCTTGTCCGGGGCGCCGGCCGGCCGCTTGGCCCGCCGCTGCACCAGGTCGAAGGCGTACAGGCCGCTGCGCAGTTCCTCGGAGAAGACCAGGTCGGCGAGGGCCTCGTCCTCGGCGGCGGTGCCGGCGGCGAAGTCGCCGTCCTTCGCCGTCTCCAGCAGGTCCAGCGCCTTGTACGCGGCCGGGACCGCGCCGTGCAGCCGCTGGTCGAGGGTCTGCCGGGCGAAGTAGAGCACGCCCGCCCACATGTCCTTGTCGACCTCGGGCCGGGTCACCGTGACCTCGCCCCGCACCACGCCGGCGGCCCACTCCAGGGACCGCTCGAGGAAGTCGGCCGGCTCCAGCAGCACGTCCGCGATGCCCATCTCCGCGGCCTGCTTCGGCTTGAGCATCTTGTTCTGCATCAGCGGGTTCTGCAGGATCACCTGGGTGGCGGCCGGGATGCCGATCAGGTTCGGCAGCAGCTGGGTGCCGCCCCAGCCGGGGACCAGCCCGAGTGAGACCTCCGGCAGCGCGAGCGCCGCCGCGCCCGCCGACAGCGTCCGGTAGTGGCAGTGCAGGGCCAACTCCAGGCCGCCGCCCATCGCCGCGCCGTTGACGAAGGCGAAGGTCGGGATCTCGCTGTCCTTGAGCCGGGCGAAGACCCGGTGGCCGAGCCGGCCGATCTCCAGGGCCTGCGCGCGGTCCGCCAGCAGCGGCAGGCCGGTGATGTCCGCACCCACGCAGAAGATGTACGGCTTGCCGGTGACCGCGATGAACGCCGGGTTCGCGGCCAGGGCAGCGGTGATCGCCTCGTCCAGGCTGGTCAGTCCGCCCGGGCCGAACGTGTTCGGCTTGGTGTGGTCGAGGCCGTTGTCCAGGGTGATCAGGGCGGCGGGACGGTCCAGCCCCGGTACGTTCACCGGGCGCAGCAGCGCCTTGGTGACGACCTCGTTCGGTGCGGCCAGCGCGCTCACTTGTTGCCCTCCCCCTGAGCCGGCTTGCTGGACTCCGTCCAGTGTGGGTTCTCCCAGATCACGGTGCCGCCCATGCCGATGCCGATGCACATGGCGGTGAGGCCGTAACGGACCTCGGGGTGCTCGGCGAACTGCCGGGCCAGCTGGGTCATCAGTCGTACGCCGGAGGAGGCGAGCGGGTGACCGATGGCGATCGCGCCGCCCCACGGGTTGACCCGCGGGTCGTCGTCGGCGATCCCGAAGTGGTCGAGGAAGGCGAGCACCTGCACGGCGAACGCCTCGTTCAGCTCGAACAGGCCGATGTCGTCGATGCTGAGGCCGGCGATGCGCAGCGCCTTCTCGGTCGAGGGGATCGGGCCGACGCCCATCACCTCGGGCTCGACGCCGACGAAGCCGTACGACACCAGCCGCATGGCGACCGGCAGGCCCAGCTCGCGGGCGGTCTCCTCGGCGACGATCAGCGCGGCCGTGGCGCCGTCGTTCAGGCCGGCCGCGTTGCCTGCGGTGACCTTGCCGTGCGGGCGGAACGGGGTCTTCAGGCCGGCGAGCTTCTCCAGCGACGTGTCCCGGGGCGCCTCGTCCACGGTGGCCAGGCCCCAGCCGGTCTCCGGGTCGCGCACCGCCACCGGCACCAGGTCGTCCTGGAGCTTGCCGTTGGCGTACGCCTTGGCGGTCCGCTGCTGGGAGGCGAGCGCGAACGCGTCGGTGCGCTCCTTGGCGATGTGCGGGACCCGGTCGTGCAGGTTCTCTGCGGTGGCGCCCATGACCAGGGCGGACGGGTCGACCAGCTTCTCCGCGACGATGCGCGGGTTGGGGTCGACGCCCTCACCCATCGGGTGCCGGCCCATGTGCTCGACGCCGCCGGCGATGGCGACGTCGTACGCGCCCATCGCGATGCCGCTGGCGACCGTGGTGACGGCGGTCATCGCGCCGGCGCACATCCGGTCGATGGCGAAGCCCGGCACCGTCTTGGGCAGGCCGGCCAGCAGGGCGGCGGTGCGGCCGATGGTCAGGCCCTGGTCGCCGATCTGGGTGGTGGCCGCGATGGCGACCTCCTCGACCCGCTCCGGCGGCAGCTGCGGGTTGCGTCGCATCAGCTCGCGGATGCAGCGGATCACCAGGTCGTCGGCGCGGGTGTTGGCGTACATGCCACCCGCCTTGCCGAACGGGGTGCGGACGCCGTCGACGAAGACGACATCCCGAACTTCACGGGGCACTTGGAGCCTCCTTTTCGGCCATGACTCGGCCTCTGCGCCGCCAGGCGGCGCCACGGACCGAATGAGGGCCGCCGGCACTGGCATTTCCCCCGGATGCTACTCGCCAGTAACCAACCCCGTCACCACCCCCCGTGTGGCCAACCCCACACCCCGCGCCGGATGCCCCCACCCGCGTTGATCATGAAGTTGTTGCCACGACCCGCCGGGCGAGGTGACAACAACTTCATGATCAACGCCGGCGGGGGCGGGGATCTGGGGTCAGGGCGCGGTGAGGGCGTGGGTGAGGTCGGGGAGGAGGAGGGTGAGCTGCCATTCCCGGGCGCCGAAGCCGCGGAGGGTCTCCGCCACGGTCTCGTCGGTGATCTCCTCCGGCGGCTGCCAGGCGAGGCGGCGGATGTAGTCCGGCGCGATCAGGTTCTCCGCCGGCAGGTTGTGCGCACCGGAGATGCGCAGCACCACCTCCCGGCAGCGGGCCAGCCGGCCGGCCGCCACCGGGTCCCGCTCCGCCCACCGGTGCGGCGGGGGCGGCCCTTCCACCACCGGGGTCACCGGCAGCGCGTCGTCCGGCAGCTGGCGGGCGTCGTCCAGTGCCGCCAGCCAGGTCCGGGCCAGCCGGCGTACGGAGCGGCCGCCGAAGCCAGGGAGGGTGAGCAGGGTCTTCTCGTCCTTCGGGTCCAGCTCGGCGGCGGCCACGATCGCCGAGTCGGGTAGCACCCGCCCCGGGGCCGCGTCCCGCCGCGCGGCGATCTGGTCCCGGGCGTACCAGAGGGAGCGGACCCGGGCCTGGGCGCGGGCGCCGCGCACCCGGTGGATGCCCGAGGTACGCCGCCAGGGCTCGGCCCGCACCCTGGGCGGCCGGGCGCCGTTGCGGACCAGCGCGGCGAACTCCTCCGCCGCCCACTCCGACTTGCCCTGCCGGCGCAGCTCCTCGTCGAGGGAGTCGCGCAGGTCGACCAGCATCTCCACGTCCAGCGCCGCGTAGGTGAGCCAGGACTCCGGCAGCGGCCGGCTGGACCAGTCCGCCGCCGAGTGGTGCTTCTCCAGCGTGTAGCCGAGCAGCTGTTCGGTCAGTGCGGCGAGGCCGACCCGCTCGAATCCGGCCAGCCGGGCGGCCAGTTCGGTGTCGAACAGCCGGCGCGGGCGCAGCCCCAGCTCGGCGAGGCAGGCGAGGTCCTGGCTGGCGGCGTGCAGCACCCACTCGGCCTCGGCGATCACCGCGTCCAGGGCGGAGAGGTCGGGCAGCAGCAGCGGGTCGATCAGCGCGGTGCCCGAGCCCGCCCGGCGCAGCTGCACCAGGTAGGCACGTTGGCTGTAGCGGTAGCCGGAGGCGCGCTCGGCGTCCAGGGCCACCGGGCCGGTGCCCGCCGCGAAGCGGGCCACGACCTCCTCGAGCTCGCTCGGCACGGCCACCGGCGCGGGAGTGCCCTCGCGTGGGGCGGTCAGCGGCACGGGCCCGCCGGCGGTGGGTTCGGTCCCCGCGTCCGCCGGCTCCGACCCGGCCGACGACGGACGTGGTGCTGCCTCTCCCGTACGGCTTTCGGCGGCCCGACGGCGCAGGGGTGGTTCGTCGGTCACCTGACAACCCTAGTGCGCCCGTCGGACGTGGCGCGCGCAGCCGGTCCGGCGCGTGTCGGCGGGATGACCGGCAGGGGTCGGGGCAGGGCCTGCTTGCACCCCCGTGACAGGGTCGGCTTGCACCCCCGTGGCAGGGTCGGACACCGGGGAAGACAAACCCCGTTCGCGCAGGTACGGTCCATCGAGCCGCAGGGCGGGTGTCGAGGGGTGCCGCCGGGTGGCTTCGGGCGGGGCGTTCACGGGGAGGACGAGCGATCATGACGGCTGCGTACGGCGGTGACGGGGTGCCGGGGCCGGGCCCCGACGAGACGGCCGACCAGGCGCGCACCGAAACCGGGGTCGGTGGCCCCGTGGCCGTCCAGCATGGCCAGGTCGGCGGCGGTGAGGACGGGCAGCGGGCCCGGCCGGGGCCCCTGCCGCCGCGGATGGTCCCACCGGTCGCGGCGGGTCAGCCGGCCCCGTTCGGGGCGCCTGCCGGTTACCCGGCCGCGCCCGCCGGTGCCGTCCCGACCCCCGAGCAGCCCGCCACCATGCCGGGCCAGCCGGCCGTACCCGCACCCCGGGCCACCTGGTCGCCGGCGCCGAACGGCGGCCAGTGGGGCAACCCGGTCGCCCCGCACCCCCAGGGCGGATGGCCACCGGCCCAACCGGGCGGCGCGCCGGGGCAGCCGGTCGACGCCGAGTCGACCGTCCCGGGCGGCTTCGCCGCCCAGGCCGGCACCGCTCCCGCGCAGCCGGAAACGGCGCTCGCGCAGCAGGCGTTCGGGCCTGCCCAACCCGGCACCGTGCCCGCGCAGCCGGCAACCGGGCCCGCGCAGCCGACGTCCGGGCCCGCCCTTCCGGGGCAGCCCGTCCCGGTGGCGGCGTTCGCCGGACAGCCCACCGCCGCACCCACCCACCCCGGAGCGCCGACCGCCGCACCCACTCACCCCGGAGCGCCGACCGCCGCGCCAACCCCGGCGGGACAGCCGGCCTCCGCGCCCGCCTACCCGGGGCAGCCGGTTTCCGCGCCGACCTACCCGGGGCAGCCGGTCTCGGGAGCGGCCTACCCGGGCCAGCCCACCTTCGGGCCGGCGCTGCCGGGGCAGCCCGCCCCGGGGCTGGCGCACCCGGCCGGCGAGCCTGGCCGGCGGCGTCGGCTGCCGGTGCTGGCGCTGGCGCTGGCCGGGCTGCTGGCGGTGGTCGCCGGGGTGCAGGCGTACCAGATCTACCGGCTGGACGACCGGCTCGCCGCCACCGACCGGCGGCTGGCCGACGCCCAGGGCGCGGACGGCCAACGGCTCGACGGGCTGGAGAAGCGGGCGGAGGCCCTGGAGAAGCAGGCCGGCGCCGCCTTCAACCCGGAGGCCGTGGCGAGTGCCGTGCTGCCCAGCGTGTTCCGGGTCAGCGCCGGCCAGTTCACCGGTACGGCCTTCGCGATCGGCAAGCCGGCGGCCGGTGGCGGCACCACGCTGCTCACCAACTTCCACGTGGTGGAGTCGGTCTATGACGGGGGTGGCCGGAAGGTCTTCCTGGAGCGGACCGGCCAGCGCTTCGACGCCACCATCATCAAGGTCGACAAGGACAAGGACCTCGCCCAGCTGCGTACCACGGCCAAGTTCACCGGGCTCGTCGCGGCCCGTACGCCGGTCAAGTCCGGGCAGCAGATCGTGGTGGTCGGCGCCCCGCTGGGCCTGCAGGACAGCGTGACCACCGGGGTGGTGAGCGCGTTCCGGCCGGACGAGGGCGGCTCCGGTCCGGTGATCCAGTTCGACGCGCCGATCAACCCCGGCAACTCGGGCGGCCCGGTGATCAACGGGTCCAAGGAGGTCGTCGGGATCGCCACCGCCAAGGCGCGGGACGCCGAGGGCATCGGCCTCGCGGTGCCGATCAAGACCGCCTGCGACACCTTCAAGCTCTGCTGACCGGCCCGCCGCCCGGTCGCCGTTGACCGCATCGGCCGACCCGTGGCCCTGATCACATCGACCCGCACACCCCGGCCCTTCGGGGGCCACCCCACGGGGGACCAGCACACCTGGAGGTACGTCATGTCCCAGCCACCGATCGGAGCGGGGGGCTACCCGCCCCAGCCGCCGGGCGGCACCGGGTACGGCAGCCCGTACGGCGGCCAGCCCGCGGCCCAGCAGTACGGCGCCGCCCAGCCCGACCCCACCCTGCCCCAGCCGGCCACCCCGGCGTCCGCCCCGCCCGTCCCCGGGCAGTACCCGCCGGGCGCCGCCCCGGTCCCAGGCCAGCACGGCGCCACCCCGGTCCCGGGGCAGTACGCGCCGGGCGCCGCCCCGGTCCCCGGGCAGTACGGCGCCGCCCCGGTCTCCGCGCCGGGCCATCCGCAGCCGATGTCCGCCCCGCCGATGTCCGCCCCGCCGGTCTCCGGCCCCGGGTTCGGGCCGCAGCCGATGTCGGCCCCGCCCGGCTCGGTCCCGCCGTACGGCGCTCCCGCGGCGGGCACCGGCAAGGGGCGGAGCACCCTGATCCTGGCCCTCGTCGCCGGGCTGCTGTTCGTCGCCGGCGGCGTGATGACCGGGCTCTACGTCACCACCAACGGAAAGCTGCACCGCACCGAGCAGCAGGTCAGCCAGCGGGACGGCACCATCGCGGCGAACCGGCAGGAGATCGACAAGCTCAAGGCCGACCTGCAGACGGTCCGGGACAAGCTCGCCGACACCGAGCAGGACCTGACCGGCACCAAGAACGACCGGGACGAGCAGGCCCGGCAGAAGAAGGTCATCGCCACCTGCCTGGACAAGCTGACCACCGCGATCGCGGCGGCGTCGGCCGGCAACAAGGCGGCCTTCGACAAGGCCAACAAGGGCCTGGACAAGGTCTGCGACGAGGCCGAGAACTACCTCTGACGGCGAACCGTACGGGCCGCTCCGGTCACCCCGGGGCGGCCCGTCGGCGTGCTCCGGCTGGTCAGGCGGCGCCGGCGGGGCGGCGGGACGGCAGGGCGGTCACGCCGGGCGGCGGCAGGCCGGCCGTCGAGGCCAGCAGGGCGCACCAGCCGAGCAGGTGCGGGGCCAGGTCGACGCCGAGCGGGGTCCACGAGGCGCGGATCTCGATGTCCCCGGCGGCGGGCGGCCCGGCCAGCTCGCCGAACCGGGTGGAGAGGGTCTGGGTGACCGTGCCGCCGATGGCCCGGTGCCGGGCGTTCTGCGCGTCCAGCGCGTCGGTCAGCCAGGTCCAGCCCACCCCGGGCAGCAGCGGGTCGCTGGCCAGGTCCACCTCCAGCTCCGCGGTCACGTAGGTGACCAGTCGCAGGGTGCCCTGCCACGCCTCGTGCCCGGCCGGGTCGTGCAGCAGGATCAGCCGCCCGGTGGCCACCTCGTCGTCATCGCGCATGACCGCGGCGGAGAGCGCGAACGCGTACGGGGCCAGGCGCTGCGGGGCGCCGACCTCCTCCAGCACGATCTCCGGGCGGGGGGTCACCGATCGCAACCCCACGACCGCGCGGGCGAAGGTTTCCGGGAGCGCGATCGGGGGGGCCATGTCCGGCAGCCTATGCCGCCGCCCGCTCGCACGGCGGGACGGCGCGCCGAGCGGCGAGCCGCGATCATGCGCCGGGCAGATCTGTCGACCGGGGCCGCGCCCCTGTACTGAAGGCGTTGACCGGGGCCCTTCCTTTCACGTCACAAAAGGTGACGGTGGCGGCGGGGGCGGCCCGGGCGCGTGGCACGATTGCCGCGATGAGCACCGACACCACGGGCACCGCCGCCCGACACGGACAATCCCGCCGTGGCGGGCCGGCCGACTCGCCCTTCGTCCGCGCCTGCCGGCGCGAGCCGACCCCGCACACCCCGGTCTGGTTCATGCGGCAGGCCGGCCGGTCGCTGCCGGAGTACCGGGAGATCCGGGCCAACGTGCCGATGCTGGAATCGTGCCGCCGTCCTGACCTGGTCGCCGAGATCACCCTCCAGCCGGTCCGCCGGCACGGGGTCGACGCGGCGATCCTGTTCAGCGACATCGTGGTCCCGGTGGCCGCCGCCGGCGTCGACCTGGACATCGTGGCCGGCACCGGGCCGGTGGTGGCCGAGCCGGTCCGCGCCGCCGCCGACGTCGACCGGATCCGGCCGATCACCCGCGACGACGTGTCCTACGTGGACGAGGCGGTCCGGCTGCTCGTCGCAGAGCTGGGCGACACCCCGCTGATCGGCTTCGCCGGGGCCCCGTTCACCCTGGCCAGCTACCTGGTGGAGGGCGGGCCGTCGCGGACCCACGCGAAGACCAAGGCGCTGATGTACGGCGACCCGGACCTCTGGCACGCCCTCTGCGCCCGGCTGGCCGAGGTCACGCTGTCGTTCCTGCGGGTCCAGGTCGACGCCGGGGTGTCCGCCGTGCAGCTCTTCGACTCCTGGGCCGGCGCGCTGTCCGAGGCCGACTACCGCCGCTACGTGCTGCCGTACTCGACCCACGTGCTCACCGGCCTGGCCGACGCGGGTGTGCCCCGGATCCACTTCGGGGTGGGCACCGCCGAGCTGCTCGGCGCGATGGGCGAGGCCGGCGTCGACGTGGTCGGCGTGGACTGGCGTACCCCGCTGGACGTGGCGACCCGCCGGATCGGGCCGGACAAGGCCGTGCAGGGCAACCTCGACCCGTGCGTGCTGCTCGCCCCGTGGCCGGTGGTGGAGGCCGAGGTGCGCCGGATCCTCGACGAGGGGCGGGCCGCCCCCGGGCACGTGTTCAACCTCGGGCACGGCGTCCTGCCCGAGACGGACCCCGACGTGCTGACCCGGGTGGTCGCGCTGGTGCACGAGCTCAGCGCGGGCCCGGCCGAGTAGGGGAGGGACCATGGCGCGACCGTGGCGGGTGGCGATCGTCGGTGGCGGCGTCACCGGGCTGGCCGCCGCCGTCCGGTTGCGCGACCGCGCCCCCGCCGGCACCGAGGTCACCGTGTACGAGCAGTCCGGCCTGCTCGGTGGCAAGCTGCGCACCGGTGAGCTGGCCGGGCAGCCCGTCGAGTTCGGTGCCGAGTCCTTCCTGATGCGCGACCCGGCCGGCGGGGAGTCGGCCGCGGTCAGCCTGATCCACCGGCTCGGACTGACCGACCGGATCGTGCACCCGACCGTCGGGCAGGCCGCGCTGGTCGTCGACGGCGGGCTGCGCCCGGTCCCCGGCGGGACGCTGGTCGGCGTACCCGGGGACCTGGCGAAGGTGGCGGCGGTGGCGCGGCCGGCGGCGGACGCCGACCGGGACGTCGGCCGCCCGCTGCTCGACCCGGACGTCGACGTCGCGGTCGGCACGCTGGTCCGCGAGCGGTTCGGCGACGAGGTGGTGGACCGGCTGGTCGACCCGATGCTCGGCGGCGTCTACGCGGGCCGGGCCGACGGCCTGTCCCTGGTCACCACCATGCCGGCGCTGGCCCGCGCGGCCCGGGTCGAGCACACCCTGGTCGGCGCGGTCCGGGCCGCGCAGGCGGCCGCACCCCGCATTCCCGGCGCGCCGGTCTTCGGCACCCTGGCCGGCGGGCTGAGCGTGCTGGTCGAGGCGGCGGCGCGGGAGAGCGGCGCGACGATCCGCCGGGACGCGGCGGTGCGCGAGCTGCACCAGACGTCGGCCGGGTGGCGCCTCACCGTCGGCCCCACCCGCGAACCTGAGCACGTCGAGGCGGACGCGGTGCTGCTCGCCGTGCCGGCCCGCCCGGCCGCCCGGCTGCTCGCCGGCCCGGCGCCCGAGGTGGCCGCCACCGTCGGCGGGCTGGACTACGCCAGCGTGGCCCTGGTCACCATGGCCCTGCCCGCGCCGGAGCTGCCGGAGCTCTCCGGCTTCCTGGTGCCGGCCACCGAGGGCCTGCTGATCAAGGCGGCCACCTTCTTCACCACGAAGTGGGGGCACCTGCGCCGACCCGACGGGCTCGCCCTGCTGCGCGCCTCGGTCGGTCGGTACGGGGAGGAGGCCTCGCTCCAGCTCACCGACGACGACCTGGTCACCGCCGTGCACCGGGAGCTGTCGAAGGTGCTGGGCACCCCGCTGCCCGCCCTGGTCGCCCGGCACGTGCAGCGGTGGGGCGGGGCCCTGCCGCAGTACACCCCCGGCCACGGCGCGCGGGTGGCGGAGGTCCGGACGCGCCTGCGCGCCGCCCACCCGAGGCTGGCCCTGGCCGGGGCCGGCTACGACGGCGTCGGCATTCCGGTCTGCGTCCGCTCCGGCGAGACGGCGGCCGAAGAGATCATCACAGCACTGGGAGGATCGGCAGCATGACCGAGCAGACCAACGCGGCGCGGCTGCGGGAGCTCAACGAGAGCATCCGCTACACCATGTGGTCGGTGTACCGGGCGACCAGCCCCCTCCCGTCGCTGCGCGAGAACGTCGTCGACGAGGTCGAGTCCCTCTTCACCGAGCTGGCCGGCAAGGACGTGACCATCCGGGGCACGTACGACGTGGCCGGCCTGCGCGCCGACGCCGACCTGATGATCTGGTGGCACTCCTCGTCCAGCGACGCGCTCCAGGACGCGTACCTGCGGTTCCGCCGGACCACGCTGGGCCGGGCGCTCACCCCGGTCTGGTCGCAGATGGCGCTGCACCGGCCGGCCGAGTTCAACAAGAGCCACATCCCGGCGTTCCTGGCCGGCGAGGAGGCCCGGGCCTACCTCTGCGTCTACCCGTTCGTCCGCTCGTACGAGTGGTACCTGCTGCCCGACGCCGAGCGGCGCGAGATGCTGGCCGAGCACGGCCGGATGGCCCGCGGCTACCCGGACGTGCGGGCCAACACGGTGGCCTCGTTCGCCCTCGGCGACTACGAGTGGATGCTCGCCTTCGAGGCCGACGAGCTGCACCGGATCGTCGACCTGATGCGGGACCTGCGGGCCGCCCGGGCCCGGCGGCACGTGCGCGAGGAGGTCCCCTTCTACACCGGCCGCCGCCGGCCCATCGCCGACATCGTCACCTGCCTGCCCTGACAGGAAGGGGCCCCGGTTAACGCCTCGCGTTGTGCAGGGGCCCCCTACTAACACGTAGGCCGTGGCGTCAGGCGGCCGGCCGGCCCTCCCGGCGCATCGGGGTGTGCGGGATGCCGTCCTCCACGTACCCGGGGCCGCTGACTGCGAAGCCGTGGCCGGCGTAGAAGTCGACCAGGTGGGTCTGCGCCTCCAGCACGCACGGACCTGCGCCGACCAGGGCCAGCGCCTCGGTCATCAGCCGGCCGGCCAGGCCCGTGCCGCGGGCCGCGGGCGCCACCATCACCCGGCCGATCCGCGCCACGCCGTCCTCGTCGGTCAGGATCCGCAGGTACGCCACCACCGCGCCGTCCCGGGTCAGCCAGAGGTGCCGGGTGCCGGGTTCGACGTCCCGGCCGTCCAGCTCCGGGTACGGGCAGTTCTGCTCCACCACGAACACGTCGATGCGCAGCCGGAGCAGGTCGTGGAAGGTGCGGGCGTCCAGTTCGGCGAAGGTGGCGACGTGCGACTCGATCGGTGACGGCATCCCGCGATGTTAGGTCGCGCCCGGCTCGCCGCCGCGCCCGGCCGGGGCGGGGGTGACCTCGGCGGCACCGGCCCGGACAGTGGCCGCCCGCCGGCGGGCCAGGGTGCCAGCGGCCGCCGCGCCGAGCAGCGCGGCGACGATCGCGGCGACGGCCCACGGGCCCAGCCCGGCCAACCAGCCGCTCACCGCGCCCTGCACCCGACCGGCGGCGGCGATCACCGGGTCGTCGGCGTCGCCGCCGGCGAACAGCCGCACCTCGTACCAGCCGTACCAGGCCACGTAACCGCCGGTGAGCACGAGCAGCAGGCCGGCGAGCCGGCCGAGCAGCGGCGCGGCCCGCCGGGTGCGCCGGATCAGCGACTCGCGGGCCAGCGCGACGGCGAGGGCCGCCGCGCCGACCGCGAGCCCCATGCCGAGGGCGTACGCCACGAAGAGGCCGGCCCCCGCGGCCGGGCTGCCGGCCCGGAAGCCCGCCACCACCACGGCGAGGAACGGGCCGACCGTGCAGCCGAGCGACGCCACTGCGTAAGCCACCCCGAAGAGCGCCATTGAGCCGAACCGTGCCCGGACCGTCGGGCCGGCCGCCGGTCGTGGGGTGAGGGCCGGCAGCTGCCGACCGGCGAGCAGCCAGCCGCCGGCCGCCACCAGCGCCACCCCGATCAGCACCGACACCCACGGCAGGCGGCGCGCGACGGCGTCCGCGGCGGGCCCGGCGAGCAGGCCGAACGCGCCGAAAACCGCGACGAAGCCGAGGGTCATCGCGCCGGTCAGGGCCAGGGCCCGGCCTACCGGCGCGAGCGGTCCGCGGCCCGCCGCCACGCCGTCGCCGAGCACCAGCACCGACAGGTACGCGGGCAGCAGCGCGAACCCGCACGGGTTCACGGCGGCGAGCAGGCCGGCGGCGAGGGCGAGACCGTAGGGGGCGTCGGGCATGTCAGGACAGCTCCGCCACCCGCCGGCGCAGCTCGGCCTGGGACAGCGCCCCGGAGTGCACCACCTTGCCTGCGGAGTCGAGCAGCACGTACCACTCCTGGGTGCTGACGCCGAACCGGCGCCAGACCGTGCCGTCGTCGTCGGCCAGGTTCGGGAAGGCCGCGATGCCGGTGTCCCGGGCGAACCGCCGCATCGCGTCCGCGCCGCTGCCCAGCCCGGCCACGCCGATCAGGTTGATCCGGCTCGCGTTGTCCCGCCGCACCGCGGCCACGTCGTCGGCGACGCCCCGGCAGCGGGTGCACCAGGCCGCCCAGAACCACAGCACGGCTGGCTTGCCCGCGAGGCTGCCGCCGGTGAACTGCCCGCCGTCGATGGTGCGCGCGGTGAAGTCCAGCGTGGCCGGCACCGGCGCGGTCGTGCCCGTCGGCGTGGCGGCGACCGTACCGGTGGGCGTCGGAGCGGAGGTGGCCGGTGCGGAGCCGGCCGGGGCGGCGTCGTCGGTCGAGCGTTCCGCCCCCGCGCAACCGGCAAGGGCGAGAACGGTGGTCAGCGTGAGCGGCAGCAGCGCCGATCTGGTGGCGGGCATGGCGGGATGCTAACCAGGACCGAGCAGCCGTGACCCTTACCGCTCACTTACGAGCTAGGAGGGTCCTGTACAACCGAAGGCATTAACAGCGGCCCTTCCCTCACGTCAGGACGGGCGGGCGCCCACCGCGTCGCGTACCTCGGCGCCCTGGGCGCCCTCGACGGCGCGGGCGCAGTGGGCGCAGCAGAAGAAGCGGCCGTTGACCTCGACGCCATGGCCGGCGATCTTGATCTGGCAGTGCTCGCAGATCGGCGCCATCCGGTGGATGGCGCACTCGAAGGAGTCGAAGGTGTGCACCGCCCCGCTGGCCGTGCGGACCTCGAACGCCCCCCAGTAGTCGTTACCGCATACCTCGCAGGTAGCCATTACAAATCCCCCCGATATGGACACGTCACCCCAGCGTCGAGCAAGCGACACAGGCGGGCAACCGGAATCGGGGAATCTGGTCCGGCTCGACGGCGAGTCGCTCCCGGCGTGTCGGACGTTAGGCCTGGTGACCGCCCCGGCACCCCCGGAGGACCACGTGATCAAGCGCAACAAGCTCTTCGGCACCCAGACCCGGGTCACCTTCTGCCTGCCGCGGGACACCCCGGCCGGCGCGGTGAGCGTGGTCGGCTGCTTCAACGACTGGGAGCCCGGCCGGCACGAGCTGGTGCCCCGCCGGGACGGCACCCGGACGGTTACCGTCCGGCTCGGCCCCGGCGAGCACCACTTCCGCTATCTCGCCACCGGCGGTGTCTGGCTGGACGACGAGTCCGCCGACGCGGTCGACGAGCGGGGCCGCCGGCTGCTGCTCTGAGCGCCCGGCGCCACCGGGCGGCCCCTCAGCCCTGCTTCGGCTCCAGCCGGATCGAGACCGAGTTCACGCAGTGCCGGATGTCCCTGGGGGTGAAGCCCTCGCCCTCGAAGACGTGCCCAAGATGGCTGTCGCACCGCGCGCAGCGGATCTCCGTACGCCGCATGCCGAGGGTGTTGTCGGGAATCTCCTTCACCGCTCCGGGGATCGCGTCGTCGAAGCTGGGCCAGCCGCAGTGCGAGTCGAACTTGTCCTCGCTGCGGAACAGCTCCGCCCCGCAGGCCCGGCAGTGGTAGACGCCGGGGGTCTTGGTGTCGACGTACTCGCCGGTCCACGGCCGCTCGGTGCCGTGCTCGCGGAGCACCCGGAACTCCTCGGGACTCAGCCGGACCCGCCACTCTTCCTCGGTGGTGGGCAGTTCGCTCTCGGAAAGACTCACCGGTCAACGGTACGTCGGGTGTCACTGGCATCGCATATGGTCGCCCAATGGCTGGCACCAAGGCCGCAGCCGAGGAGATCGAGGTCGCCGGGCACACCGTCCGGCTGAGCAGCCCGGACCGGGTCATCTTCCCGCAGCGCGGCTTCACCAAGGCGGACGTCTTCCACTACTACCTGTCGGTCGGCGAGGGGATCATGCGCGCCCTGCGCGACCGGCCCACCACGCTGCAACGCTTCCCCGAGGGCATCGAGGGGGAGATGTTCTTCCAGAAGCGGGTGCCGGCCCGGGGCGTACCCCCGTGGATCCAGACCGCGGAGATCAGCTTCCCCAGCGGCCGGAAGGCGGCGGAGCTCTGCCCGGCCGACCTGGCCCACGTGGCCTGGGCCGCGCAGATGGGCACCGTGGTCTTCCACGCGTGGCCGGTCCGCGCCGCCGACGTCGACCGCCCCGACGAGCTGCGGATCGACCTGGACCCGCAGCCCGGCACCGACTTCGCCGACGCGGTCACCGCCGCCGGTGAGCTGCGGGCGCTGCTGGACGAGCTGGGGGTGCCCGGCTGGCCGAAGACCTCCGGCGGCCGGGGCGTGCACGTCTACCTGCGCATCCAGCCGCGCTGGACGTTCGTCGAGGTGCGCCGGGCCACCATCGCGCTGGCCCGGGAGCTGGAACGCCGCCGCCCCGAGCTGGTCACCACCGCATGGTGGAAGGAGCAGCGCGGCAGCCGGGTGTTCGTGGACTTCAATCAGATGGCCCGGGACCGGACCATCGCCTGCGCGTACTCGCTGCGCGCCAACGGGCGGGCCACCGTCTCCACCCCGGTCGACTGGGACGAGCTGACCCAGGTGGACCCGGACGACTTCGACCTGCGCAGCGTGCCGGCCCGGCTGGCCGAGCGGGGTGACCCGCACGCCGGCATCGACGACGCCCAGTGGGACATCAGCCCGCTGCTGGAGTGGGCCGAGCGGGACGCCGCGGCCGGGCAGGGCGACCTGCCGTACCCGCCGGAATACCCGAAGATGCCGGGCGAGCCGAAGCGGGTGCAGCCCTCCAAGGACCGCGACCGGCCGCGGAGCTGACCACTCAGTGCTGGCCTGCGAGCGCCTCCACCGCGGCCTTGGCGGTGCGTAGGTCCGCGCCCGTCGCCCGGCGGTACGCCGCGATCGCTTTGATCGTCTCGCCCCGGGCCAGGTGCGCCCGCACCTCGGGCAGCTCGGATCCGGGGTCGGTCACGCCCAGGTGCGCCATGACCAGGTCGAGCCGGCGCTCGATCTCCGCCAGCCGATAGTCCGTGGGGGTGCGCTGCCGGCTCCCGGCGAACTGCACCACGAGCAGCAGCAGAATTATGGCGAGCAGGATCTCGGTAACCATGGCGCCATCGAAGCAGGCCGCTGTCAGGTCAGCCCTTCCGCGCCAGATAACGATCATGTAACGGGCGCGAACCTTTCCCGCCCCTCGACCGCTCTTCCTTTTCATCGGCCCAACGGGGGCCAGGGGAGGGCGTCGGATGAAGTTGGTGTGGAGGCGGGCCGTCGAGGCGCGCGGGCTGCTGCTCGCCGCCGCCGTCGCGGCCCTGGTCGCGGTGGCGCTGGTCACCGGGCTCTCCGACTACAACCGGCGGGCCGTCGACGCCGGGGCGCGGGCGGTGCTCGACGCCGCCCCGGCCGAGGAGCGCAGCCTGCTGATCAGCGGTTCCGGTGGCCCGGACGCGGCCGCGTACGCCGAGCGGGACCGGGCGGTCCGCGGCCAGTTCGCTGCCGGCCTGGGCGAGGCGCCGGCCACCGTCGCCGCGGCCCGCTACGGCACCGGGCGGGAGCTGACCGGGGATCTCGGCGCTGTCCGGGTCGGCGACGACCCGGTCTTCGCCAACCTCGGCACCCTCGAGGACCTGGCCGCGCACGCCCAGCTCACCGCCGGGTCGTGGCCGACGCCGGGGGCGACGCCGCTGCAGGTGACGCTGCCGGAGAAGGTCGCCGGCCAGCTCGGACTGCGCACCGGCGACCGGGTGCCGCTCTACGACCGCAGCGCCGAGCGGGCCGGCGCCGTGGTGGTCGCCGGCATCTGGCGACCGCGTGACCCGGCCGAGGCGTACTGGCGGCTGGCTCCCGGGGTGGGCGAGGGCGACCCGGGCACGGTCACCTCGTACGGGCCGTTCGCGCTGGACCCGGCGGACTTCGCCCGTACCTTCCCCGGCTCGGTCTCCGCGTCCTGGCTGGCGCAGCCCGACCTCGCGCGGGTCGAGCCGAGCCGGCTGGCGTCGGTCAAGACCGCCGTCGCCACCATCTCGGCGAAGATCCCCGAGAGCACCGGCCTCGGCTCCTCCGCGCAGGCCGTCAGCAAGCTGGACCAGCTGATCGACCGGCTCAGTCGGGCCGACCTGGTGGGCCGGTCCGCCCTGCTCACCCCGCTGCTGCTGATCGTGGTGCTCGGCGGGTACGCGCTGGTGCTGGTCGCCGCGCTGCTCAACGAGGACCGGCGCGCGCAGACCGCGCTGCTGCGCGCCCGGGGCGCCGCCCGCGGCCAGCTCGCCGGTCTCGCCGTCCGGGAGGCGACCCTGGTGGTGGCGCCGGCCCTGCTGCTCGCTCCGCCGCTGACCGGGCAGGCCGTACACCGGCTCGGCGCCGACCTGCGGCTGGCCGACGGCGGCCTCGCCCAGGTCTGGGTGGTCGCGGTCGCTGCCGCGGTCGGCTGCCTGCTCGCCATGGTGGTGCCCGCGCTGCGCCGGGCCGGCACCTACGTCGCCGACATGGCGGCCCGGTCCCGCCCGACCCGGGGCGCGGCGGTGCAGCGGGCCAGCGTCGACCTGGCCCTCGTCGCCCTCGCCGTGCTCGCCTGGACCCAGCTCCGGCAGTACTCGTCGCCGCTGGCCGGGGCCGGCGGACGGCTCGGCATCGACCCGCTGCTCGCCGCCGCGCCCACCATCGGGGTGCTGGCCGGCGCGGTGGTGGCGCTGCGGCTGCTCCCCCCGGCGACCCGGGTCGCCGAGCGGTTCGTCGACCGGCGGCCGTGGACGGCCACCATGTTCGGCATGTGGCAGGCCGGCCGCCGGCCGCACGCCGGGCCGGTGCTGCTGCTCGCCCTCGCCGTCGGCGGGAGCACGCTCGCCTGGTCGCTGGTCGCCTCCTGGGAACGGTCGCAGCGGGACCAGGCCCAGCACACCGTCGGCACCGACCTGCGGCTGGTCGAACGGAGCGGCAGCGCCCCGGCCGACCGGGCAGGCCGACTGGCCGCCGTGCCCGGGCTGGACCGGGTGCTGCCAGCCTGGCGCGACGACGTGCGGCTCGGCCGCGACAACCGGGAGGCGACCGTGGTGAGCCTGGACGCCGTCGGCGCGACCGGGATGCTCCGGCTCGACGACGCCGCCGGCGGGGCGTCCGCTGACGCGCTGCTCGACCGGCTGGCCCGCAAGCGGGTCGCGCCCGCGGGGACCGCCCTTCCGGCCGGCGCGCGGGCGCTCGCCGGCACCGTCCGCACCCCGGTCGAGACGCGGTTCGAGGTGCCGAAGGTGTCCGTGGCCGCGCTGCTCACCACCGACTCCGGCACGGCCTGGCGGCTGCCGCTGGCGGTCGCCGAGGGCGACGGGCGGCCGGTGCCCTTCTCCGTGCCGCTGCCCGACACCGGCGGCGTCCCGTTGCGGCTGGCCGGGTTCGAGGCCGACGGCGGCGAGGCGGTCGGCGAGAGCTACCGGCTACGGATCGACGGACTCCGGCTCACCGACGCCACCGGCGGCAGCCGGCCACTGGCCCTCGACGGCGGGTGGCGGATCAGCGGCGAGGAGGGGGCGCAGGCGGCGGCCCGGGTCGACGGGGGCTCGGTCGACGCCACCCGGCAGTTCGTGGTGCCGGAGGGCCTCCGGGAGTTCATCAGCGCGCCGTCGGCCTGGATCGCCGTGGTGCCCGTCGGGGACGACCCGCCCGTGCCGGCGCTGGTCACGCCCGGCGCCGCCGCGGCGCTGGACGTCCGGACCGGCGACACGGTCACCCTGTCGCTGTCCGGGGTCTCCCTGCCGGTGACGGTGGTCGGGCAGGTCAAGGCCGTCCCCGGCACCGTCGGCGACGGAGTGCTGCTGGACCTGCCCGGCGCCACCAGCCTGCTGCTACGTCAGCAGGGCACGGTCCGGTCGACGGTCGAGTGGTGGCTGCGCACCGACGACAGCGGCCACGCCAACGCGGCGGAGGCCCTCGCCGCGCTGCCCGGGACCACCCTGCTCGACCGGCGCCAGGTGGCGGCGGAGGCGGCTCAGGACCCGTACTGGCGGGGTGCCCGGGTGGGGCTGCTCGCTGCCGCGCTCGGGTCGGTGCTGCTCGCCCTGGTCGGTCTCGCCGTGGACGTCTGGGCCACCACCCGGCACCGGCTGACCGAGTTCGCCGTGCTGAACACGCTGGGCGCGAACGCCGGGCTGCTGGCCCGGGCCCTCCTCGCCGAGCAGGCCTTCCTGGCCGGCATCGGGGTCGGCGTCGGGCTGCTGGTCGGGGCCGGGGTCGCGGCCACCATGGTGCCGCTGGTGATCCTCACCCCGGCCGCCGGCCGGCCGGTGCCGGAGGCGGTCTTCACGATGCCGTGGACGCCGATCGGCCTGACCGCGGCCGGGCTGCTGCTCGTCGCGCTGGCCTTCGCCGCCGTCATCACCACCGGCATCCGCCAGCGGGTGGCCGCCGTGCAGCTGCGGATCGGGGGAGAACGATGAGTCTGTTCAGGGTGGCCCGGCGGGTCCGGGCGTACGGAGGGCATTTCCTCCTCCTCGCGGTGCTGACCCTGGTCACCGCCCTGCTGATCACGGCGGTGCCGCGTCTGGCCGACCGGCTCACCG
Source organism: Micromonospora sp. RTBAU3-60 (assembly GCF_054963695.1). Lineage (NCBI taxonomy): Bacteria > Bacillati > Actinomycetota > Actinomycetes > Micromonosporales > Micromonosporaceae > Micromonospora > Micromonospora sp. RTBAU3-60. The sequence continues at coordinate 154,924 of NZ_JBUEGB010000011.1, read as the reverse complement.
GACAGGGGCTGCGGGAGTACGTGGCGGCCCAGCCGGTGGCCCGCCGCGACCTGACCTACCAGACAACGGAGGTGCAGATCCGGTCCGGGAGCCGGGAGGTACTCGCCGGCCGGGCGGCCGACCTGGACACCTTCCAGGAGCGGATGCCGCCCGTCGTGCAGCGGGTGATCGGCCAGCGGTGGTTCACCGCGCAGACCTCGTTCGCCCGGCTGAGGGGACCGGCGTTGACCGCCGACAAGGGGCTGATCGATCTCAGCGTGCGGACGGTGAGCGGAATCGAGGACGCGGCGGCCCTGGTCGATGGCCGGTGGCCCGCCCCGGGCAAGCCCGCCGACCGCTCGGTCGAGGTGGCCCTCGCCGACCCGGTCGCCGGCCGGCTCGGACTGCGCGTCGGCAACCGGTTCACGCTCTCCATCCTGGACAGCAACGGCGCGCCGATCAGGCGCCAGAACATCACCCTGGTCGGGGTGTTCCGACCGGTCGACACGCAGGGCGGGATCTGGGACGCGCTTCCCTCGTTGCTGCGGCTCGGCGAGCCCGAGGGGGACGGACAACCGTTCCTGCTGGCCGGAGTGACCTCTGCCGAAGGCGTGGCCACGTTGGCCGAGGCCGGCTGGCCGGTCAGCTTCGGCTGGCGCTACCGGATCGCACCGGACCGCCTCACCCCGGCCCAGCTCAACGCGCTGATCGACGGGTTGAGCAGCCTCGACCGGACCCCCAAGCCGTCCGGGCTCAGCTTCACCCAGGGGGTCGACATCCCGCTGCGGCGGTTCGCCGAATCGCTCGCCGCCGCCCGTACGCTGCTCGCGATCATCGCGGCCGGGCTGCTCGCCACGCTGGCCGGGCTGACGCTGCTCGCTGCCCGCCTGGCGGCGCGCCGACGCCGCGCCGAGTACGTGCTGCTGCGGGCCCGGGGCGGTTCGACCGGCACCGTGCTGGGCCGCGGGCTCGCCGAGTCGGTGCTGGTGCTGCCGGCCGCGGCGGGCGGCGGCTGGCTGCTGGCCGGCCTGCTTCCCGGGCAGGGCACGGAGCTGCGCTGGGTGCTGCTCGTCGCGCTGCTGGTCACCCTGCTCCCGCCGCTCGTCGCGCTGACCGCCGCACGGGGCGGCGCCGGCCGGGCCGACCTGATCAGCACGCGGTCCACCACCGTTCGGCTCACCGTCGAGGTGACCGTGCTCGGCGTCGCCGTGCTCGGCGCGTTCCTGTTGCGCCGCCGGGGTCTCACCCTCGACGGATCGGTGGACCCGCTGCTGGTCTCCGTGCCGGTGCTGCTGGCGGTGGCCGCGGCGCTCGTCGCGCTCCGCGCGTATCCGTGGCCGCTGCGGCTGCTCAGCCGGCTCACCGCCCGGGCTCGGGGCAGCGTCGCGTTCCTCGGTACCGCCCGCGCCGGGCGGGCCGCCACCACCGGCCCGCTCGTCGTGGTCGTCCTCGCCGTCGCCACCGCCGCGTTCTGCGGGGTGGTGGCGGCCGGCATCGAGAACGGCCGGGACCGGGCCGCCGTCCGGGCCGTCCCCGGGGACGTCCTGGTCAACGGGGAGCGGTTCGCCCCGGACACCACCGAGGCGCTGGCCGCGCTGCCCGGCGCACGGGCGGTCGCCCCGCTGCTGGTCGAGCCCAACGTGCGCCCGTACGCCGACCAGGCCGGCCGGTTCGGCGGCGTCGGCGACACCCGGGTACTGCTGGTCGATGGCGCCCGCTTCGCCGAGGTGGCCCGCCGCGCGGGCGTACCGGTGACCGTCCCCGACGCGCTGCGCGCCACGAGCGACGGCACCACGCCGCTGCCGGCGCTGGTCTCCCCGGCGCTCGCCGACGAGTTCACCGACGCCGGGCTCGCCGATCCGCAGGGTCGCCGGCCCGCCTGGCTGGACGTGCAGGGCAACCGGCTGCCGGTGCGCACGGCCGCCACGGTCACCGACTTCCCGCTGATCGACCGGAGCATGCAGCGGTTCGTGGTGCTGCCCTGGCCGGCGCTGCCCGCCGACGGTCCGCATCCGCTGGTCCCCACCGGTTTCGTGCTGGCCGGGGAGCAGGTGGACCCGGCCGCAGTGGCCCGGGTGGTCAACGAGGGGCAGCAGCGCTACCAGCGCACCGGGGCGGTCACCGCCGGGGAGCGGCCCCGCCAGCCGGAGGTGCGTACCCGCTCCGCGGTCCGCGCCGAACTGGGCGGCAGCGGGGTGAACGGGCTGCTGGTCTTCGGCTTCACCATGGGTGCGGCCGGCGGCGGCGCACTGGGCCTGCTCGCGCTCGCGTTCGCGGTGCTGGCCGGGGCGCGGGGCCGGGGGCAGGTGCTGTCCCGGCTGCGCACCATGGGACTGTCCCGCCGGCAGTGGCGCGGGCTGCTGCTGGTCGAGCTGACCCCGCTGGTGCTGGTGTCGGTGCTCACCGGCGCGGTGGTCGGGGCGTTGCTGCCGGTGCTGCTCACCCCGGTGCTCGGCCTGCCCGCGTTCACCGGCGGCGTCGCCGTGCGGGCGCGTTTCGAACCCGGCCTGGTGGCCGGCGTGCTGGGCCTCGCCGTGCTGGCCCTCGGCTTCGCGATCGCCGTGGAGGCCCTGAACAACCGCCGGATGCGCCTCGGCGAGGTGCTCCGGCTCGGAGAGGAGAGCTGAGATGACAGCGATCGCCGAGGCGTCCGCCGTGCCGGACCTGGCCGCCCTTCAGCAGCGCGCCGCGCAGCGCGCCGCCGAACGGGCCGGCGGCCGGGACCGGCTGCGCGGGCACATCGTCTGCGACGGCCTGGTGCGCATCTTCAAGACCGAGGGCGTGGAGGTGGTCGCCCTCCAGGGCCTCGACCTGGTCATCGACCGGGGCGAGCTGGTGGCGATCGTGGGCGCCTCCGGCTCCGGCAAGTCGACCCTGCTGAACATCCTCTCCGGGCTGGACACACCCACCGCCGGCATCGCCCGGGTCGCCGAGTACGACCTGCTCTCCCTGTCGAACCGGCGTCGGCTCGCCTACCGCCGTCAGGTGGTCGGCTTCGTCTGGCAGCAGACCGGGCGGAACCTGCTGCCGTACCTGACCGCGCTGGAGAACGTCGAGCTGCCGATGCACCTGGCGCGCCGTGGCGGCGGCCGCCGGGCCCGGCGCGAACGGGCCCGCGAGCTGCTGGACCTGGTCGGCGTCGGCTACTGCGCGGACCGGAAGCCCAGCCAGATGAGCGGCGGCGAGCAGCAGCGCTGCGCCGTCGCCGTGGCGGTGGCCAACGACCCGGAGGTGCTCTTCGCCGACGAGCCGACCGGTGAGCTGGACGAGGCGACCGGTGCCGAGGTCTTCGCCGCGCTGCGGACCATCAACGCCGAGCTGGGCGTCACCATCGTGGTGGTCACCCACGACCACGCCGTGGCCAGCCAGGTCCGCCGGACCGTCGCGATCCGCGACGGCCGCACCTCCTCCGAGGTACGCCGCACCGCCCGCGTCGCCGCCGACGGCAGCACCGAGCTGGTCAGCGAGGAGTACGCGGTGCTCGACCGGACCGGCCGGATGCAGCTCCCGGCGTCCTTCGTGGACGCGTTGTCGCTGCGCGACCGGGTCCGGCTGAACCTGGAACCCGACCACGTCGAGGTGCGGCCCGGTGACCGGGCGCACACCGAGAAGGAGCAGGCATGAGCGAGCGTCAGCGAGCGAATCATCAGTGCAGCGTCGTGGTGCCTCGTGCCGGCGCCGAGCGGAGCGAGGTGGCGGCATGAGCGAGCAGCTGTTCGTGGCGCCGGCGCGCGTCGCCACCGACGACGTGGTCCGCGTCGAGGCGGTGAGCCGCACCTTCGGGCGGGGCGAGCACGCGGTGCACGCCGTGCGGGACGTCTCCTTCTCTGCTGGGCGGGGTGAGCTGGTCGCGGTCCGGGGTCGCTCCGGCGCCGGCAAGACCACGCTGCTCAACCTGGTCGGCGGCCTGGACCGGCCGGACCGCGGGCGGGTCCAGGTGGCCGCGCACGACGTGACCGCCGCGAGCGAGCGGGACCTGCTCGCGCTGCGCCGGGGCACGGTGGGCTTCGTCTTCCAGACCTTCGGCCTGGTGCCGATCCTGTCGGCGGCCGAGAACGTGGGGGTGCCGCTGCGGCTGGCCAGGGTGCCGGCCGCGGAGCGGGAGCAGCGGGTGGCCGTGCTGCTGGAGCTGGTCGGGCTGGGCGGGCACGCCGCGCAGCGCCCGTATGAGCTGTCCGGCGGGCAGCAGCAGCGGGTGGCGGTGGCCCGCGCCCTGGCGAACGAGCCGGACCTGCTGGTCGCCGACGAGCCGACCGGCCAGCTGGACTCGGAGACCGGGCGGTCGATCATGGACCTGCTCCGGGCCGTGGTGCACGCCCGGGGCATGACCGCCCTGGTCGCCACGCACGACCCGGCCCTGATCGAGATGGCCGACCGCGTCCTCACTCTCCGCGACGGCCGCCTGGCCACCGACTGACTCATCACCGGCGTCGCGCAGCGGAAGCCCGCAGGCACGGCCGGCGTGCCGGCGGGTCGGCGCCGGGCACGACGGCCGACCGCGAGAAACGTCCGCTGTCACCCACTACGAACTTGATGACGTGAACGGATCAGCCCGCCATTCGCCCTTGAGCGGTGCTCCCCCGATTTCTCCACGTCATCAAGTTCGTAGCGGCTCATCCCCGCAACGCACCGATCGCTCACGTGAATGGTCCACGTCATCAAGTTCGTAGCGGGCCAGCCGCACCCAGTGAGCGCCTGCCGGTCCGGGGCGGACCGCGGTGCATCAGCGGACCGGGCAGCGCCGCCGGCACGAGCAGGGCCGTTCGGCCTGCCCGTCGGGCAGCCGGTCAGTCGCGGCAGCGGCGGCGGTGGTAGGCGACGGTGACGGCCAGCAGCAGCGGGCCCCAGAGGAGCAGCGGGGCGTAGCAGGTCAGCAGCAGGGCGAAGCCGGTCGGCGAAAAGCCCAGGATGCCGCCCCGCACAATGATGCCCCAGGCCGCGTACGCCCAGACGAGGGTGACCCCGACGGCGCCGGCGGTGGCGACGGTGACCGCGAACGGCGGCGGCACCCGGCGCCCGCCCACCAGCGGCAGCCAGCGGGGGAACACCTCGCCCCACCGGCGGACCAGGCCGAGACTGAGCAGCGCCAGCGCCTCGGAGACCACGGTCAGCGAGACGACGTACACGCTCTCCCAGCCGTGCGTGCGGGCCGGCGCGCCGTGCTCGTACGCACCGAGCGGCACTCCGGCGACCAGGGCGAGCCGCCACAGCCCGGACGGCAGGACGGCGAGCGGGATCAGGTGGGCGGCGCGGACCGCCCAGGTGGGCGCGGGCCGGCCGTCCCGCGGGTGGGCGGTGGCCGGTGCGACGGCAGTGGACATCTGACTCCCCGTTCGTCGGCTGCCCGTCCACCCTGCCCGTGCCGGTCGCCGGCGATCATCCCGCAGGGTGGGGAGTCAGCTCCCTCGGGTGGGGGAGCGGTCGTCCGGCCGCAGCCCGCGAGCCGGGGTCAGAGCGCCAGCTTCATCCCCTCGTGGCTGGCCACGAAGCCGAGGTTGCGATAGAAGCGGTGCGCGTCGGCGCGGGTCTTGTCGGTGGTGAGCTGCACCAGCGCGCAGCCTCGCGCTCGGGCCTGGTCGATGGCCCAGGTCATCATCTGCCGGCCCAGCCCCCGGCCGCGCTGGTCGGAGCGGACCCGGACCGCCTCGATCAGCGACCGCTCGGCGCCGTGCCGGCCCAGCCCCGGGATGTACGTGATCTGCATGCAGCCGACCAGTTCACCGCCGGCGTCCGCGACCACCAGGTGGTTGCGCGGGTCGGCGTCGACGTCGGCGAACGCCTTCTCGTACGCGTCGTCCACCTCGGTGAAGTCACGGGCCTTGCCCAGCACGTCGTCGGCGAGCAGGGCGATGATGGCGGGCAGGTCCGCGCGGACCGCCTCCCGGAAGATCACGCCGGTCATGCCGGCAGCCTCGCACAGCGACAGCCGGCGATCTGCGGTGGTCAGCGGGCCGGGCAGCGCAGCCCGGCCCGGGGCACGGTCAGCGCGACCAGGTACGCGTCGACGGCGTCGGTGATGCAGGCGGTCTGCGGATACGCCGTGTGCCCCTCGCCCTCCCAGGTGAGCACCCGCCCGACGCCGAGCATGGAGGCCAGCGCGGCGGTCTGCTCGTAGGGCGTGGCCGGGTCGCCGGTGGTGCCGACCACCACGATCGGCGGGGCGCCGACCGCCTTGCCGGTCGGGTACGGGTCCCGCCCGCCGGGCCACTCCACGCAGCCGAACATGCTCACCGCGAGGGCCGGACCGAACAGCGGGTACTTCGCGCGCCACTGCGACTGGAGCTGGCGGATCTGCTGCGGGCTCGGCTTCTCGGTCTCGTCCGCGCAGTTCACCGCCATGTTGGCGTCGAACAGGTTCGAGTAGTGCCCGTCGTCGCCGCGGCCGGCGTACGCGTCGGCGAGCTTGAACACCCCGGTCGGGTCGCCGCCCTGCAAGGCGTCGATCGCCCGGGCCAGCTCCTGCCAGCCGGCCTCGGTGTAGAGGGACGAGATGACCGCGTAGAACACCCAGCCCGCGGTGGCCTCCCGGCCGTCCCGGCTGCGCGCGGGGGAGACCTTGGCCTTGTCGATGGCGCTGGTGACGGCGCCCCGGGCGTCCGGCGCGATCGGGCAGCGGCCGGCGTTGTCCGCGCACCAGCGGGCGAAGTTGTCGAAGGCCCGCTCGAAGCCCTTCGCCTGGCTCTCCGACCCGGCGACGAGCTTCTGCTGCGGGTCCACCGCGCCGTCGAGCACCAGCGCCCGCACCCGCTGCGGGTAGAGCTGGGCGTACACCGCGCCGAGCAGGGTGCCGTACGAGTAGCCGAGGTAGGTCAGCTTGTCGTCGCCGACCGCCGCGCGCACCGCGTCCATGTCCCGGGCGGCCTGCTCGGTGCCGTAGAGCGCCAGCTGGTCACCGTATTTGGTGCCGCAGCCGGTGCCGATCCGCCGGTTGAGCGCGGTCCACGCGTCGAACGACGCCTGGCTCTGCGGATCGGGGTCGTAGCCGAAGCTGGCGTCCAGGTCGGCGTCGGAGATGCACTTGACCGGGCTGGACCGGGACACCCCGCGCGGGTCGAACCCGACGATGTCGAAGCGGTCGGTCACGGCGGCCGGCAGCCCGCCGAACGCGGGGCCGAAGGAGAGGTAGACGGCGGTGTCCACGCCGGAGGCGCCCGGGCCGCCGGGGTTGACCACCAGCGAGCCGATCCGGTCGTGCTGCTTGCTCGACCGGATCCGGATGAGCGCGATCTCGAAGGTCTCCCCGGCGCCGGGCCCGGCCGTCGCGCCGCTGGCGGCCCCGTTGCCCCAGTTGCGAGGCACGGCGATCCGGGCGCACTCGTAGCGCATGCCGGACGCGCCCCGGCCGACCAGCTCGTCTGGGACCTCGGGACAGGCGCGCCAGGTCGGGGCGGTGCCCGGGGCCGCCACCGAGCCCTGGCTCTCGGTCCGCGGGGCGAGGGCCGGCAGCGTGCAGCCGGCGGTGAGCACCACCGCGGCGACGAACCCGGTGAGGATACGCCCTCGGGCGGGCCGGACCCGGCGGATCCGGATCCGGTCGGAGAAGCGGGTCACGTGGCAGCCTTCCGTGATCGTGTCGACGGCCAGGCTACGCCCGACCGGACACGCTGCCGGCGGTCGCCGCCGGATCGCCGCGCAGCACCTGGTCGACGTCGTAGCGGATGGGGCGCTCCAACTGATCGTAGGTGCAGGAGCGGGGATCACGGTCGGGGCGCCAGCGGACGAACTGGGCGGTGTGCCGCAGCCGGTCGCCCTCCATGGCGTCGTAGCCGACCTCGACCACCAGCTCCGGGCGCAGCGGCTCCCACTCCAGGTTCTTGTTGCCGGTCCACCGGCTCACCCCGCCCGGGATGCGCTGGCCCCGCTCGTGATCGCCGTGCACCCACGGGTGGTCGCCGCCGACGTCGCGGTAGGGCGCCAGCTCGTCCAGCAGCTCCTTGCGTCGCGCTGCGGTGAACGACGAGCTGACCCCGATGTGGTGCAGCACGCCGGCGTCGTCGTAGAGGCCGAGCAGCAGGGAGCCGACCACCGGGCCGGACTTGTGCCAGCGGAAGCCGGCCACCACCGCGTCGGCGGTGCGGGCGTGCTTGACCTTGAACATCAGCCGCTTGCCCGGCTCGTACGGGAGGTCGGCCGGCTTGACGATGAGCCCGTCCAGCCCGGCCCCCTCGAACACGTCGAACCAGCGCCGGGCCGTCTCGGCGTCGGTGGTGATCTGCGTGACGTGCACCGGCGGCCGGACCTTGGCGAGAGCCTGCTCCAGTCGGGCCCGCCGCTGCGGGTAGGGCCGGTCGGTGAACAGCTCGTCGTCGAGGGCGAGCAGGTCGAACGCGACGAAGTCGGCCGGGGTGGTCTCGGCGAGCAGCTTCACCCGGGAGGCGGCCGGGTGGATCCGCTGGGCGAGCAGCTCGAAGTCGAGCCGGGGCTGGCCACTGGGGCCGTCGCGGCGGATCACGATCAGCTCGCCGTCGACCGCGCACCGGGGCGGAAGCTGGCGCCGCGCCTGCTCGACCACCTCCGGGAAGTAGCGGGTCATCGTCTTGCCGCCGCGGCTGGCCAGCTCGACCTCGTCGCCGTCGCGGAAGATGATGCAGCGGAAGCCGTCCCATTTCGGCTCGTACGTCATACCGGGAGCGGTGGGGAGCTGGGGCACGCTCTTGGCCAGCATCGGCTCGACCGGGGGATTGATCGGCAGGTCCACGGCGACCAGTCAATCAGACGCCACTGACAGTGGTGAGGCAGATCACCGGTGGCGGCGGGCGGCGTGTCCCCGGACCGGCTGGTTCGTCACCCTCGCCCGGATGGTGAAACCGCAGGTCAGGGCTACCGTTCGCCGCGTGTCGGAGTGGATCTGCGGATGTTGCGGACGCTGGCGGGTCAGCGTGCAGCTGATCCGTGGGCGGTACCGCTACCGGCTCGTGCACCGCTACCGCCCGGAGCAGGGCGGCGGGGCCAATGTCATCGGCGAGGTCGCCTCGGTGGCCGAGCTGGAGGAGCTGCTCCGCCGATACGCCCCGGTGAGCCTGGCCGACCTCCGCGAGGCCGCGTAGCCCCGGCCGTCCGCAGGTGGGGCGGCCGCCCCGGCCGTAGGCTGGCCCTGTCCCGCGCGAGGAGGTGGCCACCGTGCCGGATCTGACGTACCCCGAGGTGGGGGCGACCCGCGACGGGCGGCTGCCGGCCGGCTACCACCACCTGCGGCGCCGGGTCCGGCTGCCGGACGGCTGCTTCCCGACCGCCGGCGAGGCGGTGCTCGGGTGGCGGCTGCACCGGGCCGCGGGGGTGGTGATGCGCACCGACGCGCCCCGGGCCGCCGCGGGCGTGCGGGTGACGCCGGGCCTGGGCGTCGGCCCGCTGCGGATCTGGGGCCCGACCGAGGTGGTCTGGGCGGTGGACGAGCCGGACCGGGTCGGTTTCGGCTACGGCACGCTGCCCGGGCATCCGGAGACCGGCGAGGAGGCGTTCCTGGTCGTCCGCGACGGCCCGGCCGTCTGGTTCGAGGTGACCGCGTTCAGCCGCCCGGCCCGCTGGTACACCCGCGCGGCCGGGCCGCTCGCCGGCGCCGTCCAGCACGCGTACGCCTGGTGGCTGGGCCGGACGCTGCGCCGCCTCTGCGCCCGCGGCTGACCCGTCCGGCCCCGCGGAGCGGTCAGTAGCGGGCGAAGGAGCGGATGCTGGCGCGCGGGCCGTACCGCGGCGCCTGGATGCCGGCCGCCTCCAGCAGCAGGCAGACCCGGCCCCGGTGGCCGCGGAACGGCTCCAGCAGCGCCAGCATCCGGGCGTCGTCCCCGCGCGGCTCCCCGGCCAGGGCCCAGGCCACGGTGTTCGGGATGTGGTAGTCGCCGACGCTGACCGCGTCCGGGTCGCCGTACGCGATCCGGACCACCTCGGCGGCGGTCCACGGGCCGATCCCGGGGATCGCGGTGAGCCGGCGGGTGGCCTCGACGGTGTCGGCGCACTGCTCCAGCCGCTCGGCGGCGGCGGCCGCGCGGCGCAGCGTGTCCGCGCGCCGCTGCTCCACGCCGAACGGGTGGAAGACCCAGTACGGGGTGGCCGCCACGGCCGCGGCCTCCGGCGGCAGCAGCAGCGGCACGGGCCCCGGCGCCGCCTCCCGGAAGTGCCGGACCGTCGCCGCGTACGCCCGGTACGCCTCCTTGCCGGTGACCTTCTGCTCCAGCACGGCCCGCAGCAGCCGGGGGAAGACCTGGCCGGTGGCCGGCATCCGCAGCCCGTGGTGCTCGCGGGCCAGCCGGGCCACCAGCGGGTGCGCGGCGGCGAGGTCGGCGAAGCCGGTCAGGTCGTCGCCGAGGCCGGCGATCGCCTCGGCCCGCTCGGCCACCCAGTCCGCTCCCGGCCCGTACCCCTCGGCGACCAGCTCGTCCCCGGCGGGGCGCAACGCGAGGGTGGCCGGCCCGACCGGGGTGCGGGTGGCCCACCAGAACGTGCCCCCGGCGATTCGCGCGCACGGATCGTAAGCGCTGAAGGTGAGCGCCCGGACCGACCTGGCCAGTCGGTAGCCGGCCGGGGGGCGCAGCGTCCGGCGAGCGGCGGGGGAGGTCACCCGGTCACTCTGCCACGCGGGCCGGCCGTGACGGGCGACACCGTCGCCGCGCCGGCCGCCGGCATCCGGCCCCCACAGGCATGGCCGGGTGATACGGAGCGGTCCGCCGGACGGATCAACGGCGCACGGAAAAAATCCCGGGCGGGGGCGGAGTGGAATCCCGGGCGTCGGCGTCCCGCACCACCGGGGCGCCCCCGGCGAACCGGTCCAGCTCCTCGCCGGCCAGCACCCGGCCCGGGAACCAGTCGCCGGCGGCCCGTCGGGACAGGTCCGCCACCGGCGGATCGACCCGGGACGCGACCAGCACCAGGTTGCCGTACCGGCGCCCGCGCAGCACCGCCGCGTCGCTGACCAGGCAGGCCCGGGGCAGCACCGTGCGGACCGTGGCGACCTGGGCGCGGGCGTGCCGCAGCGGCGGGCCGTCGGCGATGTTCGCCAGGTAGAACCCGGCCGGGCGGAGCACCCGGGCCACCTCGGCGGCGTACTCCACCGAGGTCAGGTGGGCCGGAGTGCGGGCGCCGGCGAAGACATCGGCAACCACCAGGTCGTAGCTGGCCTCCCGGCTGGCGGTGAGGGTGGCCCGGGCGTCCGCCACCCGCACCCGCAGCCGGGCGTCGGCGGGCCACGGCAGCGCCCGGCGGACCAGCTCCACCAGGGCGCCGTCCACCTCGGACACCCGCTGCGTCGACCCGGGACGGGTGGCGGAGACGTACCGGGGCAGGGTCAGCGCGCCCCCGCCCAGGTGCAGCACCCGCAGCGGTGCGCCAGCCGGGGCGACCAGGTCGATCGCGGCGGCCAGCCGCCGGACGTACTCGAATTCCAGATGGGTCGGATCCGCCAGGTCCACATGGGACTGTGGGGCGCCGTCGAGCAGCAGCGTCCAGGAACCCGGCCGGTCCGGGTCGGGCACCAGCTCGGCCTGCCCGGTGTCGACCTGCTCGACGACCCGGTCCGTGCCGCGTCGGCGGCCCATCAGCGCCGGATCCCCCGGGCGGCCGCGATCAGCACCCGGTGCAGCAGGCGGGCGTCGCCGAGCAGCCCGCGCAACCGGCGCTCCAGGCCGGCGATCGGGACCAGGTTCTGCGGGGCCCGCGGATCCTTGTACGGGGTGGAGGCGAACCGGGGCAGGGTGACCAGGGAGAGGTCGGCCAGCTCGATCGCCTCGGCCGCGGTCAGCTCGGCGGAGCACTCCATCCGCACGATGCCCGCCCACGGCGCGCCCCCGGCCACCGGCAGCCGCAGATACCAGGAGTAGCCGCCCCACGCGGTGTCCAGCCGGAACACCGGGCAGCGCTGGCCCGGCGCCAGCCCGGTGACCACCGCGGTCAGCCGCGCGTCCAGATACTGGCTGTGCTGCGTCTTGATGTAGCCCAGGGTGCGCGGCAGGTGCCGGCGGCTGCGCAACGGCCCGTCCACCACCAGCAGGTCACCGTCGGTACGCGCGGCGTCGGAGACGGCCACCTCCAGCGCGGTCAGCGGGGCCTGCACCGCGGCCGGCAGCTTGCTCAGCTCACCGGTGCCGCCGACCCGGTGCACGGGGTAGCGGATCTGCCCGGCCACCACGTCCTGCGCGGAGGGACTGGCGGTGAACAGCCCCCGGCCGACCCGGGCCCCGGCCAGCTCCGCCGCGCCGCGTTCCAGGTCGCAGCGGACCACCCCGGCGGCGTACGAGGCGGCGATGCCCGGGAACGAGCCGCCGTCGTCCTCGGCCGTCCACACGCTCGCGTCGATCCGGCGTACCCCGTCGACCAGCAGCACCACGTCCGGGGCGAGCACGTCCCGGCGGACGTCGATCGCCCGCCAGTCCGTCGCCGGCAGCTCGACGCCGGCGTCGACCTGGGCGCTGCTCGGCGCCGCCGGCCCGCCCCCGCCGGCCGCCTCGAACGACGCCCCGTACGCCGGATCCCAGGCGTCGACGTAGAACCGGGTCACGCCGCCCCCGCCCCGCGCACCGGCGCCGACCCGTCGTTCGCGGCTGCGGGGCTCCGCTGCGCTGCGCCTCGCACTCCCGCGCGACCGTGTCCCACGCGAGCCGCCCAGGAACGCTCGCTCCCCGCGGTCACAGGCCGGTCCGTTCGACGCGGGCCGTGCGGGCGTCCTTGCGGACCTCGAAGCGGACCGGGATCCGCTCGGCGAGGGCCGGCACGTGGGTGACCACGCCGACCATCCGGTCACCCCGGGCGGCCAGGTTTTCCAGGGTGGCGGCGACGGTGTCCAGGGTGGCCGCGTCCAACGTGCCGAAGCCCTCGTCCAGGACGATCGACTCCAGGCTCGCCGCGCTGGTGGACATCCCCGCGAGCTGCTCCGACAGCGCCAGCGCCAGCGCCAGCGAGGCCTGGAAGGTCTCCCCACCGGAGAGGGTCCGCACCCCCCGGCGCAGCCCGGCGTCGTGGTGGTCGACCACGAAGAACTCGCCCTTGTCGTGCACCAGGTCGTACTGGCCGTTGGAGAGTTCCCGCAGGATCCGCGACGCGCCGTCGACCAGCAGGTCCAACGCCTCGGCCAGCAGCCACCGCTCGAAGTTGTTGGCCCGCAGGTGCCCGGCCAGGGCCCGCGCCACCCGGGCCTCCCGCTCGTGGCCGGCCCGCTGCTCGCGCAGCTCGGCGGCCTGCTCGCGGCGCTCCGTCAGCCGGCGCAGCTCCGCCTCGGCGCGCTCGACCGCCACCGCCGCGTCCCGCAGCGGATCGTCGGGCACGTCCAGCCCGGCCGCGGTGAAGAGCCCGCCGATCCGCTCCTCGACCTCGGCTGCGGCGGCCTCGGCCGCACCGACCGCCGCACCCAGCCCGCCCCGGTCGGCCCGCCGCCGGTCGGCCTGCTCCCCGGCCCAGCCAGCGAGCGCCGCCCAGGCGGCGCCCACGTCGTCGCGGTCGGCGGCCGGCGGACCGAACCGGGCCAGCCCGTCCCGGGTCGCGTCGAAGTCCCGCCAGGCGCGGCGCAGCCGCTCCTCCGCGCCGTCCAGCGCGCCCCGGGCCCGGCGGGCGGCGTCCCGGCCGGCACGGACCGCCCCGGCCGCCTCCTCCAGGCCGCGACGCAGCCGGGCGTGCTCGTCCAGTGCCTCCCGCAGCGCGCCGGGCGCGGCGGCATCGGCGAGCTGCTCGTCCAGTTCGGTCAGCCGGGTCCGCAGCTGGTCGTGCTCGGCGCGGGCGCGCAGCAGCACCCGGTCCAGCTCGCGGGCGGCGGCGTCGCGCTCCTGCACCACCCGCTTCGCCGCCTCACTGGCCGTGCGGGCAGCCTTGCCCGCCGCGATCGCCCGAGCCACCGCCGACCCCTTCGGCACGGCCGGCACCCGCGGGACGACCTGCTCGCAGACCGGGCACGGGCCGCCCTCGACCAAGTGGGCGCGCAGCGCCACGGCCTGGTCGGTGGCCTTCGCCTCCTCGTGCGCCCGGAACGCCGCCTCCAGCTCCGCCTCGGCCCGCTCGGCGGCCGCCCGGGCCTCCGTCAGGACGCCGACCGCCGCGTCGTGCTCGGTCTGCGCCGCGGCCACCGCCGCGCGGACCGCCGCCACCTGGCCGGTCAGCTTCTCCCGGTCGGCGTGCGCCTTGAGCAGCAGCCGCAGGGCGCTCTCGTCGCCGGCCGCGGCGAGCTCGCCGCGCAGCTTCTCCTCCCGCTCCTCGGCGAGCCCGACGGCCGCCATGGCCTCGTCGGCCGCGACGCGGGCCGCCGCCACCGCCCGGGCCAGCTCGGCGATCCCGTCCGGCGGTCGCACCCCGGCCAGCACCGCCAGCTCCGCGTCCAGCGCGGCCAGCGCCGCCGCCCGCTCGCGCGCCGTCGCCCGGGCCCGGTCCAGCTCGGGTACGGCCACCGCGACCGCCTCGGCCAGCTCGCGCATCCGGTCCACCCGCTGCCGCACGCCGGCCAGCGTCTCGTCGTCGACGTCGGCGAGGCCGCCGAGCAGCTTGTCGACCGTCTCCAGCTTCGCCTCGGCCTGCCCGGCGCGCTCGGTGGCCTTCTTCTGCACCTCCTCGTAGACGCCGAGGCCGAGCAGGTTGACCAGGATCTGCTGCCGGGTGGCCGGCTTGGCGTGCAGGAAGTCGGCGAACTGCCCCTGCGGCAGCAGCACGCAGCTGGTGAACTGCTCGTACGGCAGCCCGACCGCGTCCAGCACCGCCTGCTCCATCTCGGCGGGCGTGCCGGCCACCACCTCGCCCAGGTCCTCCGGGCTAAGCCCGGTGTCGAGCTTGGTGACGTCGAAACCGGCCGGCATCAGCTGCAGCCCGGCGTTGGCGGTCTTCACCGTGCCCCGGCCGTCCCGGCGCACCACCCGGGTCGCCACGTAGCGGTCACCGGCGGACTCGAAGACGAGCCGGACCCGGGCCTCGTTCGCCGACGGAGCGAGGGCGTTGGCCAGGCCCCGGGCGCCGCCCCAGCGGGGCACGGTGCCGTAGAGGGCGAAGCAGATCGCGTCGAGCACCGTCGACTTGCCGGAGCCGGTCGGCCCGACCAACGCGAAGAAGTCCGCGTCGGTGAAGTCGACGGTGGTCTCCTCGCGGAAGACGGTGAACCCGGCCATGTCCAGTCGCATCGGTCGCATCAGTGATCGATCCCCTCGAGCAGTTCGTCGAAGAGTTCCTGGACGCCGTCGTCGGCGTGACCCCGGCTGCTCAGGTAGTCGGCGAAGAGCTCCCGCGGCGAGCGGCCGGCCCGCTGGGCGGTGCGGGTGGCGCTGCCGGGGGCCGGCACCAGCTCCGGGTCGATCCGGATCTCCAGCGCCCGGGGCAGCAGCTCCTGCACCTCCTCCCGCAGGCCGGCGCGGGGCTGCTCGCGGACGTAGACCCGCAGCCACCCCTCGGGCGGGTCAAGCTCGGCGAGCTGGGCCAGGGTGCCCCGGACGGTGCGCAGCGGCACCGCCCCCGGCACCGGCACCTCGCGGATCTGGGCGGCGGTGGTCGCGGTCACCTCGACCAGCGTCACCGAACCCACGTTCTCCTGCTCGCCGAAGTCGACGGCGAGCGGGCTGCCGCTGTAGCGGATCGGGCACGGGCCGATGACCCGCTGGGACCGGTGCAGGTGGCCGAGCGCCACGTAGTGCGCGTTGCCGGGAAAGACGGTGGCCGGCACCGCGTAGCCGAGGACGGTGTGCGCGTCCCGCTCGCCGCCGCCGGTGCTCGCCCCGACCACGGTGAGGTGGGCGGTGACCAGGTGCACCCGGTCGGGCTCGGTGAAGCCCTCGGCCAGCCGGGCGAGCACCCGCCCGAGGTGGTCGGCGTACGTCTGGTTGGCCTCGGCGGCAGTCAGCTCGTACATCTCCACGGCACGGACGGCATACCGCTGGGACAGGAAAGGAAGCGCGGCCAACTGCCAGCGCTCGCCGCCGGCGGTGACGCCATCGATGACGTGCTCGGCCGGGTTGTCCCGGACGCTGCCCCGCAGGGTGATGCCGGCCGCCTCGGCCCAGGGCCGCAGCGCGTCCAGGGCCGCCCCGTTGTCGTGGTTGCCGCCGATCGCCACCACGTCGGCCCCGGTGCGCCGCAGCGCGGTCAGCGCCCGGGTCACCAGGCGGGTCGCCTCCGGGATGGGCGCGGCGGTGTCGTAGAGGTCGCCGGCCACGATGACCAGGTCGGGCCGCTCGACCCGGGCGATCTCGATCACCTGGGCGAGCACCTGCTTGTGCTCCTCGCCGCGGGACTGCCCCTTGAGGACCTTGCCGACGTGCCAGTCGGAGGTGTGCAGGATCTTCACCGTGCTGGCCTTTCGCTCGCGACTGCGGGGCTCCGCTGCGCTGCACTCCTCGCGCTCACCGGTCGGTCACCGCCCTCAGAACGGGATGTCGTCGTCGGAGCTGCCGGAACCCACCACGGCGAACGGGTCGGCCGCCTGGGTGATCGAGCGCAGCGTCTCCGACGGCGCCCGGCCGGCTTCGGAGACCCGGGTGGCCCAGGCCGGGAAGGGGAACTCCAGACAGAGCGGCACCGGGATGTCGGGCTGGTTGACGAACATGGTGCCCGGCTTGGCCAGCAGGGCCCGCTGCCGCTGGGCGGGCGGGAGGAAGCCGTATTCCGGGCGGGACGCCTCGGCCGGGTCGAGCCGACCGACCACCCGGATCGCCGAGTTGGTCACGATCCGCCGCTCCACCTCGCTGGCGGTCTGCTGCGCGCCGACCAGGATCACCCCGAGCGAGCGGCCCCGCTCGGCGATGTCGAGCAGCACCTCCTTGATCGGGGAGGAGCCCTCGCGCGGCGCGTACTTGTTGAGCTCGTCGAGGACGACGAAGAGCAGCGGCTTGGCGGTGCCGGCCTTCTCCTTGCGCTCGAACTCGCTCTTGAGCGTCACCCCGACCACGAAGCGCTGCGCCCGGTCCGGCAGGTTGTGCAGGTCGACCACGGTGACCTGGGCGCTCTCCGCGGTGTTGATCGAGTGCGGGCGGCGCATGGCCAGGTCGCCCCGGATCAGCCGGCCGAGGTCCTTCTTGCTGCCGATCAGCCGGCGGGCGAACGCGTTGACCGTGCCCAGGCCGACCGCGCTGCCCGCCCAGTCGCCCCGGGTCTCGTCGTCGTTGAGCTGCTCGACGATGTGGTCGACCAGGTCGGCGTAGGACCCCAGCCGGACCCCGTCGATGCTCACCCCGCCGTCGGCGGGCTGGGCGTACCGGGCCAGGTGCGCGGCGACCGAGTGGACCACCATCGTGTACTGCTGCCGCTCGTCGTCGGCGTCGGCGAAGACGTAGGGCAGCAGGCGGTCGGCGCAGAACTCGCTCAGCGTCCAGTAGAAGCTGTCCACGCCGGTGAGCCGGCTGCTCACGTCCGGCGTGCCGGAGGAGTCGCCGACCCGGGGCGGCGCGTAGACCCGCACATCGGGGAAGGCGCCCGCGTCGAGCCCGAGCTTCGCATACCCGGCCCGCGTGTCGTCGTCGAGGCGGGCGTTCGGGTGGTCGAGGAAGAGCAGGTCCTCGCCCTTGACGTTGAAGATCAGCGCCTTGGCGTTGACCGCGTCGCCGCCGAGCACGCCGGAGCGGAACACCGAGTAGAGCAGGAAGGTGGCGAAGCTGGTCTTGGTGGCCACCCCGGAGATGCCGGAGATGGACACGTGCGCGCCCCGGGTGCCGTCGAGGAAGTCGGCGTTGAGGTAGACCGGCACGCCGTCGCGGCCCATGCCCATCGGGATGCGCCGCTCCATCCGGTCGAAGTGCAGCGCCCGGGCCCGGGCGTCGCCCTCGGCCCGGTGCACCACCGCGCCCGGCGTGGGTGGCACGTAGAACTCGGGGTCGACCCGGGTGGTGGTGACCTCGGCGGCCTCCTGCACCTGAGCCGGGAGCGTGCCGTCGGCGATGGCGAAGACGTCGGAGTCGAACTGCGCCCCCTCGTGCCGGGCGCGCACCTGGGTGACCACGCCCGCGATGGTCACCGGCTCCCGGTCGGGCAGCTCGCGGCGGGTGACCACCACGTCGTCGAGTTGCAGGTAGCTGCCGGGGGCGACGGCGGTCCAGAAGGTGAGCGGGGTGGCGTCGGCGGTGCCGAGCACCCGGCCGACCCCGTCGCCGGGGCCGTCGATCAGGTCGTCGGTCATCGGCGTTGCGGCGTGGAAACCCGGCCGTTCAGGGCCGGGAGGAAACGCCGCTCCTCCTCTCGGGTGTAGGCCCATCCGTCGGCGCGTTGCAGCAGCCGGAAGTGCCGGTGATGGATGCCCTGCAAAAGGCCATGGCTGGTGCGGATGTTGCACTTCCCGGTGGTTCGCACAGCGACCCGACCCACGTGCCGGCCCTTGTTCTTGCCGGCGGGTACGACAGCGCGCACCAGGTCGCCGGTTTGGAACCCGTACACCGATTTGCTCCTTGGCAATCGCAGCCGGGGGAACCGGTACCGGTTGCAGCGTGTGCGGGCGTACGAGCCGCGGCCGGTAACGGTGGCCACCAGCACCTGCCCGGGGCAGGACCGCACGGCGGAGATGGTCCCGACGTGAAGGGCGTCAAGGGTGTGGGTCTTCGGCGCGCCGGTCTGGTGCCGGTTCCACTTGGTGCGCCCACCGGTGCCAACCTCAACCGGCAGGCCGGTGGCGGACAGCGCCTGCCACAGCGCCCGCCGGGTTGCCGACACGGCCGCAGCATCGGCCAGCGGCAGTTTCGCTTGGCGTCGGATCCGGGCCAACACAGCGGGCCGGTCCGCGAGGAAGACCTCGACCGGGGTGGCGCCTTTAGCCAAGTTGCATGGGACGCAGGCCAGGGTCAGGTTCGACACCCGGTCTGAGCCGCCCCGCGAGCGTGGCACGATGTGGTCGATGTTCAGCGGCACCCCCGTGGCGCCGCAGTAGGCGCACTTGCGTCCCCACTTGGCCAGCAGATACTCGCGGACCTCGTACCCGTGCAGGGTGCCGTGCTGGTACTCGACCCCGGCGATGTTCGGGGTTTGCATCAGCTGCGTGTCGAACGCGACCCGCTCCAGGTGCAGGCCGGCCACGGGGGCCCACCGATACAGCCGCTGGACCCAGGACATGGCGTTGTCGATCCGGTGCCGCAGCGATGGCGCTAGCCACCCATCCGACCGGCGGCGGTTGAGGAACCGGGGTGCCCGATAGCGCAGGTTCCGCGACCGGCGAGCACGGCGGAAGGCGGCGCGAGCAGTCAGCTTGTCACGAATCTGCCCGCCCCGATGGCGGACTTCGATCGCGAACAGGCCGGCCCGAACCATGTTGTCGGCGCGGAAGACGGCGATACCGGTGAACTTCGAACCCGGGTCAATGCCGAGCTCAACCCCGTCCACCTGTGAGTCGGCGACCTCACGGTCTTTGAGCCGGATCACGAACGGGGTGTGCCGGTGCACCACCGCACGCCCGGCGGCGAGCAACTTCCGAGCCCGTGCCGGGGCGGACGGTTGGAGCGGCCGGTGATGCCGGTCAACAACGAACACCACCGGATGGGTGTGGGCCTCACGGCCCGCTCCGGTCCCCGCCGAAGCGGGTTCCGGGTGACGCCGGCTTGCGCCGGTCTCCCCTCGCCCATGTTGCACACCGGCTGCCTTGCGGCGTCCGTGTCCCGTTTCGTGGCATCTCGGGGCCGTGTCTGCTGACGCGGATTCCAGAGTCCGGGGCTGAGGAAGCACCCCGGAGTGGGTCTTCTGGCCTGTATGCAACGTAGTCACCTCCCTTTCAGGGGTTCCTGGGGCTGGTCAACCATCCCGACGAACCGAGCAAGCTCGGTGCTTCAGGGCCGAGAAGTTGACGGGCGGTCTCCGGTCGGCTGGTCGTCCCGTTCGCGGCGCACGAGGTGCATCCTGCCCGAGGGATGCGACAGGTTGCCACGCGACGCGGCGGACGCCACGGCCCTCGTCCGTCGAGCTTGCCCAGCGGGGTCGGCTGACCACGGACCGTACGCCTCTTCGCGCGATTCCCATCCCACCGGCGACTGATCCGCGAGATCCTCGGAAGGCTGGGGAAGCGGGGAGTGGACGTGGGATCGACACGGCGCCGGGTGGTCGCGCTGCTCGTGCTCGCCGCGCTGCCGCCGATGCTCGAGGACGGGCTGCTGTTGGCGCTCGGCTTCCGCGCCGCTCGGGGACTCGCCCCGCAGGCCACCGCCGTCTGGCCCTACGACTCGTACCACGACCTCCGCTGGCTGCTGGTGTACCACGACTCGTGGGCGACCTTCCTGCTCGGGTTGGTCGTGGTCACGGTGGTCCGCGGGCTGCTCTCCGCCGGGCTGACCGCGTTGGCTTGGCCGGAAGGCGTGGCGCGTCCCGCCTGGAGCTGGCTGCTGCGGCGCAACCTGGGGGTCGCGCTGCTGGCCGCGCTGGTCATCTCGCCGTGGGCCGCGCTCTCCGTCGCCTTCTCCGCGGTGTCGCTC
Organism: Micromonospora sp. RTBAU3-60; assembly: GCF_054963695.1. Classification (NCBI taxonomy): domain Bacteria; kingdom Bacillati; phylum Actinomycetota; class Actinomycetes; order Micromonosporales; family Micromonosporaceae; genus Micromonospora; species Micromonospora sp. RTBAU3-60. The sequence continues at coordinate 134,615 of NZ_JBUEGB010000011.1, read as the reverse complement.
TCCTGGTACCTGTTCGGCTCGCTGGCCCCGATGCTGGTGCTCGCCCCCTTCCTGGCCCGGGCCGGCGTGGTCGCCGGCTGGTGGCGGGGGCTGCCCACGATCGAGCTGTTCGGCTGGTCGTCGCTGAACTTCCTGCTGCTGACCCTGTCCGGTGCGTTGATCTCCAGCGCCCCGGGCTGGTGGGCGGTCGGGGTGGCCGCCCTGGCCGGGGCGGCGAACGGGCTGCTGTGGTGGCGGGCGGTGGCCGCCGCCGTGCTGCCGGCCCGGGTCCGGTTGCCCCGGGTGCCGGTGGCCCCGATCGCGATCACGCTGACGGTGCTGGGTGCGATCTGGGCCGAGGCGCTGGTCGGGATCGCCGGGGGTGGCCGGCACGGCGCGTGGATGCCCCCGATCCTCGCCGACCGGCTGCCCGACCGGGTGCCGTACGCGATCATCGTCCTCAGCGGGCACGACTCGCGCTGGGACGGCGAGCCGTCCGCCGATCCCCGGGTCGAGCGCTTCTCCTACCGCGGCCTGGACGCGCAGGGCCGACCGTTGCCGTACCCGCCGGACGCGACCCACCGGTCGCTCGACTCCAGCAGCGCCCTGCTCGCCGCGCAGGTCGACGCGCTGCACCACCGTACCGGCCGCCCGATCGCCCTGTTCGGCAACAGCGAGGGGGCGATGGTGGCGCGCACCTACCTGGAGCGGCTGCCCCGCGGCCCGGTCAGCGCCGTGGTGATGTTCAGCCCGCTGGTGCAGGCGGGGCGGACCTACTACCCGCCGCCGGGACACGAGGGCTGGGGCGTCGCGGCGGGCTGGGAGCTGCGGGTGCTGTTCTGGCTCGCGAATCTCCCCCGGCCGGTGAAGGACCATCCCGACGAGCCGTTCGTCCGCTCGGTGCTGGTCGACGCGCCGTTCTACCGCAACCGGATCCTCTGCCCGGTGCCGGGGGTCCGGATGATCGCCTTCCTGCCCACGGTCAGCGCCGCCGAGGCGCCTCCCGGCGAGTACAGCCGGATCCCGGTCTATCAGGAGCCGGCGTTCCACGGCGGCCTGATCGGGCGGCGGATGGTGGAGGACCGGGTGGAGGCCTTCCTGGCCGGCGAGCCGGTGGCGCAGCCCCGCCGGGAGTACGTGCTGCTCCAGCGGCTGGGCGCGGCCTGGCAGGCGCCCCCGCTGGTGCTCGCGCTCAACCCCCTGTGGTCGGCGACCCGGGAGGGGGATCCGGCGCTGACGGGCCGGGTCTGCGAGCCGCGCTGACCGCACCGGGTCGGGCACCGGCCCGGGCGTGCCGGAACAGCAGGCGCAGGGCCGCACCCTCGAGCGCGACCACCATCAGCGCCCGGATCGGCGCGTACGGGAAGAGCAGCACGTCGACGACGATGGCCGGTAGCGCGCAGCAGACGGCGAACAGCACGGTGCCGCGTCGCCCGGTGAGGACCAGCAGCCCGGCGAGCGTCAGCGCGATGCCGATCGCGACGTGCAGCCAGGCCCACGCGACGATGTCGACCGCGTACGTCCCCTCCGGCGTCTGCGTCACGAACTGGTCGCCGGCGGTATGTGCCCAGGCCGTCAGCACGTCGACCAGCCCCGCCCCGGCCAGCAGGCCGCCGGCGAGCAGCGGGCGTCCGGGCCGGCCGGCCGGCGCGACCCACCCCGTGGAGTCCATTTTCCCAGGCTACGGCCCCCTCTGGCCGGCGTGGCCGGTCACCCGCGTGAGCCGGTGGTGAACGGGCCACGAAAAGTTCTGGAAAAAAATCTTGGCCGCAAGTCGTGACAGACGAGGGCCCCAGGGCGCAAGAATGTGCAACAACGCATCGAGGATCTTTCCTCCGTCGATACCTCGTGCGGTCGTCACGTCCGGTCACCACCGGGCGTGCGGATCCGTCGTCCACCGGCGGGTCGCCCGTCGGTCGGTACCCCCCCGGCCGACAGTCCTAGTGAAGGTAGGGACTACATGCGTCGTACCACTCTCCTCGGCGGCCTGGCCACGGCCGCGCTGCTGGCGGCCGGCCTGCCCGCCACCGCCTCGGCCGCCCCCGTCTCCACCGACGCGTTCACCCGCGCGGTGGCCCAGCTCCGGGCCCACTCGGGCAGCGCCCTCGTCACCGATGGTCAGACGTTCACGCTGCGTAACGTCCAGACCGACGCCGACGGCAGCGAGCACGTCCGGCTCAACCGCTACCAGGACGGCCTGCCGGTCCTCGGCGGCGACACCGTCGTCCACCTGGGCAAGGGCAACACCTGGCGGGGCGCCAGCCAGAGCCTCGCCGCCGCCCCGACCCGGGGCGCGAAGGCCCGGGTCGGTGCCGCGGCGGCCGGCCGCACCGCACTCGCCGCCTCCTCCGCCGCCGCCCGCCGCGTCGACGGCAGCCAGCTGGTGTACGACGCCGACTCCGCGGGCACCGCCCTCGCCTACGAGGTTGTGGTGGGCGGCGCGTACGCCGACGGCACGCCGAGCGAACTGCACGTGCTGGTCGACGCCACCACCGGCCGGGTCCGCGACTCGTGGGAGGGCGTGCAGCGCGACGGCACCGGCAACACCTTCCACTCGGGCACGGTGACGGTCGGCAGCACCCTCTCCGGCGGCACCTACCAGCTCGCCGACGCCACCCGTGGCGGCCACCGGACGTACGACCTGAACGGCGGCACCAGCGGCACCGGCACCCTGGTCACCAGCGCCTCGAACGTCTTCGGCGACGGCACCCTGGCCAACCGGCAGACCGCCGCGGCCGACGCCGCGTACGGGGCCCAGATGACCTGGGACTACTACAAGACCACGTTCGGCCGCAACGGCATCCGCAACGACGGCGTCGGCGCGTACAGCCGGGTGCACTACAGCACCAACTACGCCAACGCGTTCTGGAGCGACTCCTGCTTCTGCATGACCTACGGCGACGGCGGCTCCGGTTGGTACCCGCTGACCTCGCTGGACGTGGCCGGTCACGAGATGAGCCACGGCGTCACCAGCAACACCGCCGGCCTGCGCTACAGCGGTGAGTCCGGCGGGCTCAACGAGGCCACCAGCGACATCTTCGGCACCCTGGTGGAGTTCTACGCGAACAACGCCAAGGACCCGGGTGACTACCTGATCGGCGAGAAGCTGCGCACCAGCGGCGCCCCGCTGCGCTACATGGACAAGCCGTCCAAGGACGGCTCGTCCGCCGACTGCTGGAGCAGGTCCGTCGGCCGGCTGGACGTGCACTACTCGTCCGGCGTGGCGAACCATTTCTTCTACCTGCTCGCCGTGGGCAGCGGCTCGTCGTCGTACGGCAACAGCCCGACCTGCAACGGCAGCACCGTGACCGGCATCGGCAACGCCAAGGCCGGCGCGATCTGGTACCGCGCGCTCACCACGTACATGACCTCGCGGACCGACTACGCCGGTGCCCGCACCGCCACCCTGTCCGCCGCGACGGACCTGTACGGCGCCGGCAGCGTCGAGTACAACACCGTGGCCGCCGCCTGGTCGGCCGTCTCGGTCAACTGATCCGCTGAACCCGGGCCGGCGGTCTCCTGCACCGCCGGCCCCGGTCCGCCGCGTCGCCCAAGGGCGCGGGCCCACCCCTCCCGGGTGTGCCCGCGCCCTTCGTCGTGCGCGCAGGGCGTGTCGCGTCGCCGATCTGGCGGCATCCGACCGCCGCGGACCCCACCACGTCGCCGACCGGGGTCGGTCCGGTCAGGCGGCAGGGGCGGACCCGGCCGATGCCGGCTCGCCCGGGTCGCGGGCGTAGCGCAGCATCAGCACCCCGTCCTCGGCGGCCAGCACGTGGCGCAGCGGCAGCTGCCGCGGGGCGCTGCCGTCTCCGGCGGTGATCCGGCCCGGGCCGGCCCCGGCGAGCAGCGGCGCGACGGTCAGGCAGAGTTCGTCGACCAGGTCGGCCGCGGTGAGCGCGCCGAACAGGTAGGGGCCGCCCTCGCAGAGCAGCTGGCCGAGCCCGCGGCGGCGCAGCTCGGCCAGGCTGGCGCTGAGGTCGACCCGGTCCTGGCCGCACCGCACCAGGTCCGCCACGTCGGTCAGCCCGGGTGGCGGCTTGGCGGTGGTCCGGGTGAGCACCAGCGGTCGGACCGGCGCGTCGGCGAAGGCCGCCTGGGCCGGGTCGAGGTCGAGCGAGGCCGAGACCACGATCAGGGTCGGGTACTCGGTCAGGCCGTGCTCCCGCCGCCAGGCCCGGCGAGTCTCGTCCAACCGGACCGCCCGGTAGCCCTCGTGGCGCAGCGTGCCGGCGGCCACCACGAGGCCGTCGCAGAGCATCCGCAGCAGCCCGAAGACCCGCTTGTCCGGCTCGCCGGAGAGGCCGGCCGAGTAGCCGTCGAGGGATACCGCCCCGTCAGCGCTGGCCACGAAGTTCACCCGCAGGTGAGGCCGGGTCGCGCGGCGGTAGAGGGCGGCCAGTTCCGGGTCGGTCAGCGGCCCGGTCGCGGGTGCCGGCCAGACCCGCGAAATCGGCGTCCCGGCGGTCATTCGCTGGCCGGACCGGTGACCGGAGGGGTGGGTTCGGGGGTACGGTGCTGGCAGTCGCACCACTTCCGGCCTGGACAGTCGTCGTGCCGCCGCTCCCGGCACGCTCGGCAGATCATGCTGGCAGCCTATGCCGAGGAAGGATGGGACAGCATGCCGCGTCAGATCTTCCAGCTGAAGGTCTCCCTCGTCGGGGTCCGGCCGCCGGTGTGGCGGCGGGTGCAGGTCCCCGGCGGCTACACCCTGGACCGGCTGCACCGGGTGGTGCAGCACGCGATGGGCTGGCGCGACTGTCACCTGCACTCGTTCGAGATCGACGGCCGCCAGTACGGCGAACCCGACCCGGACGGCGACCTCGCGCTGCGCGACGAGTTGGACGTGCGGCTGGACGAGGTGCTGGGCAAGGGCAGCCGGTTCCGCTACACCTACGACTTCGGCGACTGGTGGGAGCACGACCTGGTGGTGGAGGACTCCTGCACCGCCGACCCGGACGAGCGCTACCCGTCCTGCCTGGAGGGGGAGCGGACCTGCCCGCCGGAGAACGTGGGCGGCCCGTCCGGGTACGCGGTCCTGCTGGCCGCGCTCGCCGACCCGGCCCACCCCGAGCACGAGGCGATGCGGGAGTGGGTCGGCGACACCTTCGACCCGGATTCCTTCGACGCCGCCCGGGCCACCACCCTGCTGCGCCGCTTCTGCTGACCGGCTGACCGCAGCCGGCCCGGGCCGGGCGTCCCGGTCCTGCGCACCTCCCCCCGCTGGCGAAGAGTCCCCTGTGCCCGGCTCGACCGGCCAGGGCGGAGCCGCTGCCGGTAACAATCTGGGAACGCTCCCATCGCGTCGTTGACACTCCTGAAACGCGTCGGCAAGCTCATGGGAGCGCTCCCGGCGGCCTGTGGCCTGAACCACATCGCTCGTCCCGGCGGCGCCCCAGAACCGGAACCCCACCACGTGTCCGGCCCGGCCAACGGGCGGGCGCCAGTCAGCAACCACCACACGAGTTACCCACCTGAGAGGGGTCAGGGATGAGCGTCATCAGGCGCCGACTCCGAACTGTCGCGGTCGCCGCGCTCGCCGCGGGCGTGGCTCTCGTCAGCACGGCGTGCAGCAAGAGCGACAACGACGGGTCGACCGGCGAGGGCGGCCAGGTCAAGCTGGTCCTGCAGACCTTCCAGAACTTCGGCTACGACCAGGCCATCAAGGACTTCGAGGCGGCCCACCCGGACATCACGGTCGAGCACCAGAAGATGGGCGAGCTGCGCGACTTCCAGCCGAAGCTGGTGCAGTGGCTCGCCGCGGGCAGCGGCGCCGGCGACGTGGTCGGCCTGGAGGAGGGCGTCCTGCTCGGGTACGTCCAGAACCACGACAAGTTCACCAACCTGCTCGACCTGGGCGCCGGTGAGCTGAAGGCCAACTTCCCCGAGTGGAAGTGGAACAACGCCCTGACGCCGGACGGCAAGAAGCTGATCGGGCTCGGTACCGACGTCGGCGGCCTGGCCATGTGCTATCGCAAGGACCTGTTCGCGCAGGCCGGCCTGCCCACCGACCGGGAAGAGGTCGCGAAGCGGATCAGCACCTGGCCGGACTACATCGCGCTGGGCCGGCAGTTCAAGGCCAGCGGCAAGGTCAAGGCGGCCTGGCTGGACAGCGCGACCAGCCTGATGCAGCCGTACGTTATGCAGAACTCGGAGACCTTCTTCTTCGACAAGGACAACAAGTTCATCGGTGACACCAACCCGCTCATCAAGCAGACCTGGGACCTGGGCCTGCAGATGGCCGCTGACGGGCTGACCGCCAAGGCGCAGCGGTGGAGCGCCGACTGGGACGCGGCTTTCAAGAACTCCGCGTTCGCCACCCTCCCCTGCCCGGCCTGGATGACCGAGGGCGTCATCGCCCAGCGCTCGGGCCCGGCGAACGCCGGCAAGTGGGACATCGCCAGGATCCCCGGCGGTGGCGGTAACTGGGGTGGCTCCTACCTCGCCATTCCGGCGCAGACCAAGCACCCGAAGGAGGCGTACCTGCTGGCCAAGTACCTGACCAGCAAGGAGGGGCACCTGGCGGCGTTCAAGGAGGCGGGGGCCATGCCGTCCGACATCGCCGGCCTCGAGGACCCGGCGTTCAAGGACAAGACGAGCGACTACTTCAGCGGCGCGCCCACGGGGCAGATCTTCGGGGAGAGCGTCAAGAACATGAAGCCGGTCTTCCTCAGCGCCAAGCACCAGCAGGTCTGGGAGACGATCTTCGAGCCGCAGATGCAGGCGGCCGAGCGCGGCCAGCTCAGTTCGGATGCCGCCTGGAAGAAGGCGGTGGACGAGGCCAGGAAGGCAACCAGCTGAGTCGTCGGTGACCTGCCGGGTCCGCGGGCGTCCAGGGCGCGCGGGCCGGTGGCGACGCCCACATCCGGCCCGGGTGTGGGCGCCGCCGCGACGTCACGACGCCCAACTCCCGGAAGGACCCGCAATGAGTTCCACCGTCGGTGCGGTGCCACCGTCGCGCGCCGCCTCGCCACCCCCGACCAGCCCGCCGCGCCAGCGCCCGTCGTACCGGCTCGGCCGTTGGGACATCAGGTACTCCCCGTACCTCTACATCGCCCCGTTCTTCGTACTCTTCGGGATCTTCGGCCTCTTCCCGGTCCTCTACACCGCCTACGTCTCGCTCTTCGACTACGAGTTGCTCAGCGGCACCAAGGAGTTCGCGGGGCTGGAGAACTACCGGGTACTGATGGCGGACGCCCAGTTCTGGAACGCGGCCTACAACACGGTCGGGATCTTCATCCTCAGCACCGTGCCGCAGCTCATCGTGGCGCTGCTCCTCGCCAACCTGCTGAACCGGCAGATGCGGGCCCGCACGCTGCTGCGGATGGGCATTCTCATCCCCAACATCACCTCGGTGGCCGCGGTCGGGATCATCTTCGCGCTGATCTTCGCGGACCGGTACGGCCTGATCAACTGGTTGCTCGGCACCGTGGGTGTCGACCCGGTCGCCTGGCGGGACAACCGCTACGCCTCCTGGTTCGCGGTCGCCTTCATGGTCGACTGGCGGTGGACCGGCTACAACGCGCTGATCTACCTCGGTGCCATGCAGGCCATCCCGAAGGACCTGTACGAGTCGGCGTCGCTGGACGGCGCCTCGGCCTGGCGGCAGTTCTGGGCGATCACCGTGCCGCTGATCCGGCCGACGATCCTCTTCACGGTCATCATCTCCACCATCGGTGGCTTCCAGATCTTCACCGAGCCCCTGATGTACGGGTTCGGCCTGGTCCGCGGTGGCGCCGATCACCAGTTCCAGACCCTCGCCATGTACATCTACGAGCGGACCTTCACCGGCAACGCCGAGTACGGATATGGCTCGGCGATGTCCTGGCTGCTCTTCATGATGATCATCATCTTCGCGCTGATCAACTTCGTGCTCGTACGCCGGTCGGTGAAGGGGGACGAGAAGTGACCACCGCGCAGACCCTGCCCCGGTCGGTGGCCCCGCTCCCGCCGGCCCCGCGACGTCGCCGGCGTACCCCCGGCGCGCGGCTCTGGCAGGCCAGCCCACTGACCTACCTCGCGCTGATCATCGGCTGCGTGTTGTCGATCTTTCCGATCATCTGGTCGTTCATCATCGCTTCCCGAGACAACAGCGCGGTCTACGAGATGCCGCCGACCCCCGGCGATCAGTTGTTCACCAACCTCGACCGGATGCTCGCCAACGAGGACGCCGCGTTCGTCTACGGTCTGGTCAACTCGGCCATCGTGTCGAGCGTGGTCACCATCTCGGTGATCTTCTTCTCCAGCCTGGCCGGCTTCGCCTTCGCGAAGCTCAGGTTCCGGGGCAGCAACGCGCTGCTGCTGGTCATCATCCTGACCATGATGGTGCCGACCCAGCTAGGCGTCATCCCGCTCTACCTGATGATGGTGGATCTCGGGTGGACGGGCACCCTGCAGGCGGTCATCGTGCCGTTCCTGGTGCAGGGCTTCGGGGTGTTCATGATGCGCCAGTACGCGATGTCCGCGATCAGCGACGAGCTGATCGAGGCGGCCCGGCTTGACGGCTGTTCCACCTGGCGGATCTACTGGAACGTGGTGCTGCCGGTGCTGCGGCCGGCGGCGGCGGTGCTCGGCCTGCTGACCTTCATGCAGACCTGGAACGAGTTCCTCTGGCCGTTCATCGTGCTCACCCCGGACACTCCGACGGTGCAGTACTCCCTGAAGATCCTCTCGTCCGGGCCGTACCAGACGGATTATGTGGCCCTGTTCGCCGGCACCGCGCTGGCGACCCTGCCGCTGTTGGTCGTGTTCCTCATCTTCGGCCGCCAGATCATCGGCGGAATCATGGAAGGCGCCGTCAAGTCGTGAGCAACCCAGCCAGCCCGCCCGCCGGCGGGCTCCTCGACCAGGGTTCGGAACTCACTTTCCCGCCCGGCTTCCGCTGGGGCGCGGCGACCGCGGCGTACCAGATCGAGGGCGCGGCGGCCGAGGGCGGCCGGACCCCGTCGATCTGGGACACCTTCAGCCACACCGAGGGCCGGACGCTGGCCGGGCACACCGGCGACGTGGCCTGCGACCACTACCACCGGATGCCCGAGGACGTGCGGCTGATGGCCGACCTGGGGCTGACGTCGTACCGTTTCTCGATCTCCTGGCCCCGGGTGCAGCCGGGCGGCGCCGGCCCGGCCAACCAGGCCGGCCTGGACTTCTACCGGCGACTGGTCGACGAGCTGCTGGCCCACGGCATCGAGCCGTGGCTCACCCTCTACCACTGGGACCTGCCCCAGCCGCTGGAGGACGCCGGCGGCTGGCCGGCCCGGGACACCGCCGGCCGGTTCGCCGACTACACGCAGCTCGTCGCCGACGCCCTCGGCGACCGGGTGCGGAACTTCACCACCCTCAACGAGCCGTGGTGTTCGGCCTTCCTCGGCTACGGCTCCGGCGTGCACGCGCCGGGCCGCTCGCACGGGGCGGACGCGGTCCGGGCCGGGCACCACCTCATGCTCGGGCACGGGCTGGCCGCCCAGGCGTTGCGGGCGGCCCGACCGGAAGCGCACCTGGGCATCACGCTCAACCTCTACCCGGTGACCCCGGCCACCGACTCGCCCGCGGACGCCGAGGCCGCCCGCCGCATCGACGCGCTGGCCAACCGGTTCTTCCTCGACCCGGTGCTGCGCGGGGCGTACCCGGCGGACCTGCCGGGCGACCTGCGTCAGGTCACCGACTTCGGGCACGTGCGCGACGGCGACCTGGCGCTCATCTCGGCCCCGCTCGACATGGTGGGCATCAACTACTACAGCCGGTACGTGGTCGCCGCGCCGGTCTCCGGGACCGGGCCGGACGCCTACTGGCGGGCGCCGTCGTGCTGGCCGGGCAGCGAGGACGTCCGGTTCGTCGCCCGGGGTGTGCCGGTGACCGACATGGGCTGGGAGATCGACGCCCCCGGCCTGGTGGAGACCCTGGAACGCGTCCACCGCGACTACACCGACCTGCCGCTGTACATCACCGAGAACGGCGCCGCGTTCGTCGACGCGGTGGTCGACGGCCGGGTGGACGACCCGGACCGGCTGGCGTACCTCGACGCGCACCTGCGCGCCGCGCACGCCGCGATCCGCGCCGGGGTGCCGCTGAAGGGATATTTCGCCTGGTCGCTGATGGACAACTTCGAGTGGGCCTGGGGCTACACCAAGCGCTTCGGGTTGGTCCACGTCGACTACGACAGCCAGGCGCGGATCCCCAAGTCCAGCGCCAGGTGGTACGCCGAGGTGATCCGACGTAACGGGCTGGCCGCACAATAGGGCGGAAGGCCAGCCAGTAACGGGCGGCCCGGCGCCGACGCCCTAGCAGGTGCCGGTCCGTCCGACGTCGGAGGTGGTTCTCGATCGTCGCCGTGAACCAGGAGGCGTTGTCCCCGCAGCAGGAGTTGGTCGAGGACCTGCTGGCGGTTGTGCACGCCTTCTCTGGCCGGCTGGACGGGCTGCGACGCTTGGAGAAAGAACTCGCAGGGGCGCACCTGGCCGTGGAGGCTGACCGATGAAGGTCACGCGGATTGCATACTCGACGGCCCTGAATAGGGGTAAGTACGCCGGGTTGGTGGAGCAGGCTCGGCGGTTGGGTCGTGTTCGTAGTCAGGTGTGGCAGCGCTACGGGTCGATTCACGGGGTGGGGTCGGGGCTGAGGGATCGGCAGGTGCGGGATCGCTGGTTGGCGGACGGCACGCACCTGCAGTTCGGTTTGTTGGCGAATGCGTGGAAGGAAACCGTCCGCGACGCGATGGCCGACATCGCGGCAAACATGGAGGCGGCCAAGGTCGAGGTCCGGCGGGCGATCTGCCGGCGCACCAAAGATCCGGGCGAGCGTAAGCGGATGTTCACCGCGTTGAAGGCCGACCAGTGGGCCAGTGATCCGTTCCTTGCTCGGCAGATGCGCAAGCATTGGAAGCGTGGCCGCAACCGTACGCACGATCAGATTGTCGTGCGCGCCGACAACTACAACACGGTTGTTGATGGGCGTGGCCGGTTGTGGCTGGCCGTTCCCGGTCTCGAGCCCCGCAAGATGGTCAAGATCCCGCTGTCGACGACTGTCGCACCAAGGGGCACGTTGCAGCTGATCCTGCGCGGCGAGCGGGTCGAGGTGCACTACCAGATCGACGCGTCGCAGATGCGGTCGTCGCAGCGGCCGTGCGGCGAGGCGACGGTCGGTGTGGACAAGGGCTACACCGAAGCCCTCACCGACTCCGACGGTGCCCCCTACGGTGAGCAGCTCGGCTTACTGTTGGCCAGCGAGTCGGATCGGTTGAAGGTACGTAACCGGCGGCGGGCGAAGCTGCGCTCAATAGCCAATGCCGCCGCGCTGCGCGGTGACCACCCGAAGGCGCACCGGATCAAGGTCAACAACCTCGGCACCGTGAAGCGGGAGCGGCAGGCCGCCCGGCACCGGGTGCGGGTGCGTACGGAGATCTTCACCGCCGTGCACGAGGTCGTCGACAAGGCAGCCACCGTGGTCGCCGAGGACCTCACAAAACGCTTTACCGGACGAAAGAAGCTCGGGAAGAACATCAATCGGCGTCTCGCGGCGTGGACCAAGGGGGTCACCGCGGAGGCGCTGAAGAGCGTGTCGGAGCGTAGAGGTTCTGCGCTCGTTCCCGTCAACGCCGCCTACACCTCACAAACCTGTCACCGCTGCGGCGACTTCGGCCGACGTAGCGGGGACCGGTTTCACTGCACCCGGTGCGGGGTGGTGTGGCAGGCCGACGTGAACGCCGCGATCAACATCCTGCAAAGAGCCGGCGACCCCGACATCGCCCTGCACACCCCACACCATGTGGTGAAGCAGATCCTGCAGGATAGGACCGATTGCCACCGGACCAGACTGCCGGTCCAGGACTCCAGCCCGGCATTAGCCGAGCGGAGAGCGAATTATCCGAACCGCTCAGCAATGAGCAACGAGTAGGAAGCAGCACACGATGACAACGCAGCGCACGCGGTCGCTCGGGCGCCCGACCCTCGACGCGGTCGCCGCCCGCGCCGGCGTGGGGCGCGGCACGGTCTCCCGCGTGGTCAACGGCTCGCCCCAGGTCAGCCCGGAGGCCCGGGCCGCCGTCCAGGCGGCCATCGCCGAGCTGGGGTACGTGCCCAACCGCGCCGCGCGGGCGCTGGTGACCCAGCGGACCGACTCGGTGGCGCTGGTGGTCTCCGAGTCGGGGGAGCGGGTCTTCACCGAGCCGTTCTTCGCCGGCATCGTCCGGGGCGTCAGCTCCGCGCTGCTGGAGACTCCGATGCAGCTCTGGCTGGCCATGGCGCAGTCGCAGCTCGAGCGGGAGCGGGTCGAGCACCACCTGACCAACCAGCACGTCGACGGGGTGCTGCTGCTCTCGCTGCATGACGACGACCCGCTGCCCAGCCTGCTCGAGGAGCGCGGCCTGCCCACGGTGCTGGGCGGCCGGCCGGCCCGGATGCTGCACCCCGACGCCCAGCCGGCGTGGTTCGTCGACGTGGACAACGTCGGCGGCGCCCGGCAGGCGGTGGAGCACCTCTTCGCCCAGGGGCGGCGGCGGGTCGCCACCATCGCCGGCCCCCAGGACATGGGCGCCGGCCTGGCCCGGCTGACCGGCTACCGGGAGGCCGTCCGGGCCGCCGGCGGCGAGGTGGACCCGGACCTGATCGCGTACGGCGACTTCAGCGAGGGCAGCGGCACCGCCTGCATGCGCCGGCTGCTCGAGGTCTGCCCGGACCTGGACGCGGTCTTCGTCGCCTCCGACCTGATGGCCTTCGGCGCCCTGCGGGCGCTCCGCGAGGCCGGCCGCCGGGTGCCCGAGGACGTGGCGGTGATCGGCTTCGACGACGCCCCGATCGCCCGGCAGGCCGAGCCGCCGCTGACCACGGTCTTCCAGCCGGTGGAGGAGATGGGCCGCCAGATGGCCCGCCTGCTGGTCTCCCGCATCCGCGGCGAGCAGGTGTCCCCCCACGTCCTCCTCGACACCAGACTCATCCACCGCGCCTCCGCCTGACCCGCCCGCTCGCGCGTACCCCGTAGACCGGCCCTCGCGTTGATCATGAGGTTAGCCGCGCGGTTTGTCCTTCTTGTCTCGGCTAACTTCATGATCAATCCGGATGCGCCCGGGACGGGGACGGGGATCGGGGTCAGGACCAGCGGCGGAGTTCGCGCTTGGCGAGGGAGGCCCGGTGCACCTCGTCGGGGCCGTCGGCCAGGCGGAGGGTGCGGGCCTGGGCCCAGAGGGCGGCCAGGGGAGTGTCCTGGCTGACGCCGGCGCCGCCGTACCCCTGGATGGCCTTGTCGATCACCCACTCGGCCATGGCCGGCGTGGCGATCTTGATGGCCTGGATCTCGGTGTGCGCGCCCTTGTTGCCGACGGTGTCCATCAGCCAGGCGGTCTTGAGCACCAGCAGCCGGGCCTGCTCGATGCGCACCCGGGACTCGGCGATCCACTCCCGCACCACACCCTGCTCGGCGAGGGGCCGGCCGAACGCCACCCGGTCCAGCGCCCGCCGGCAGAGCAGCTCCAGGGCCCGCTCGGCCATCCCGATCAGCCGCATGCAGTGATGGATGCGCCCCGGGCCGAGCCGGGCCTGGGCGATGGCGAAGCCGCCGCCCTCGGCGCCGACCAGGTTCTCCGCCGGCACCCGTACGTCGGAGAAGTCGATCTCGGCGTGGCCGCCGTGCGGGCCGTCGGTGTAGCCGAACACCGTCATGCCCCGGCGTACGGTCACGCCCGGGGTGTCCCGGGGGACCAGGATCATGCTCTGCTGGCGGTGCCGCTCGGCGCCCGGATCGGTCTTGCCCATCACGATGAAGATCTCGCAGCGCGGGTCCATCGCCCCGGACGACCACCACTTGCGGCCGTTGATCACGTAGGAGTCGCCGTCCCGGGTGATCCGGGTGGCGATGTTGGTGGCATCCGAGGAGGCCACCTCCGGCTCGGTCATGCAGAAGGCGGAGCGGATCTCCCCGTCCAGCAGGGGCTTCAGCCAGCGGTCCCGCTGCGCCGCGGAGCCGAACTCGGCGAGCAGTTCCATGTTGCCGGTGTCCGGGGCGGCGCAGTTCAGCGCCTCCGGGGCCAGGTGCGGGCTGCGCCCGGTCAGCTCGGCCAGCGGGGCGTACTGGAGGTTGGTCAGGCCGGCGCCGTACCGGGGGTCGGGGAGGAAGAGGTTCCACAGGCCCCGCGAGCGGGCCTCGGCCTTCAGCTCGTCCATGACCGGCGGGCGCGCCCACGGGTCGCCGGCGGCGGCGACCTGCTCGGCGTGCACCGGCTCGGCCGGGTACACGCACTCGGTGAGGAACGCCTCCAGCCGGTCGCGCAGCTCGACCGTACGGGCGTCGTACGCGAAGTCCATCACGTCTCCCTGATCACGTGCAGACCGTGCTCGACCAGCGGCGCCACCAGCTCGCCGATCCGGTCGAAGCCCCCGCCGAGCGTCTGCCCGAGGGTGTGCCGGTAGTGGATCCCCTCGCAGATCACCGCGAGCTTGAAGCAGCCGAGCGCCACGTGCCAGTGCAGCGGGCCGACGTCGACGTCGCTGCGCCCGGCGTACCGGTCGATCAGCTCGGCACCGGTCGGGAAGCCGGCCCGCGGGCCGAGGCCGTCGGCGACCGGGTTGCCCTCGGCGGCGTCGCTGTCGCCCAGCACGTCCCAGTAGGTCAGCAGCAGCCCCAGGTCGGCCAGGGGGTCGCCGAGGGTGGCCATCTCCCAGTCGAGCACTGCCCGGACGGCGACCGGGTCGACCGAGGCGAGGAGGTTGTCTAGCCGGTAGTCGCCGTGCACGATCCGCCCGGCGTTGGCGCCCTCCGGCACGCTGCCGGCGAGCGCGTCGCGCAGCTCGTCGATGCCGGGCAGCGGGCGGCTGCGGGACCGGTCGAGCTGGCCGGCCCAGCGGCGTACCTGCCGGGCCAGGTAGCCGTCGGGGTGGCCGAAGTCGGCCAGCCCGACCGCGGCCGGCTCGACCGCGTGCAGCGCGGCGAGGGTGTCCATCATCGCCATCGCCAGGTCGCGCCGCTGCCCGGCGGTGAGCGGGTCGGTCTGCGACCGGCTCCGGTAGACCTCGCCGTCGACCTTCTCCATCAGGTAGAACGGCGCGCCGATCACCGAGTCGTCGGGGCAGAGCAGCAGCGCGGCGGGGACCGGCACGTCGGTGGGGGCGAGCGCGGCGATCACCCGGTGCTCCCGGGCCATGTCGTGCGCGGTGGCCAGCACGTGCCCGAGCGGCGGGCGGCGCAGCACCACCTCCCGGTCGCCGGTGCGCAGCAGGTAGGTCAGGTTGGACTTGCCGCCGGCGATCAGCCGCGCCGACAGCGGCCCGGCGGCCAGGTCGGGCCGGTGCGCGGCCAGGTACGCGGCGAGCCGTTCAAGATCGAGCCCGCGGGGAGCCGAACCGGTCGGGGGTACGTCGACGGCCGGATCGGTCATCGGATCAGTTGATGGCAGCTCGGCTTTCTTGTCAAGGTCGCATTTTTCCGGCGGGACATGGCGCTGCAACCGGGGCGAAATGGTCAACCGGCAGGCTGGGACCAGCCTGCCGGCCGCCCGGCCGGCCCGCCGAGCGGAGGGATCAGACATGCTGCTGAGAGTTCGGGTGACCCTGCCGGACCGACCCGGCACGCTCGGCCAGGTGGCCCGCACACTCGGCGTCTCCGGTGCCGACATCGTGCAGGTGGTGGTGCTGGAACGGCTCGGCGGCCGGGCGGTGGACGACTTCACCGTGGTGTGGCCGGGTGCGGCGCGGGTGGAACGCCTGCTGGCCGGGTTGGCCGCGATCCCCGGCGTGCGGGTGGACGGGCTGTGGCGGGCGATCGGCGCGCCGACCACCAGCGGTCAGGACGCCGAGCTGCTCGCCCAGATCGCGGCGAACCCGGTCGACGGGGTCGCCACCCTGGTCGACGCGGTGCCCGGGCTGCTCGCCGCGGACTGGGCGGTGGCCGCGGTCGTACCGCTGGACTGGGCCGCGCGCAGCGGCGCCGGCGGGGCCACCGTCGGGCACGCGAGCTGGCGGGCGCCGACCCCGCCCCGGCTGCCGGAGGTCACCCCGCTGCGGGCCCGGGCGATGACCGGCCCGGACGGGCGGCACCACGCGGTCGCGCCGTTCGGCCGCGCCGGCCTGGTGCTGGTGGTGGCGCGGGACCACACCGAGCCGCTCGCCGCCCCGGCGTTCCACTCCACCGAGGTGGACCGGCTCGCCCAGCTGGTCCGCGCCAGCGCGGTGATCCTCGGCGACCGGCTCGACCTGGTCGGCGCGCCGCCGGTGACCAGCGTCACGTGAGCGGTTCCCGCCGCGTCACCGTCGGGCAACGGACGCGCAACAGCCGCGCGGCAGCCTGGTGGTGAGGAAAGGAGCAGACATGGCGCTGTGGCGGATCCGAGCCACCGTGGACGACCGGCCGGGCTACCTGTCGGTGCTCACGGCGAGCCTCGCGTTGCGCGGGGTCAACATCCTCACCGTGCAGGTGCACACCACCGAGGTGGGCGCGGTCGACGACTTCCTGGTCGACGCGCCCGACCAGCTGACCGAGGCCGACCTGCGGGCGGCCGTCGAGCGGGGCCGCGGCCGGGACTGCTGGGTGGCGCGCAGCGAGGCGCGCGGCCTGGCCGACCAGCCCACCCGGGTGCTCGGCCTGGCCACCCGGCTGGTCCGTGACCCGGAGGCGACCAGCGAGGCGCTGCGCACCCTGCTCGGCGCGGATGCGGTGACCTGGCGGCCGACGCCGGCCGGCCCGCTGGGCGGGGTGGGCGCGACGACGATGCTGCTGGCCGACCCGTCCGGCGGGTCGTACGAGCTGCGCCGCCGGGAGCCGAGCTTCACCCCGGCCGAGTACGCCCGGGCCCAGGCGCTGGTGGAGTTGGCCGCCACGGTCGCCCGGCGCGACGCCGACCAGGTGACCCTGGTGCTGCCCGACTCGGCCGAGGTGCTGGTCCGGCCGGCCACCGTCGACGACCTGCCCGGTGTGCTGGAGCTGCACCAAACCTGCTCGGCGCGGAGCCGGCAGCGGCGCTACCTGAGCGGTGCGGCCCTGCCGTCACCGGCCCGGTTGCGGCGGCTGCTGGAGCCGGCCCAGGGGCTCACCCTGGTCGCCACGGCCGGCTCCGACGGGGAGGCGGAGCCGGTCGTGGCGCTGGCGAACCTCCTCGGCGAGGGGGACGAGGCGGAGGTGGCGCTGCTGGTCCGCGACGACTGGCAGCGGCGTGGCCTCGGCTCAGCGCTGCTGCGCCGGCTGCTCGGGCATGCCGAGCGGGTCGGCTACGCCGCCGTGCTGCTGCACGTGCTCGCCGAGAACGCCGCGATGCTGCGCACCGTACGCCGGCTGGACCGGCCCACGGCGGTGGACCGGGACGGCACCGTGCTGACCGTGACGGTGCCGCTGGGGGCGCGCCGGGCGGGGCTGCCCCGGCCGGCCGACGCGGCCGTCCGACCGTCGCCCTGACTCGATGGTCGCCCGCCGGCGCCGGGTGCCGCAACGGCGCGGTACGCCCACGACGGCCGGCGGATGACCGGTACCGGCGCCGACCCGGCGCCACCTGGCCGACCTCCCGTGCGGGGGACGGTGACACGGCAGGGCCCCCGGTTCGGGGGCCCTGCCCGTGTCGTTGTCAGGTCGTCGGGTAGCTGCTGTAGTCGGGGAAGTTGCCGTAGAGCCGGCCGTCGCCGCCCACGGTGACCGCCTGCACCAGCAGGTCGCCGCCGACGAACGCGCCCTTCCAGGACGCGCCCCGGCCGCCGAACGGCTCCTCCCGGTCGCCGCGCGAGCGGGGCTTGTTGATGCCCACCTTGAACGCTTGCAGGTCGACCGCGAGTTTGCCGGCCAGTTCCTCGTCGTCGCAGGCGAGGGAGGCGACCAGCGCGCCGTTGGAGGCGTTCATCTGGGCCAGCAGCTCGTCGGTGGTGTCCACCACGACGATGGTGTCGACGGGGCCGAACGGCTCGGCGTGCATCAGCCGGGACCGGCCGGGCGGGGCGAGCAGCACGGCCGGCGCCACGTACGCGGAGGTGTCCTGCCCGTCGAGGAAGGGCGCGCCGTCGAGCTTGCCCCGGTGCAGCGGCACGGCGCCGCCGCGTACCGCCTCGTCCACCTTGCGGCGCAGCTCCTCGGCCTTGGCGGCGCTGATCAGCGGGCCGAAGTCCAGCTCGGGCAGCGGGTCGCCGGCCGACCAGTCGGCGCCGACGGCGAGCGGGTGGCCGAACCGGACGGAGCGGACGACCGGCAGGTACATGTCGAGGAACTCGTCGACCAGGTCCCGCTGGACCACGAACCGCGGGTACGCGGTGCAGCGCTGCTTGCCGTACTCGAAGCCCTTCTTCAGGTGCGCGGCGAGCAGGTCCCACTGGGAGAAGTTCCAGATGCCCCAGGCGTTGAGCCCCTCCTGCTCGATGAAGTGCCGCTTGTCGGAGTCGAGCAGCGCCGCGGCCACCTTGCCGCCGTTGGACCGGCCACCGACGAACGCCACCGCGCCGATTTCCGGGGCGCGCACCAGGACCTCGGAGAGCTCTTCGCCGCTGCCGGAGAGCAGGGTGGCGGGCAGCCCGGCGCGGCGCATCAGGGCGTGCGCCACGGTGAGGCAGACCGCCCCGCCCTGGGACGGGGTCTTGGCGATCACCGCGTTGCCGGCGAGCAGCTGCACCAGTTCGGCGTGGACCAGCACGCTCATCGGGTAGTTCCAGGAGGCGATGTTGCTGACCGGGCCGGGCAGCGGCTCGCGGCCGTCGGCGAGCATCCGGTCGATCTCCTGCACGTACCAGCGCACGCCGTCCAGGGCGCGGTCGACGTCGGCGCAGGCCAGCCGCCACGGCTTGCCGATCTCCCAGACCAGCAGCATGGCGAGCAGGTCCCGGTGGGCGGTGAGCGCGTCGAGGGCCTCGGTGACCCGGGCCTTGCGGTCGGCGAGCGGGGTCCGCGCCCAGTCCCGGTGCGCGGCGGCGGCGTGTTCGACGGCCCGGCGCGCCGCGTCGGCGTCGAGCCGGGCCAGGTTCACCAGAACGGTGTTGTCGACGGGGGTGCGGACCGGGGTCGGCGCGCCGACCGCCCGCCACCCGCCCTCGATGAGGTTGTGCAGCGCAGCGCCGCCGTCCGGCGCCGTGCCGAAGGCTTCCGGTGCGGCGGCCACCGCGCGGGCGAGGGTGTCGGACCAGGAGGTGCCGTCGGCGAGTGTGAGGGCCATCGCGATCTCCTCAGGGTTGTCCGGGGAGCGGCGGCGTCGATGGCACCGCTGGTGAGGCGTACTGTCCCGCGCGGTCGAGCGGGCGGGCAACCGTACGCTCGTATGCCAGGACGGCGGGTCCACCGGTTGGCATCGGCTGCGGCCGACCGGAACCGGTCCTGACCTGGGAATACGTGGACAATCTATCGAGCGACGTCGATGATGTGATCCACGTCCGGGTGGCGACGACCGGGTTGCCCGTCAGTACGGATCGATGCGCGCCGCGGTTCAGCCGCGCAGCGCCGCGATGACCTCCTCCGTCGTGCAGACCGTGCCGAGCCGGCGGAAGACGTAGTCGACGGCGAACTCGTGCGCGTAGCCGTCCAACCCGGACATCGCGTCGTGCGGCAGCACCACCCGGTAGCCGATCTCGTCGGCGATGCGGGCGGTCTGCTCGACGCCGAAGTTGGTGGCCAGTCCGCCGATCACCAGGGTGTCCACCCCTCGCGCGCGCAGCGCCTCGTCCAGGCCGGTCTCGTGGAACGCGCCCCAGCTGTGCTTGACCACCGACACGTCGCCGTCGCGCGGCGCGACCTCGGCAAGCAGTTCGCTCCCGGCGGGCTGCGGATCGGGGCCGGGCCGGTCGACGCGGACCACCACCACGGTGGCGCCCGCGGCGCGGGCCGCCTCGGCGAGCGCGACGCACCGGTCGACGACCTCGGGACCGGTGTGCGGAGCGGTGGGCAGGTCCACGATGCGGCGCTGCAGGTCGATCAGGACGACGGCGGTCCGGCGCGGGTCGAGAGCATCCACTTCAAGATCGTACCGAAGGTCCGGCCGCTCCTGGCCCGCTGCGGGTGCCCCCGCCGCTGTCGCGCTGGCGGATACGCGAACCGGCCGCCGGAGGAGGTCCGGCGGCCGGTCGGGAGCTGGCGTACGTCAGCTGGTGAAGGTGATCTTGTCCCGGCGGCGGCGCAGCGCCGTCAGGACGACACCGCCGACGATCAGCGCGAGGCCGGTGAGCGCCATGCTGGTCGCGGCCACGCCGGTGATCGGCAGGTTGCCGCTGTCGGTGCCGCTGCCGCCACCGCTGCCGCCACCCACCGAGGTGCCCGGCGACGGGGCCTCCGAGGGGTTCTCCGAGCCGCCCGGGGTCGGCGACTCCTCGCCGGGGTTGGACGGGTTCGGCGACGGCGACTCCGACGAGCCGCACGGCTGGATCCAGAAGACCTTGTGCTTGGCCTTGCCCTTGCCGTCCGTCAGGTCGACGGTGAGCTTGACATGGTAGCCCTGCTTGGGGTGGGCCTGGATGCCGGCCAACGCCAGGTCGTTGGCGGAGAACTTGATGACCGCGTCGTGGTCGTTCTCGGCGCCGGAGGCCGGGTCGTCGCTGATGACGTAGTTGTCGAGGAACTTGACCGTCTTGAACTGCCCAGAGGGCGGCTGTGCGGCGAGCGTGATGTCAGCCGTGTCGCCCTCGTCGAAGTTGAAGAACTCGAGCTCGAACTCGCAGCCGACGTGCGGCTGGTTGTCGACACTGTCCTCGAACGGGGTGCCGTCGATCTTGACGGTGCCGTTGTCGCCCGGCGGGTTGTGCGGGTTGCCGGCCGCCCACGCCGGGGCGGCGAAGGCGAGGCAGGCAGTGGCGGCGGCGGCGGTGAGGGCCGTGCGCGCCACGTGCCGACGCTGTGGCATGAGGAATCCTCCGAGATTGGGAGAGGGGACGGCACATGATCGCATATCGGGCGTGCCACCGGCTACACCGGACGGTGACTCTGAGCTGCGACGACATGCCGCGCGGAGCGCCACAAATGGCTCAAGGTCAAGCCACTTCCGGGGCGTGTCGATGTAACGCTGAAGATCTCTGCGGCGCTCCGGCTTCGCCGGTCGGTCGCGTGGCTCGCCTGCCCAAGCCCGGCGCGGCACCGGGCGTGCACCGTCTTCTGCTGGCTACGTCCGGCGGATCGTGGTCGGTTACCGTTCCGCGCGGGCGGTGACCGGCCACATTTTCGGCGGCACACCCACCCGTGCGGCGAGTGGCCGGCGTGTCATCGGGTGGGAGGTGGGTGTGGACCCAGAGGAGTCGTTCCGGGCGTACGTGGCCGCGCGTACCGCCGCGCTGTCCCGGTCGGCGTACCTGCTCACCGGTGACCGGCACCAGGCCGAGGACCTGGTGCAGCTCACACTCGTGCGGCTGGCCCGGCACTGGGAGCGGGTGAGCCGCTCCGGCGACCCGGACCCGTACGTCCGGCGGACCATGTACAGCCAGCACGTGTCGCTGTGGCGTCGGCGTTGGCGTTGGCGGAACGTGGACCTGCGGGCGGAGCCGCCGGAGCGTACGGCACCGGACGAAACGGCTGGCGTGGCACGTGCCCTGGTGGTGCGGCAGGCGTTGGCTCGGCTGGCCCCACGGCAGCGCGCCGTGCTGGTGCTGCGCTTCTTCGAGGACCGCACCGAGGTGGAGGCCGCCGACGCCCTCGGCTGTTCCGTCTCGACGGTGAAGAGCCAGACCCGAGCCGCCTTGGCCCGGCTCCGCACCCACGCCCCGGAGTTGGCCGACCTGGTCGGCGTACCCGTGCGGGCAGGGGAGGACCGATGAGCGACGAACTGCGGAGCGCACTGCGGGACCTCGGGGAGCGGATGCCACCGGCCCGGCTCCCCGCCGACCTGTGGGCCACCGGCCGGCGCCAGCGACGCCGCGCCCGGCTGGCGGCGGTCGCTGCCGCGGCCGCTGCGGTGCTCGCCTGCGTGGCGGTCCCGGTCGCGCTTACCCGGGTCGAGGCCGGTCCCGCACCTGCCGCCGGGCAGGGCGCTGTGCCTGTCGAGATCGGCCTGCCGTACATGTGGCAGGCGACGGTGGCCCAGGACCCGCCGGGTCCGGCCGCCGTGCTGTTCAGCGGCGGCGGGCTCGGGCTGCGCGGGATCGACCCGATCGATGACGAGGGGAAGGTCGCAGTGGTCGGCCGGGACGGCCGCTACCGGACGCTGCTGTACGGCGGCGCCGAGAGCGCCGCCGGGGAGGACGTACAGCTCTCCCCGGACGGCCGGTACGTCGCCGACAGCGGTGAGGCGTGGCTGAGGGTGACCGACCTGACCGACGGCTCCCGCCGGGTGTACGACGGGCTGCCCGACAGCGACCGCTGCTGCCCCGCCCCGGTCACCTGGGCGCCGGATGGACGGTCGATCGTGGTTCTGGACACCGTCGCCGGGTCCCTTGGACTCGACGCCGACGGGCAGGACATCCAGCGTCTTCGGCTGGTCCTGCTCGACCTGGACACCAGCGCGGTCCAGGTCCTGGCCGAGGAACGCAGCGACCGGTGGACGGTGCGCAGCGCTTCGCTGGCCGCGTTCATCCCGGACGGGACCCGGATTGTCACCACCGTCGGCGACACCGTAAGCCTGCGGGACCGTACCGGCCGGGCCGTCTGGTCGCGGAACCTCGGGCCGCGCCGGGTGCTCGCCGGCAGCGGCGCCGTCAGCTCGGACGGCAGCCGCATCGCCACTGCCGAGTTGGATGGCTGCCTCACCCGGTGCGACGCCGCCGCGCTGGGCGCGCGGTCGTGGCGGTTCGGGTGGCTCGACGCCGCGACCGGCCAGGACACCGATGGCCCCGCCCTCGCCCCGGTGCGCGGCCAGGCGGTCCGCGCGCTCGGTTGGCGTACCGGGACCGATCTGGTGGTGCTGCGGTACGAGCCGAACCCGCATGACGGCATGGCCACGCTGGAGTGGAACGACACCGGCTACTGGGAGACGGGGCACGTGCAGCTGATGGCGTTGCGCCCCGACGGTGGCCGGGAACTGCTGCTCGATCCACCGGCGGAGGTCTGTGCGCTGGACGTCGCCCGGGACCTGCTTACCGCAGGCCGGTTCGGCGCGCCCGCGGTTGGTCCGCGCCCGTTTCCGGCGCGACCGGTCATCGTCTTCGCGGCAGCGCCGTACGTCATGCTCCTCGCCGCGCTGCTGGGTGCGGTGCTGCTGTGGCGGCGTCGCCGCCGGCGCGGCCTGGTTGTCCGGTCGTCGCCGGTTCCGGACTGGCAACGCCCGGTGGGCACGGCGGGACCTTCGCGGCGTACCGACCCACCGGACCCGCCGTGGCCGCCGCCGGCTGGTGGAGGATCCGAGCCGAGTCGACGGTAGGAACCTCTGATCGGGGGCAAGCTGGGTGCGTGTTGCTGACGGTGGGGCACGGGGCGGCCGATCGGGAGCGGCTGGGCGACCTGCTGAGCGGCGCGGGAGTGGCGCTCGTGGTGGACGTGCGGCGGTACCCGGCCAGCCGGACCAACCCGGACGTGCGGCGGGAGGCCCTGGAAAGCTGGCTCCCGGAGCGGGGCATCGACTACCGCTGGGAGCCCCGCCTCGGCGGCCGCCGGCACGTCCCGGCCGGGGAGCCGGAGCCGGACATCTGGTGGACGGTCGCGGCGTTCCGGGCGTATGCCGCGTACACCCGTACGCCGGAGTTCGACGCGGCCCTGGACGAGGTGCTCGCCGACGCGGCCCGCCGGACGACGGCGGTGATGTGCAGCGAGAGCGTCTGGTGGCGCTGCCACCGGCGGCTGATCGCCGACGTGGCGGCACTCGGCCGCGGGGTGCCGGTGCGGCACCTCATGCCGGACGGCCGGCTCAGCCCGCACCGCCCCGCCGAGGGGGCCCGCCGCCGGCCCGACGGCCACCTGGTCTGGGACGTGACTCAGTCGGACAGTTCGTGAGCGAGGAGGTCCATCAGCAGGCCGTCGTGCCAGCGCCCGTCCGCGCCGCGCTCGTAGCGCCGCATGATGCCCACCGGGCGGAAGCCCACCTTGGCGTACGCGCGGATCGCCGCGGTGTTCGCCGCGGCCGGGTCGATGGTGAACCGGTGGTGACCGTGCTCGTCGACCAGGTGTCGGGCCAGGGTGCGGATGGCGTCCCCGCCGAGGCCGGCACCGCGTACCGCCGGGTCGAGGAAGATGTCCAGGCTGGCGTGGCGGTAGTCGGGGTCGGTCTCGGCGTACCACTGGATGGCGCCGACCACCCGGCCGTCGTGCTCGATGGCGTACACGGTCAGGTCGTCGTCGGCCAGGTCGGCGCGGACGGCCTCGGCGAGGTCGTCGTCGCCGCGCCACCAGCGCCGGACCTCCGGTTTGGCGCGGATCTCGGCGAGGGCTGGCACGTCCGCGTCCGTCGCCGTGCGCAACGTCACCGCCCGCCCGCGCAGCACGTCAGCCCCGGCTCTCGCCGTGCTCGACACAGACCGCCGACCAGCCGGTCGGCACGACCTGCACCTTCATCCGCCGGCGGCAGCGGGTGCAGTAGCGCGGCGGCTCCAGCTCGCGCGCCGCCTGGCAGGCCGCGTGCGCGCCGGCGTCGGCGGGCTCACCGCAGCGGTCGCACCAGCGCTGCGCCGCCGCGGGCTCGACAAGCTCGGTCACGTCGTCCTCACCGGGTCTCTACAGGGTCGCCGACAGCGCCTTCACCGGCATCTTCAGGTCGTCCAGCAGCTTCAGGTCGTCGGTCGCCGGTCGGCCCAGCGTGGTCAGGTAGTTGCCGACGATGACCGCGTTGATGCCGCCCAGCAGGCCGTCCCGGGTGCCCAGGTCGCCCAGGGTGATCTCCCGGCCGCCCGCGTACCGGAGGATGGTGCGCGGCATGGCCAGCCGGAACGCGGCGATGGCGCGCAGCGCGTCCTTGCCCTCCACCACCGGACGGTCGCCGAGCGGGGTGCCGGGGCGGGGGTTGAGGAAGTTCAGCGGGACCTCGTGCGGGTCCAGCTCGGCGAGCTGCGCGGCGAACTCGGCGCGCTGCTCGACCGACTCGCCCAGGCCGAGGATGCCGCCACAGCAGACCTCCATGCCGGACTCGCGGACCATCTTCAAGGTCTCCCAGCGCTCCTCCCAGGAGTGCGTGGTGACCACGTTCGGGAAGTAGGAGCGGCAAGTCTCCAGGTTGTGGTTGTAGCGGTGCACGCCCATCTCGACCAGCTCGTCGACCTGCTCCTGGGTGAGCATGCCCAGCGATGCGGCGACCTGGATGTCGACCTCCGCCTTGATGGCGGCCACGCCCTCGCGCATCTGCTTCATCAGCCGGGCGTCCGGGCCGCGCACGGCGGCCACGATGCAGAACTCGGTCGCCCCGGTCGCGGCCGTCTGCTTCGCCGCCTCGACCAGCGCCGGGATGTCCAGCCAGACCGAGCGGACCGGCGAGGTGAACAGGCCGGACTGGGAGCAGAAGTGGCAGTCCTCCGGGCAGCCGCCGGTCTTCAGCGAGACGATGCCCTCGACCTCGACCTCGGGGCCGCACCAGCGCATCCGTACCTCGTGGGCGAGCTGGAGCGCGGCGGGCAGGTGCTCGTCGGGCAGGTTCAGCACGGCGAGGACGCCCGCCTCGTCGAGGCCGACGCCGTTCTCCAGCACCTGGGTCCGGGCCTGGTCGAGGATCTCTGGCATGGCTCGTACCCTACAAGGCCGCTCGGGCGGCGGAAACGGCCGAGTCCGGGGCCTACGAGCAGGGATCGACCGGCCTCGGCGAGCCGGGCCCGCGCCACGCCGGGGCCGCCGAGCCGGGTGGTAACTTCGCCCGGCGGAAGCGCCCGAGCGGCGACGATCGGCGGGAAGGGACGGGACGGTGGCGGACTGGCTGGCGGCACTCGACCGCCGCGCCGAGCTGCGGGCCAGGGCGGGGCTCACCCGTACGCTGCGTCCGCGTGCCGCCGACGATGCCGTGGTCGACCTGGCCGGCAACGACTATCTCGGCCTGGCCACCCACCCGGAGGTCGTCGCCGCTGCCGCACAGGCTCTGTCCGCGTACGGGCTGGGGGCGACCGGGTCCCGGTTGGTGCGCGGCTCCACCGACCTGCACCACGCGCTGGAGGACGCGCTGACCGACTGGCTCGGCACCGACCGGGCGCTGGTCTTCTCCTCCGGCTACCTGGCCAACCTCGCCGCCGTCCGGGGCCTGGTGCAGCCGCGTACGCTCCTCGTCTCCGACGCCCACAACCACGCCTCGCTGATCGACGGCTGCCGGATCTCCGGCGCGGAGACCGTGGTGACGCCGCACGCCGACGTCGACGCGGTGGCCGCGGCGCTCGCCGCCGCCCCGGGCCGGCCCGCCGTGGTGGTCACCGAATCGGTCTTCTCCGTCGACGGCGACCTTGCCCCGCTGGCCGCGCTGCACGCCGTCGCCCGCCGGTACGGTGCCCTGCTGCTGGTGGACGACGCGCACGCGCTCGGCGTGACCGGACCGGCCGGGGCCGGCGGGGTGGCCGCGGCGGGGCTGGCCGGCGAACCGGACGTGGTGGTGACGGCCACCCTCTCCAAGGCGCTCGGCGGGGCCGGCGGCCTGGTGGCCGGGCCGGCGGAGTTCGTCCGACACCTGGTGGAGACCGGCCGGACCTTCATCTTCGACACCGCGCTGCCCCCGGCGGTGGCCGCCGGCGTCCTGGCCGCGGTCGGCCTGGCCCGGGCCGACGACGGGCTGCGCGCCGAGCTCGCCGCGCGGGCCGCTGTCGCGGTGCGCACGCTGGGCGGGGCCGGGCTGGAGGTCTCCGCGCCGGACGCGGCGGTGGTGTCGGTGACCGCGCCCAGCCCGGAGGCGGCGACCGCGTGGGCGGCCGACTGCCGGGACCGGGGCGTCGCGGTGGGCTGCTTCCGGCCGCCGTCCACCCCGGACAGCCGCTCCCGGCTCCGGCTGACCATCAGTGCCGGGGTGACGCGGGCGGACTTCGAGCGAGCCCTCGACGTGATCCTGGAGTGTGCGCCCCTGAGCGCGAGGAGCGAGTCGGGTTTGCGAGCCCCGCAGTCGCGAACGAAGGAGGGCTCATGACGGGTGGCTGGACCGGGGCGGTGCTGGTGACCGGGACGGACACCGGGGTGGGCAAGACGGTGGTGACCGCGGCGATCGCGGCCGCCGCCCAGGCCGCCGGGCTGCGGGTGGCGGTGGTCAAGCCCGGCCAGACCGGTACGGCCACCGACGAGCCCGGCGACGTCGACTCGGTGACCCGGCTGGCCGCCCCGCTCACCGGCCGGACCCTGGCCAGCTACCCGGATCCGCTCGCCCCGCTCGCCGCGGCCCGGGTCGCCGAGCTGGAGCCGCTGGAGCTCTACACCGCCGTCGACGCGATCCGCGAGGAGATCGACAAGCACGACCTGGTGCTCGTGGAGGGGGCCGGTGGGCTGCTCGTACCGATGGGGTTGCGGCCCTCGGGCGAGCCCTGGACGGTGGCCGACCTGGCGGTGTCGCTGGGCACGCCGGCCGTGGTGGTGGCCCGCGCCGGGCTCGGCACCCTGAATCACACCGCCCTCACCCTGGAGGCGCTGGAACGCCGGGCGATCCCTGCCGGCGTGGTCATCGGCGCCTGGCCGGCCGAGCCGGAGCTGGTGCACTGGCTCAACCTGTCCGAGCTGGTGCCGAACCTGCTGGGCGCGGTGCCCATGGGTGCCGGGTCGATGGACCCCGGGGTGTTCCGGCGGTCCGCCCCGGGCTGGCTCACCCCCGCCCTGTACGGGGTGCTGGACGACTGGCGGGCCTGGGCCGAGGACGCGGGCTGAGCACCTGACTTTCGTCAGTGCCCGGTCCGGCCGCCCGTGGGTAGCCTGGCCGCCGTGAAACTGCGCTGGTGGCCGGCGGGACGCCCGGATCCCGACGGCGGGTCGAACGGCCGGCGGTGGGTCGGGGACCTGCTGCTGTGGGCGGCGCTGTCCGCGCCGGTGGCGTACGCCGGGGTCACCCCGCCCTATCCGCGGTTCGCGGTGCCGCTGCTGGTCGGGTCCCTGGCGCTGCTCGCGCTCGCGGTGGCGCTCGGCCGCCGGCTGCCCCTGGCGGCGTTGGTGGCGGTGGTGATCGGCTCGCTGCTCGACGGCAACTTCGTCTTCGCCATCCCGGTGTTCAGCTATCTCGCCGGGCGGCGCGGCACCGGCACCGGGCGGGCGGCGGCCGTGTTCGGCGCCATCGCGGTCGGCGGGAGCGCGGTCAACCTCGGGCTGCTCGGCACCGAGCCGGCGACCTGGTTCCTGCTGGCCTCGGTGCTGCTCTTCGCCGGGGTGTTCCCCTGGCTGCTCGGGCGGCACCGGCGGCAGCAGCGGGCGCTGGCGCGGGCCGAGCGGCGGCACGCCGAGGCGGAGGAGCGGGAGCGGCGCAGCGCGGTGGACCGGATCCGGCTGCGGGAACGGGCCCGGATCGCCCAGGAGATGCACGACTCGCTGGGCCACGACCTGAGCCTGATCGCGTTGCGCGCCGCCGCGCTGGAGGTGGCGGCCGACCTGGCCCCCGCGCACCGGGCCGCCGCCGGGGAGTTGCGCGCCAGCGTGGCCGCGGCCACCGAGCGGCTGCGGGAGATCATCGGCGTGCTCCGGGAGGACCGGCCGGGCTCGCTGCGCCCGGCGGACGAGACCGTGGCGGAACTGGTGGCCGGGGCCCGCGACGCGGGGATGACGGTCGCGCTGCGGGTGGCCGCCGACGTCAACGCGCTGCCCCCGCTGGCCGGGCACACCGTGCACCGGGTCGTCCGCGAGGCGCTGACCAACGCCGCCCGCTACGCGCCCGGCGCCCCGGTGACCGTCACCGTCGACCGGACCGGTGGTCAGGTGGCGGTCAGCGTGGTGAACGCCAGGCCGTCGGCCGATCCGCTGCCGGGGCCGGCCTCGCACGGCTCGGGCCTGCTCGCCCTGCGCGAGCGCGCCCGGCTCGCCGGCGGGGTCCTCGACGCGGGTCCGTGCGCCGGTGGCTTCGCGGTGCGGGCCCGGCTCCCGCTGGCCCCCGACCCGGCGCCCGGCGTGGATCGTGCGCCGCTGCCGGCCGACCCGGAGCCGGGCGGGAAGGGCCTGCCGGTTCCGCCCGATCCGGCGCCGGGCGGGGAGGGGTCGTGGGGGGCGGCCGACGTGCGGCGGGGCATCGTGGCGGTTCCGGCCGGCGACCGGGCCGGCGAGGCGGAACGGCGGCTGCGGGACGCCCGCCGCCGGGTGCGGCACAGCCTGCTCACGGCGTTCGGCGCCCCGGTCGTCCTCGGGCTGGTGCTTGCCCTGGTCTACTACCCGCTCGCCACGGCGGGCGCGGTGCTCGACCGGGCCGGGTACGAGCGGCTGAAGGTCGGCGACCCCCGGGACGGTCTCGGGCTGCCCCGGCGGCAGGCGGCCCCGCCGACGGCGGACGAGCCGGGGACCTGCGAGTACTACACCGACGGCAACTTTCCCTTCGCGGAGCCGACCTGGCGGCTCTGCTTCTCCGACGGCCGGCTGGCCAGCAAGGAGCGGATCGCGCGGTGACCGACGACCACGGGCGCCCCCTGCGGGTGGTGCTCGCCGACGACGAGGCGATGGTCCGCGCCGGGGTACGCGCCATCCTGGCGGCCGACCCGGCGATCGAGGTGGTCGGCGAGGCCGGCGACGGCCGCGCGGCGGTGGAACTGGTCCGCGCCCACCGGCCGCGGGTGGCGCTGCTGGACATCCGGATGCCCCGGTGGGACGGGATCAGCGCGGCGGAGGAGAT
This sequence comes from Micromonospora sp. RTBAU3-60, assembly GCF_054963695.1. Taxonomy (NCBI): domain Bacteria; kingdom Bacillati; phylum Actinomycetota; class Actinomycetes; order Micromonosporales; family Micromonosporaceae; genus Micromonospora; species Micromonospora sp. RTBAU3-60. Next base: position 105,100 of record NZ_JBUEGB010000011.1, on the reverse strand, counting down.
CCGGCGACTGGTGCCGGAGACCGCCACGCTCATGCTGACCACCTTCGGCGAGGACGACCTGATCGCCCGGGCACTCGGGCACGGGGCGAGCGGGTTCCTGCTCAAGTCCGGTGATCCCCGGGAACTGCTCGCCGCGATCCGGGCGGTGGCCGACGGCGGGGCGTACCTGTCGCCCCGGGTGGCGCGCCGGGTGATCGAGCTGAGCGGCGGGCGGATGGCCCGGGGTCCGTCCGCCCGGGACCGCCTCGCCGGGCTGACCGACCGGGAGCGGGAGGTGCTGGCCCTGGTCGGGGCGGGACTGTCCAACGCCGAGATCGGCCGCCGGCTGCACCTCGTCGAGGGCACTGTGAAGAGCTACCTGACCAGCATCTTCACCCGGCTGGACGTACGCAACCGGGTGCAGGCGGCGATCCTCGCGTACGAGGCGGGGCTGGTCCCGCCGTCCGGGTGACCAGCCCCGCCCTCGCTCACGCCCCCGCTTCCGTGGCGGCGCGAGGGGCCCTGCCGAGCTCGTTGGTTCGCTCGCGCTGCTCGCTCACGCGTCCCGGCGGGCCAGCGCGTACCGGCCGAGCGCCAGGGCGGCGGCTGCCCAGCCGGCGAGCAGCAGCAGTCCCACCGCCGCCGGGTACGGCTCGGTGTCGCCGGCGAGGAAGTGGTTGCCGGCGACGCCGGGGAACGCGTCGGCGAGCCGGGTGAGCACGGTGATCCCCGGTTCCTGCAGCGACAGCGGCACGATCATCAGCAGGGCGAAGAGCACGGTCAGGGTGAGCACCGCGCCGCGCAGCGCCGCCGCCAGCCCCAGCGCCAGCACGCCGGCCAGCGCGAGGTACGCGGCCGAGGCGGTCACGTCACCGAGGGTGCCGGCGAGCGGGGCGCGACCCCACTCGCCGAGCACCGGCCCGGCGACCGCCGCGCCGATGCCGCCGAGCAGCAGCCCGAGCAGGAACGTCACGACGGCGACCACCACCGCCTTGGCCAGCAGCACCCGGCCCCGGGACGGGGTGCAGCGCAGCGTCGTGCGGATGGTGCCGGTGGCGTACTCGCTGGTGACGGCGAACAGCCCGAGGGCGAGGACGACGTACTGGGTGAGTTCCAGCGAACCGGTCACGATGTCGCCGACCGGGAGCACGCCCGGGTTGACCGCCGGGTCGTCGTCGGTGTTGGCGTTGACGGCGTAGATGGCGAGCTGGGCGGCGGTGGCCGCCATGGTCAGCGCCGCCGCCAGCATCGTCCACCAAGTGGACCGGACCGACCACAGCTTGGTCCATTCGGCGGCGACGGCGCCGGCGAACGGGCCGGTCGTCGGGGCGGGCCGGGACGCCGGCCGGGCGGTCGGCGGGACGGTGGACAGGGTGCTCATCGGGTCTCGCTTCCGGCCGGGCCGGCGGCGTACTCGACGCTGTCGGCGGTGAGTTCCAGGAACGCTTCCTCCAGCGAGGCGGCCAGCGGGGTCAGCTCGTGCACCCGCACCCCCAGCTCGTACGCCAGGTCACCGACCCGGGAGGCGGCGGCGCCGGTGACGGTCAGCCCGTCCGCGTCGTACCCGGTCACCGTCGCCCCCTCGGCAGTCAGCCGGGCGCCCAGCGCCGCCAGGCCGGCCGGCTCGGGGCCGCGTACCCGGACCGACGCGGCCGGGCTGGCGGCGATCAGCTCGGCCAGCGGAGCGTCGGCGATCAGCCGGCCCCGGCCGAGCACGACGACCCGGTCGGCGGTCTGCTGCATCTCGCTCATCAGGTGGCTGGAGAGCAGGACGGTCCGTCCCTCGTCGGCGAGGGTCCGAGTGAGCCGGCGGATCCAGCGCACCCCGTCCGGGTCGAGGCCGTTGACCGGCTCGTCGAGCAGCAGCACGGGCGGGTCACCGAGCAGCGCGCCGGCGATGCCGAGCCGCTGGCCCATGCCCAGCGACAGCGCCCGTCCCGGCTTGTCGGCGGCGCGCCCGTCCAGGCCGACCAGGTCGAGCACCTCGGCCACCCGCCGTGCCGGAATGCCGTTGCTGCGGGCCATCGCCCGCAGGTGGGACCGGCCGGAGCGGGTCGGATGAATGCCGGTGGCGTCCAGCAGCGCGCCCACCTCGTGCAACGGATGCCGCAGTTCCCGGTACGGCCGGCCGTTGACCAGGGCCCGTCCGGCGGTCGGCCGGTCCAGCCCGAGCACCATCCGCATGGTGGTGGACTTGCCCGCGCCGTTGGGGCCGAGGAAGCCGGTCACCTGCCCCGGTCCGATGTCGACGGTCAGGTCGTCGACCGCGGTCGCCGTCCCGAACCGTTTCGTCAACCCACGTAGTGTGATCATGCTCCGACGCTAGGCAGCGGGCGGGTGGCCGCACCGCTGCCGATCGGCGTCGGCCCACCCTGACTTTCGTCAGGCCCGGCGCACGACGAACGCGTCCGGCATCCGGAAGGTGAGGTTGTCCGGGCACCACGGCGGGCGGACCACGATCACCCCGTCGAGCAGCGGCGCCGCCTCGGCGACCACCACCGCCGCCTCCATCCGGGCCAACTGCGCCCCGACGCAGCGGTGCGCCCCGGCCCCGAAGGCCAGGTGCCGGCGGGAGCCGCGCTGCCCGGGCCGGAACTCGCCCGGCGCAGCGACCACCTCCGGGTCCCGTCCGGCCCGGGCCAGCCAGGCCACGATGCTGGTGCCCGCGGCGACGGCGGTGCCGCCCAGCGTGGTGTCCACCGCCGCCACCCGCCGCCAGGTGACGATCGGTGGCTCCAGGCGGAGCCCCTCCTCGACCACGTCGGCGACCGGGATCTCGCCGGTGCGCAGCCCGGCGCGGACCGCGGGTTCGCCGGCCAGCCGGTGCAGCAGCAGGGTGAGGAACTGCGAGGTGGTCTCCTGGCCGGCGACCAGCAGGAAGAAGAGTGCGCCGACGACCACGTCGGGGGAGTGCCCGGCGTCCCGCAGCCGGGCGGCCAGCCCGCCGCCGGTAGCGGCGAACGCGCGCAGCACGGTGTGGAACCGGCCGACCTCGGCGGCGAGCGCGAGCTGCCGATCCTCGTCCAGCGGGGCCCAGAACAGCTCCAGGGCGGCCCGGGCGAAGTCCTTCACCGCGCCGACCGGGGCGTCCGGCAACTCGACCAGGCGGGCCAGCACCAGCAGCGGCAGGTCGGCGGCGAGTTCGGCGTACAGGTCGACCGGCTGGCCCGCGTCGAGGGCGGCGGCGATCCGGGCCACCCGCCGCCGGACCAGGTCGGTCAGCCAGGGCTGCTGCGCGGCGACCCGGGTGGGGTGCAGCGCGTCGGCGACGATGCCGCGGATCTCCGGGTGGCTGGCCCCGGAATTGTTGGCCAGGGTCGGGGGCAGCCGGAACCGGTGGCCGGCGAGGACCCGCAGGGCGGCCACCGGGATCGGGGTCACCGCGTCGAGGGCGTTGTCCGGCCGGAAGGTTTCCGGGTCGGTGAGCAGCTGCCGGATCAGGGCGTGCCGGGTCACCACCAGGTGCGGCACGCCGACGTGGTCGACCACGGTGGCCACCTCGGGCCATCCGCCGTCGACGGACTTCCCCCAGCCCCGGAACAGCACGCCGTCACGCTAGTGGGCGGCTCCCGGCGGAGCCGGATTCAACTCCCACACCGTGGTGTGCTTCACCCGTACGCTCTCCAGCGCCTCCGGCACCGGCACGTCGTAGGTGGCCAGCCGGTGGAAGCGCTCGCGGGGCAGGAACGCCCGGCCCGGGTCGCCGACCAGCACCCGGGCCCCGGATCGGGCGGCCCGGAGCAGGAAGCGCAGCATCCGCCGCGCCATCGCCTCGCTGTAGAAGACGTCGCCGGCCAGCACCACCTCGGCGTCCCCGGCGTCGTCGTCGAGGATGTCGCCGAGCTCGGCGTCGACGCGTACCCCGTTGGCCTCGGCATTGAGCGCGACGGCCGCGACGGCCCGCTCGTCCACCTCGACGGCCCGGACGGCGGCGGCGCCGGCGCGGGCGGCGGCGATGGCGACCAGGCCGGAGCCGGCGGCGAGGTCGAGCACCCGCCGCCCGGCGACCAGGTCGGGGTGGTCGGTGACGTACCGGGCGAGCCCCTGCCCGCCGGCCCAGGCGAAGGCCCAGAACGGTGGGGGCTGCGCGCTGTGGAACTCGCCCTCGGTCAGCTCCCAGAGGCCGATCGGCTCGTCGGCCTGGTGCAGCCGCACCTCGGGGACGAAAGCGACCGGGGCGAGCCGGGCGTGCAGCCGGACGAAGGCCGCGGACAGGTCGGACACCGGCTGATTCTGTCGTACGCCGCGACGCCGCCCGTCGGCGATCCCGGACGTTTCGCGGGTACGCGTGACCGGTTCATCACGGAGGGCGAGGCGGTGGTGAGCGGGTGGCCCAGCGGACCGCGGTGAGCGGCCCGGTCAGTCGAGCTGGGCGGGTTCCAGGCCCAGCTCCCGGGCGGCCACCAGCCGGATCCACTCGGCGATCTGCCGGCGGGTGATCACCCGCTCGTGCACCGCGAGCTGCACGGCGAGGCCGTCCATCACCGCGCTGATCCGCCACGCCGCGCCCGCCGGGTCGGGGCAGTCGAAGGTGCCGTCGGCGACCCCGGCGGTGATCACCGCGGCGAGGTCCTGCCGCCACCGCAGGTCGAGCCGGCGGGAGAGCTTCTCCAGCTCCGGGGTGCGCAGCGATTCGGACCAGCCGTCGATCCAGATGGACCAGGAGGTCGACCGGCCGGTCGGGGCGTAGAGGCGCAGCATCCGGCGCAGTTTGGTCAGCGGCGGGGCGGAGGAGCGGAGCACCGCGTCGAGCCGGGCCAAGTTCTGCTCGACGGCGTACGCGAACGCCTGCGCGAGCAGCCGGTCCTTGGTGGCGAAGTGGTAGAAGACCAGCGCCTGGCTGACCCCGGCGGCCTCCGCCACGTCGGCCGTGCGGGTGTTGGCGAGTCCACGTTCCGCGATCACGTCACAGGCCGTGCGAAGCAGGGCATCCAGGCGGATTTCGGCGGCGCGTCTCGTCACGATCGCTACCGTAACCCATCGATGTGACCACGAGGAGTTACCGACGCGGCCGGTCGTACCCCCGACAGTCGGAAGCCGGACAGTCCCGCCCGGCGTGTCGGTAATCGATATTCCCTCGCCCGGCTCCCGCCCCTCTGGGAAGCTTGGCGAGGATGAGCCGGGCCATCACCCGGACGCGCCCGGAACGGGACCCGATTTGGCAACCGTTCCCCGGCTCGGCTAAAGTTCTCATCCGTCGCCGGGTAACAACCGGGGGCATGCGGACGTAGCGCAGTTGGTAGCGCATCACCTTGCCAAGGTGAGGGTCGCGGGTTCGAGTCCCGTCGTCCGCTCGGAGATGCCGCCACGCATGTCGGGGGCAACCTCGGTGGAGTGGCCGAGAGGCGAGGCAACGGCCTGCAAAGCCGTGTACACGGGTTCAAATCCCGTCTCCACCTCGGCAGTAGACGAGGGCGATTGGCGCAGTGGGAGCGCGCTTCCTTGACACGGAAGAGGTCACTGGTTCAAACCCAGTATCGCCCACCAGTTCGATGAGCAGACGGCTCGTCACCGGAGTCCGGTGACGAGCCTTTCTGTTCCTGGTGTCCGGTTGCGCCGCTCACGCCGACGCGGTCAGCAGCGCCTCCGCGACCGCCGTCCGGCTGCTCAGCAGTGACCTGCCCTGCCGATGCGTCACCACCAGGCCCGCCGCGCGCAGCGCGGTGAGATGCTGCGACACGCCGGCCGGGGAGAGACCCGTGCGCCGGGCCAGGTCGGTGGTCGACCGAGGCGCGTCCAGCGCCGCGAGCAGCCGCGCCCGCCCCCGGCCGAGCACGGCACCCAGCGCGTCCGGCGCGGTCGGCGGGCACGCCCACAGCGCGCCGAGACCCCGCGCCGGGTACGCCAGCTGCGGCACGTCCCCGGCGGAGATGCTGAGCACGGACGGCCAGGCGAAGACCGACGGCACCAGGACCAGCCCGCTGCCGTCCGGCACGTCGGGGGCGGCGCAGTGCCGCTGGCTGATCAGCAGGGCGTCGTCCTCCCAGCGGACCCGCTCGTGCAGGTCGTTGAGCAGCCCGGCGGCGCCGTCCTCGGCCAGCAGGCGGGCCCGCCGGAACACCTCCGCCTCGAGCAGCGCCCGGATCCGGGGCCAGTCGCCGGCCAGGGCCAGCCGCCAGTACGCCTCGATCTCCTCGGCGAGCCGGTGCAGCCCGTCCTCCGGATCGGCGTGGAGGGCGGACAGGGCCGGAGGCCGCGGGCCGGGGTAGAGGTCCAGGTGGGCGCGGACGGTCTCCGGCGGGGTGGCGCGCAGCGCGGCCAACTCCTGCCCGAGGTCGGGGGCCAGGCCGGCGGGCGGCGGGGTGAGGAAGTCGGCCAGGTATCCGGGCGCGGGCGGGACGAGGTGCCAGAGCAGGCCACCGCCCGGACTGACCAGCCCCGCCTCGGCCAGGCGCGGCCGGACCCGGTTCGCCCAGGGCAGGTGGATCGCGTGCTGGCCCGGGTCGCGGAGCACCCGCACGCTGGCGACCGCCTCCCAGAGGCAGGACAGGGCGAACCGGACCCGTGCCACGGCCCCCGCCGACAGGCCGATCGCGACCATGCCGCCTCCTTCGTTTCAGCTGGGACTGAAACATTACGTCCGCCGGCGGCGCGGACCCAGACTGGCCGGGTGAACGATCACCAGAGTCGAGCCCTGCACTTCCGTTCCCTGCACCTCCCCGGCGAGCCGCTGGTCCTGGTCAACGCCTGGGACGCCGCGAGTGCCCGGATCGTCGCCGCCGCCGGCGCCCGAGCGGTCGCCACCACCAGCGCCGGCGTCGCCTGGAGCCTCGGCGCCCCGGACGGCGACGCCCTCGGCCGGGCGGCCGCCGTCGACCTGGTCCGCCGGGTCGTCGCGGCGGCGCCCCTGCCGGTCACCGCCGACATCGAGTCCGGGTACGGCGACACCGCCGACGAGGTCGCCGTGACCGTCGAGGCGGTGATCGCGGCGGGCGCGGTCGGGGTGAACGTCGAGGACGCCCAGCACGACGGAGCGGCGCCGCTGCGCGCGGTCGACGAGCAGTGCGCCCGGCTGGCCGCCGCCCGGTCCGCCGCGGACCGGGCCGGCCTTCCGTTGTACGTCAACGCGCGCATCGACACGTTCCTGCGGAGTGCCGGCGGCTTCCCGGAGACGGTGGCGCGGGCCCAGGCGTACCTGGACGCCGGCGCCGACGGGGTGTTCGTGCCCGGCGTGGTGGACCCGGCGACCGTGGCCGCCCTGGTCGAGGCGATCCCGGCCCCGCTGAACGTGATGGCCGGACCGGGCGCCCCGGCCGTGCCGGAACTGGCGAAGCTGGGGGTGGCCCGGATCAGCCTCGGCTCGTCGGTCGCCCAGGCCGCGTACGCCGTGGCCCGCCGGGCCGCCGAGGAGGCGCTGGCCGCCGGTACGTACGGCGCGCTGGCCGACGCCCTCGACTACGGCACGCTCAACGAGCTGATGCGCGGCTGACCGGGCAGGCGAAACGGAGGCGCCGGCCGCGCTGGCCGGCGCCCCCGTACGCGTGCCTCAGGTCGGGGACCGATCAGCTCCCTCGGCCCCCGGACGGTCACAGCGGCGGGGCAGTGTCCCGACGCTCCTCGACCCGCCGGTACTCCACCGGCTCGGCCGTGGTGACCACCTCGCGGCGGCGGCCCCAGACCAGCGTGGTCATGATCAGGCCGAGTACGCCGGCCGCCATCAGGATCCAGCCGACGACGTCCAGGCTGACCCCGCCGATGTTGGCGTCCAGGGCGAAGGTGAGGATCGCGCCGACGGCGATCAGGAAGATGCTGGTGCCGATTCCCACGACAGCCTCCTTCTCCGGGGGCGGGTTGTGCTGCCGAGTGGAGTCAGTACCCCGGCGGCGACCAGCGCAATCACCGGGGGCGGCGGCGTGGGTGGGGGCTCCCGTGCGACGATCTTGTCATCGGGTACAGTTCTACCCGTCGCCGACGAGAGCCGGCGACAACGCGGACGTAGCGCAGTTGGTAGCGCATCACCTTGCCAAGGTGAGGGTCGCGGGTTCGAGTCCCGTCGTCCGCTCGCGATCCGCCCCTCGCGGGGCCGACCGCCGCCGGTGTGTCAACTCGGCGAGCGTTCGGGCGATTGGCGCAGTGGGAGCGCGCTTCCTTGACACGGAAGAGGTCACTGGTTCAAACCCAGTATCGCCCACCACACAATATGGACATTTCGCACAGGTGGAGGCCTGGCTCGTTGAGCTGGGCCTTCGCTGCGTTACTGGCTCCGTTGGCGAGCCATGTGCTTTCCGCGCCGCATCAGCAGGTGGGAGCCGGTCAACCGCCCGTGGCAAGATCTGCCAGGTGCAGATCGGGATGCTTGGACCGTTCGAGGTTCGCACGGACGGGGGCGTCTCAGCCGAGGTGCCGGGTGCGCGGTTGCGCGGGCTGTTGGTCGCCCTCGCGCTCAACCCTGGTCACGTAGTCCCGAAGGCGGCACTCGTCGACTGGATCTGGGGTGAAAACCCGCCGGCCGATGCGGCGAACGCCCTGCAACGCCTGGTCTCCCGGCTGCGGAAAGTGCTCCCGGAGGGGTCGGTCGAGGGGCAGCCGGACGGCTACCGGTTGACGGTGGAACCCGACGCCGTTGACGCCGTACGGTTCGAACGGCTCGTCAACCAGGCCCGCGACGGCGAGGGTCCGCAGCGGGTACGGCGGCTGCGCGAGGCCCTCGCACTGTGGCGCGGTGCGGCCATGCAGGACGTCGGCCTGCCCGACAGCCCGGCGCTGGACGCGGCGGTCACCCGGCTGGAGAGGCTACGCCTGACCGCCGTGGAGGATCGGTTCGACGCGGAGGTCGGCCACGGCCCCGATCTGATCGCGGAGCTGACCGACCTGGTGTCCGCCCACCCGGTGCGGGAGCGGCTCGTCATCGCGCTGATGCGTGCCCTCGCCATGGCCGGTCGCGACACCGAGGCGTTGCTCGTGTACCAGCGCACGAGCGAAGCCCTGGCCGACGCGCTGGGCGTCGACCCCTCACCGGAGCTCTCGGCACTGCACGTCGCCCTGCTGCGGGGCGAGTTGGGACGGCGGGAGGAGAGCCGGCGGACCAACCTGCGTGCCGAGCTGACCAGCTTCATCGGCAAGGACGACGTGGTCGCCGAGGTCGGCGCACTCGTCGCCGAACACCGGCTCACCACCCTGATCGGGCCGGGCGGCTCGGGGAAGACGAGGCTGGCCACGGAAACCGCGCGCAGCCTGCTCGACGACCTGCCGGACGGCGCCTGGCTGGTGGAGCTCGCCGCCATCGGCGCCGACGGTGACGTGGTGCAGGCGACGCTCGCCGGGCTCGGCCTCCGGGACGCTCTGCTCGGCGAGGCGCCGAACATGGAGCTGATCGACCGGCTCATCGCCGCGATCCGCGAGCGGGAGGCGCTGCTGATCCTGGACAATTGCGAGCACGTGATCGAGGCGGCGGCGGCGTTCGCCCATCGACTGCTCGGGGAGTGCCGGCGGCTGCGGATCCTGGCGACGAGCAGGGAACCGCTCGGCATCACCGGTGAGGCGCTGTGGCCGGTCGCGCCGCTGGCCTTGCCCGACGGGGACGCCGGCCCGGGCGAGATCGAGTCCTCTCCCGCCGTCCGGTTGCTGCGGGACCGGGCGAGCGCGATGCGCCGGGATCTCGCGGTCGACGCTCACACGTTGTCGGCGATGGCGCGCGTCTGCCGGGCGCTGGACGGGATGCCGCTGGCGATCGAACTGGCGGCGGCCAGGTTGCGCACTATGTCCATCGATCAACTCGCCAACCGGCTCGACGACCGGTTCCGCCTGCTCACCGGTGGCAGCCGTACCGCGTTGCCCCGGCACCGGACGCTGCGCGCGGTGGTCGACTGGAGCTGGGAGCTGCTGACCGACGCCGAGCGGGCGGTCCTGCGCAGGTTCTCGGTGTTCTCGGGCGGGGCGAGCCTGGAAGCGGCCGAGCGGGTCTGCGCCGGCGACGCGGTCGAGCCGGAGGAGGTGCTCGAGTTGCTCACCGCGCTGGCCGAGAAGTCGCTGCTGGTCGCCGAGGGCGACGGCGCACCGCGCTACCGGATGCTCGGCACGATCAAGGAGTACGCCGCGCACCGGCTCGCCGAGGCGGGGGAGGCGGACCTGGCGCGCCACGCGCATCTGGCCTACTTCACCGAACTCGCCGAGACCGCGGAGCCGCAGCTGCGCCGCGCCGAGCAGTTGACCTGGCTCGCCGCACTCGAGGCCGACCACGACAACATCGGGTCCGCGATGCGTGGTGCGCTCGCGGCCGGCGAGGCGCATGCGGCGATGCGGCTGGCCGCGGGCGCCGGCTGGTACTGGTGGCTCGGCGGCCACCGGACCGAGGGCATGGAGCTGATCACCGCGGCCACCGAGACGCCCGGCGAGGTGAGTGATGAGATCCGGGCCACGGTGTACGCGCTCGTCGTGCTGTTCCTGAACTCGGGGCCGGGCGACGAGCGTCATGCGGCGGAGTGGATCCACCAGGCGTACCGGTTCAGCCAGCGCAGTCGAGGCAGCCACCCGGGGATGGCGCTCGTCGTCCCGCTGGAACGCATGTTGCAGGCGCCGGATGCGTTCCTGCCCGCGTGGGAACCGTTGCTGGACCACGAGGACCCCTGGGTACGCGCGCTGGCCCGGCTGCACCTCGGCAAGATGCGGATCGGGCTCGGCCAGGACGGGCGCGATGTGGACGCGTATCTCGAGCGGGCGCTCGTCGAGTTCCGGGCCCTCGGCGAACGGTTCGGGATCTCGTTCGCCCTGACCGAGCTGGCGGAGCTGATCGCCGTACGCGGTGAGTTCGCCGCGGCGTGCGAGCACTACGAAGAGGCGATCGCGGTCGTCACCGAAGTCGGTGCCGTCGAGGACGTCATCCGGATGCGGTCGCGGCAGGCGCGGCTGTACTGGTTGCTGGGCGATGAGGATTCCAGCGGGGCCGCCATAGCCGAGGCGCAACGGTTCGCGGAACGGGTCACCTGGCCGGGTGCGCTGGCCGAACTGGCGCTGTCGAAGGCGGAGCTCGCGCGCTGGCGCGGTGACGCCGGGGAGGCGTACCGGCAACTCGGCGTCATGACGGCGATGCTGGGCGACGAGGCTGAGCTGGCGGGTGTCCGGGCGGGGACGCACGACCTGCTGGGTTATCTGGCCGACGACATCGGCCAGGCCCGTGTGCATCGTGTGGCGGCGTGTCAGGCGGCGCTCGAGGCTGGTTACGCACCGTTGATCGCGCAGGTGCTCGTCGGGGTTGCGGACCTGGCGCTGCGTCGCGACCAGCCCGAGCAGGCCGCGCGGCTGCTCGCGGCGAGCGCCGGTGTGCGGGGATTGCCGGACCGTTCCCATCCGGATGCGGCCCGGGTCGAGCAGACGGCGCGGAGCCGCCTCGGCGAAGCGCGGTTCGCCGAGGCGGCTCGGGAGGGCACTGAGACGAGTTGGCGTCAGTTGGTCGAGGTCACGCTCGCTTCGTGAACGTGGAACGCGCCCACAGGTACCCGACGAGGGCGATGCCGACGCACCAGGCGAGGGCGGGGATCACGTCGCCGGTGGACGGTGCGCCGTTGAGGAAACCGCGCAGCGTTTCGATGATCGGCGTGAAGGGCTGATATTCCGCGAACTGCCGGAGCCCCGGCCCCATCTTGTCCGCCGGCACGATCGCGCTGCTGAAGAACGGCAGCATGACCAGCGGCACGGAGGCCAGTCCCGCCGTTTCCGGAGACTTCGCCGACAGCCCCAGAGCGACCGTGAGCCAGCTGGCCGCGAAGCCGAGCAGCACGATCATGCCGATCGCGCCGAGCCAGTCGAGGAAACTCGCCGACGGGCTGAACCCCAGCAGGAAGGCCACCCCGATGAGGGCCGCGATGGCGACCAGGTTGGTCAGCACGGTGGCGATCACGTGGCCGGTCAACACCGCGCCACGGGAGACGTGCATGACCTTGAACCGGTTGATGATGCCCTTCGTCATGTCGGAGTTCACCGCCGTCGCGGTGGACCCCAGCCCGTAGCAGACGGCCAGCAGCATCAGTCCTGGCGTCGCGTAGTCGATGTAGTCGACGCCGACGTTGAAGGCGTCGCCGAACATGTACACGAACATCAACATGATCACGATCGGCATCAGGACCGCGTTGAACACCGAGGTCGGATTCCGGGCGATGTGCTTGAAGTTGCGACGCAACATGACCATCGAATGGGACTTGGTGCTCATTTCGCAGCCACCTCCGTGGTACGGCCCGTCAGGGCGAGGAAAACGTCATCAAGGTCCGGCGTCTGGACGGAGAGGCCTTCGGCGCTGATCGCGTACTCGTCGAGCCGATCCAGCAGAGTCCGCAGCGACTTCGTCCCGCCGTCGCTGGGCACCCGCAGGGCCAGTGCCTCGTCGTCCCGCGTGGAGTCGCTGAGGACCCGCGCGGCCGCGTCGAGTTCGGCGACGGTGGTGAACCGGAGCAGGACGTGGGTCCCGGGGATCTGGCGCTTGAGGTCGTCCGGAGTGCCCTGGGCGACCAGCCGGCCCTGATCGAGGACCGCGATCCGGTCGGCGAGCTGATCGGCTTCCTCGAGGTACTGGGTGGTGAGGAAAATGGTCACGCCGTCGGCCACCAGATCACGGATGATCGACCACATCGTGCGCCGGCTGCGCGGATCCAGCCCCGTCGTCGGCTCGTCGAGGAAGATGATCCGCGGGTTGCCGACGAGCGTCATCGCCAGATCCAGCTTCCGGCGCATACCCCCGGAATAGGTCGACACCGGCTTCTGCGCCGACTCGACCAGGTCGAACCGCTCCAGCAGCTCCGCGACGACCCGTTTGCCGCCATTGGCGGGCACCGGGCTCAGGTCCACCATCAGCTGCAGGTTCTCCCGCCCGGTCAGCAGCTCGTCCACCGCCGCGAACTGGCCGGTGACCCCGATCGCCGCGCGCACCGCCTTGGCCTCGGTCGCGACATCATGTCCGGCGACGCGTACCGACCCACCGTCGGCCTTCACCAACGTGGTCAGCACGTTCACCGTCGTCGTCTTACCCGCTCCGTTGGGACCGAGGAGGGAGAAGATCGTGCCCGCCCGGACATCCAGATCGATGCCGTCGAGCACGACCTTGTCCTTGTATGCCTTGCGCAGCCCGGAAACCGCAATCGCTGAACTTGTCATGCGACCACCATGGGCACCCGGCCTGTCACCCGCCTGACACGACCCTGACACGGCCGCTGACACGGCGTACCCCGCCGAAAGGACCCGCGCCGGGGCGCGGGTCCTTTCCTTCGTTCCTAGCTCACCGGGACCGGCTCGCGGGCGGGCGCCGGCTCGTCCTCCCTCTCCTCGGCCACCTCACCGTGCGACAGCGTCGGCAGCCAGTTGAGCCAGCTCGGCAGATACCAGGCCCGGTCGCCGAGCAGTTTCATCGTGGCCGGCAGCAGGACGGCGCGCACGATGGTGGCGTCGATCAGGATGGCCACCGCCAGTCCCACGCCCATCTGCTTGAAGCTGAGCAGCGACATGGTGCCGAACACCGCGAACACCGCCACCATGATGAGCGCGGCGTTGGTGACCACGCCCGCGGAGGCCTTGATGCCGTGGGTGACCGCGCGCTCCGTGGACATCCCGCTGTCGTACGCCTCGCGGATCCGGCTGAGGATGAACACCTGGTAGTCCATCGACAGCCCGAACAGGATGACGAAGAGGAACAGTGGCAGCCAGTTGACGATCGCCCCCGGCGTGAAGCCGAGCAGGTCCGCGCCGTGCCCGTCCTGGAACACCAGCACCAGCACGCCGTAGGCGACGGCCACCGAGAGCAGGTTGAGCACGATCGCCTGGATCGCCACCATGATCGACCGGAAGCTGCTCAGCAGCAGGAAGAACGCCAACAGCAGCACGAACACGAGGACCAGCGGCGCGGTGCGGGACATCTGCCGGTTGAAGTCCACGGTGGCGGCCATGGCGCCGGTGACGTACGCCCGCGCGCCCGGCTGTGCGCCGACGGTCTCGGGCACGATCGTCTCCCGCAGCGCCGCCACCGACTTCCGGCCCTGCTCGCCGTAGCCGATGCTCAGCGAGACCGTGGCCACCGTCTTCGCCGGGTTCACCTGCACGCTCACCGGTTCGTGCGCCACGCCCGTGGCCAGCGCCCGATCCTTGAGCCGCCCGATCGCCTCCTGCATCGCGGGGCTGGACACGTCCGGCGCCTGGACCGCCACGGTGGCCGGCTCGTTGCCGCCCGGGAAGGCCCGGTCGATCGCCTTCAACGTGGCCGCGATCGGGTAGTCGCCCTGCAGGTCGTCGATGCCGGGCTGGCCGAGCCGCATCCCGACGGCGGGCACCGCCAGCGCGACGAGCACGCCCACGGTGAGCACGGTGGACAGCCACGGCCGGCGCAGCACGCCGGTGAGGATCAGGTTCCACACCCGGCCGCCGCCGTCCCGGCCGCCCAGTCGCCGTGGCCAGGTGACCCGGCCGCGGGTGACCACCCGGACGATCCCGTGGATCACCCGGGCGTCGACCGCGTCACCGAACACCGCGAGCGCCGCCGGCAGTACGGTCACCGAGGCCACCATCGCCGTGAGGACGACCAGGATGGTGCCCTGCGCGAAGCCCATGAACACGCCGTGGCCGGTGAGGAACATGCCGGCCATCGCCACGATCACGGTGACGCCGGAGATGAGCACCGCCCGGCCGGAGGTGGCCGCGGCGATCTCCAGGGCGCGCTCCTTGGACCGGCCTCTGGCCCGCTCCTCCCGTTCCCGGCGCACGTAGAACAGTGAGTAGTCCACGCCGACGGCCAGCCCGATCAGCAGCATCATGTTGGTGGTCGTGTCGGCCACGTGCAGCAGCTTGCTGGCCAGGGCCAGCAGGCCGGTGGCGGCGAAGAACGCGGTCATCGACACCCCGAGCGGGATGAGCATGGGCAGCAGGGTGCCGAAGGCGATCAGCAGGATGAGCGCGGTGATCGGCAGCGACAGCGCCTCGGCCCGCTGGAAGTCCTCGTTGACCGCCACGCCGGCCAGCCGCTGCATGCTGGCCGCGCCCGCCTGCTCCACCCGCAGGTCGGGGTGGCGGTCCTGCACGCCGGCGACCGCGTCGAGGACCGGCTGGACCCGCTCGTCCGCGGTGTCGCCGGCCCCGGTCATGTCGAACAACACCAGCGCGGTGGTCCCGTCGGCGGTCCGCGGTGCCGGGGCGGCCGGGTCGTACGGCGTGCGCAGGTGCTCCACCTGCCCGGTGGCCTGGACCGCGCTCGCGACGTCCTGCACCGCCTGGCGGAACTCGGGGCTGTCCACCGTGATCCGCCCGTCGCGGGCCTGGACCAGCACCATCTCACCGGCCACATCGGGGAAGCCGGCCTCGTCGATGATCTGCTGGGCCCGGCGCGAGTCGCCGTTCTGGCCCTCGTAGCTCTTCATCGGGGTGGTGCCCACCGCGTTGCCGACGACGGTCGCGAGCACCACGAACGCCAGCCAGAGCAGGATGGCCCACCACCGGTGACGTGCGCTCCACCCGCCGACACGGGCGGCCACATTCCTCGTTCCCCTGGCCCGTTCCCTGGTCAATTCTCGCCTCCGCCGTCTGTGCTGAACGCTGTTCGTGGTTGCGCGCCCCACCACGCGCGTCTTCTCGACCGCGGCTCGTCCTCGTGGCGTACGCCGTCGAGCTTCGGCGATCGACTGAAGCAACCAGGCCTCGAGACAGCCTCGACGCCGCCCACAGCAACCACCCGCCCCGCCACGTACGGCGGCCGGCCGCGGACCAGGCGCGCCGCGCCAGCGGCGCCGCGGTGGTCTCCGGCCGCCTGCTCGCCGAGCCCAGCCGGGCGTCTCCTTCGGCTGGTCGCCGGTGCCCGGCCGGCCGCAATCGGGCCGCCCGCACCGGCACATCGGTCACCCGCCGTTCCGTCAACGGCATCCCGCGGGTCCACCCAACGGGCCATGGATGGCGCGGGATCGCCCGTGACAGGGTGAGGATCCGCAGACCAGAGGAGGCGACCGCATGCGGTCAGGCACCGTACGACGCGGCACCCGCATCATCGGCCGGCTCGGCGTCGCCGCCCTGCTGGCCGGGATGGGCGTGCTCGTCGGAGGATCACCCGCCCAGGCGACCGCCACCCGCACCGTGGCGTTCTGGAGCATGGACGAGCCGGTCGGGTCGACCGTGCTCATGGACAGCAGCGGCAACGGCCGCAACGGCACCGTCGGCGCCGAGGTGGTGACCGGGGTGCGCTACGCCGGGTCGACCGGGCACCGGTTCGCCACCCACCTGCCCAGCGACATGGAGTACGTGCCGGGGCACGTGGACCTGGTCCCGCACAGCACCGACTTCAACCCCGACGCGGGGGACTTCTCGTTCACCATCCGCTACCGGACCACGTACTCCTTCGGCAACATCCTCCAGAAGGGACAGGGCGCGACGGCCGGCGGCTACTGGAAGTTCGAGGCCCCCGGCGGCAAGCCGAAGTGCCTGTTCCGCGGCGGCGACGGCGCCTCGCGTACCGGCTACACGGACGTCTCCATCGCCGACGGACAGTGGCACACCGTGACCTGCAACCGCACCTCCAGCTACGTGGAGATGTACGTCGACGGGGTGCGGACCAGCCGGCTGACCGGCCCGACCGGCACCATCGCCAACAACTGGCAGCTCTCCATCGGCGGCAAGAGCTCCTGCGACGGCGTAAAGGTCACCTGCGACTACTTCGCCGGCGACATCGACTACGTCAAGATCCTCAAGGGCGCCGGCGGCACCGCGAACCAGCCGCCGGTCGCCGACCTCGTACCCTCCTGCGCCGGCCTGGTCTGCACCTTCTCCGGCGCCAGCTCCACCGACGCCGACGGCGCGATCCAGGACTACCGCTGGGACTTCGGCGACGGGACGGGCGCCGACACCGTCTCGGTGCCGACCACCTCGCACGCCTACCCGACCGCCGGCACCTACCCGGTCACGCTCACCGTCACCGACGACCGGGGCGCCACCGCCACCACCACCGTCCAGGTGACCGTCGCGCCGGTCGCCGAGCGGATCTCCTTCGTCGGGCAGGCCACCGCGAACGCCAACTGGACCAGCCACACCGTGACGGTGCCGTCGACCGTCCAGCCGGGCGACACCCTGCTGCTCCTGCTCAGCCAGAACACCCACACCGGCACCGGGCAGCCCACCGGGGTCACCGGCTGGACCCAGCTCGACCGCCTCGACGGCGGCTTCGCCACCACCACCGCCTGGTGGAAGGTCGCGGCGGCCGGCGACGCCGGATCGACCGTACGGGTCGCCCTCGACGCGCAGTCCAAGGGCAACCTGATCGTGGCCGCGTACCGGGGGGTGGCCCCGACCGAGCCGGTCTTCGCCCGGGCCACCGACCCGGCCAGCACCGCCACCCGCACCACCCCGTACGCGTCGGTGACCGCGGACCAGAGCTGGGGGGTGTCGTACTGGCTGCACGGGGACGGCGCGTCCACCATGCTGACCCCGCCCTCCGGCGTCGCGGTACGCAGCAACAGCTCGCAGACCGGCGGGGGACGGGTGACCGTGCTGCTCGCCGACTCGGGGAGCACCGTGCCGGCCGGCAGCTACGGCGGGCTCGTGGCGGTGGGGGCGGCGGCGAGCACGACCACCACCACGTGGACTTTCATCCTCCGCCCGGCTTAGCGGCGTGGGCTGGGGGCGAGGTGACCGGCTCCGGGCGGTCAGGCTTGATCCCTGCGCCGGTCACCCTCGCCCCCAGCCCCGTCGGGCGCCTTCGCCGCCCGTCCCTTGCGCGCCTTTCCGGTACGTCCCGTCGTGTTCGGCCGACGGTGCGAGCAAAATCGTCCTGGAAGCCTGCAGCGTGACGACCCGCCCCTGCGTGTAGTCGTCGATGACAGACTTCGACGACTTCTACGCGGCGCACTACGCCGACCTGACCGTGCAGGTGTACGCCTACTTCGGCGATCGGCACGAGGCGCAGGACGTCGTCCAGGAGGCCTTCTGCCGGGCGCTCATGCGCTGGCGGCGGGTCTCCGGCTACGACGACCCCGTTGCCTGGGTCCGTCGGGTCGCCTGGAACCTCGCGACCAGCCGTTGGCGGCGGATCCGCACAATGCGGGCGTTCCACAGCCGCCAGCACGGTGAGCCGGTCGTCGAGGGGCCGGGACCCGACCGGATCGCCCTGATCGGGGCCCTGGCCTCGCTACCGGCCGCGCAGCGGCGGGCGATGGTACTGCGCTACCTCGCCGACCTTCCAGTCGCCGAGATCGCCGACCGTGAGGGGGTGCCCGAGGGCACCGTCAGGTCATGGCTCCACCGCGGTCGCGCTGCGCTCGCCGCGAGCCTCGGACCCGCACAGATGGAGGTACGGCATGGCTGAGGAGTTCACCGAGGAGCAGACCAGCGAGGCCTTCGCTCTCCTGCGTGCCGAGGCGCTGACGCACATCCGTCCACCGGGAGCCGCCCAGGCGCTGCGGACGGTGCAGCGTCGTCGCCGCACCGGGGTCGCTGCGGTGGCCGCCAGCGTAGCGATCGCGATGGCCGGTGGCGCGGCGGTGGCGAACCTGGTCGACGCCGACGCCGCCCCGCAGCCAGCGGCGCCGAGCCCCTCGCCATCCCCGTCGGCGCTCTCCTCGGCCCAGCTCGACCACCTGGCGGCCAGAGCGTCCGCCGGGCTCGGGCTCAACTCCGTGAACAACCGGAAGCGCAAGAGTGAGGGCAAGGGGCCGATCATCATGAGCAGCGGCGATCGCGTCCTGCGGGGCCATCTGGGCCTCAGCGGCACGGGTTACAGCGAGAACAAGAGCGGCGTCTACGTGCTCGAGATCCTGTGCGTCGGCGAAGGGACGCTCCGTGCGCGATTCTGGGCCGGGGACTCGACCGCGAAACCGCCCCGACCCACGCCCTCGCCCGACTCCCCGGACCTGCGCGTGCCCTGCGGCGACGAGCTGACACCGGCCACGGCCAGCGTGCGCGCGCCCTGGCCGGCACGGGTCTACGTCTCGATCGAAGCCGACCAGACGGCCGTCGGGCGCGCCGCCTACGCCTCCCTGGTCCGCGTGCCGTAGCGCCGCGCTCAAGGTCGGCGAACGCTGCGGCGACCAGTCTCGGTTGATCCACTCCATGTCGCGGAAACGGCGGTATCCGGCAACGCCGATACCGCCACATCCCGTACCTGGAGTCGATCACGCGTCGGCGGCGGGGCGGCGGGAAGCTTCTGCCCTGGGCAGATCCGCTCACCGTGAACATCCCTCGCCGCGGAGCGGGGCGCGGGGCAGGGTGGAACGCATGCGACTGCTGGTGTTGGGTGGGACAGGATTCGTCGGTGGGGCCGTGGTGGCCGAGGCCGCAAGCCGAGGCTGGTCGGTGACGGTGTTCAACCGAGGGTTGCACGGTGACGTGCCGCCGGGCGTACGCCGGTTGCAGGGGGACCGGACGGTGCCGGACGGGCTGGCGGCGCTCGCCGGCGGTGAGTGGGACCTGGTGGTGGACACCTGGGACGGCGCGCCCCGGGCGGTGCGGGACGCGGCCCGTGCGCTCGCCGATGCGGTGCCGCACTACGTCTACGTCTCCAGCGGATCGGTCTACGCCGAGCCGGTGCCGCCCGGCGTGGGCGAGGAGGCGCCGGTCGTGGACGCTGCGGCCGACGCGGTCGACGGTGGCTATCCGCAGCTCAAGGCGGGCGGGGAGCGGGCCGCGGTGGAGGTGTACGGGGAGCGGGCGTTGCTGGCGCGGGCCGGGTTGATCCTCGGGCCGGGCGAGGACATCGGCCGGCTGCCGTGGTGGTTGCAGCGGATCGCCCGGGGCGGTCCGGTGCTGGCCCCGGGCCCGCGCGACCTTCCGCTGCAGTACGTCGACGCGCGGGATCTCGCCGGCTGGCTGCTGGACCGGGGCGCCGAGGGTGTCGGCGGTGCGTACAACGTGGTGAGCCGGACCGGGCACGCGACGATGGGTGAGCTGCTCGACGCGGCCGTGGTGGCGACCGGCGCGGACGCCGATCTGCGCTGGATGGACCCGGAGCCGATCCTGGCCGCGGGCGTGGAGCCCTGGAACGACCTGCCGATCTGGATTCCGGCGGGCCACCCGTACCGGTGGTTGCAGGAGCGGGGCGTGGAGCGGGCGTACGCGGCGGGGCTGGTCTGCCGGCCGGTCGCCGAGACGGTCGCCGACACCTGGCGTTGGCTGCGCGAGGCCGGCCAGGTGCCGCCCCGCGCCGGGCGGCCGGCTCGGGCGGCGGTCGGGCTCGACCCGGAGCGGGAGGCGAAGTTGCTGGCCGGGTTCACCCCGACGGCCTGACGGCGCCGGACCTGCCGGCCGCCATCCTGCGGCGACGCCAGGACCCGGACCGGGCGCGGCCAGGTCAGGCGGGCACCACTGGCAGGTCCAGCACCTCCCCGACCGGGCGGCGCGGGGTGGCGCTGCCGGGCTGGCCGTAGCCGATCCGCATCACCATCTGCGGGGTGCCGAACCGGCCCAGGGACAGCCGCAGCGCCTCCCGCGCGCCGGGCACCTCGATCGGCTGGGAGATCAGCGACACGCTGAGCCCGGCGTCGGTGGCGGTGAGCAGCACCCGTTGCAGGGCCTGCCCGGCGATGACCTGGTCGGTGGCGGTGTTCCCGGCCGCGCCGAGCACGGCGACCAGGGGCTCCGGCTCGAAGTCCCGGCCCGGTGCCCGGTGGCGGCCGCCGAAGTCGCGCTGCGGCAGCAGGTCCTGCGGCTCGCTCCGCGGCCCGCCCGCGGTGGCCGGTACGCCGTCGGGTGACGGCTCGCCGCGGATCCACTCGGCCCGCTCGGCCACGTACGCGGGGTCGCGTTCGAGGACCCGGTGGGCGCTGCGGGCGATCTCGGCGAGCGCGTTGACCGGGCCGGCGCCGATCACCAGCTCCAGCCAGCACTGCTCGGCCCGGGCGGCCTCGGCGAGCCGCCAGCGGGCCTCGGCCGGGACCGGGTCGGGCCAGAACGGGGCCCGGTTGCTGAACCGGCGGCCGATGGCGGCGTACAGGCTCTGCTCGGCGGGGGTGGGGCGGCGCGGCAGGTCCGGGACCAGCCGCGCGACCACGTCCGGGTCGGCGGGGTACGGGCGGAGCCGGACCCGGGCCGGCGTGCCCGCCACGGCGAGCGCCAGCCGCAGGTTGAACAGGGCCGCCCCGCAGGCGATCCGGCTGCCCCAGCCGCTCGGATCGGCGGCGGGCAGCCGGCGCAGCGGGTCGACGGAGAGTTCGATCCCGCCGTCGCGCAGCCGGAACCGCCACGGCTGGGTGTTGTGCAGGGACGGTGCCCGGACGGCGTCGCTGGCGGCGGCCCGCAACTGCTCGACGCTGAATCCCGTGGTCATGGTGGTGCTCCTTCCGTGGCAGGTGGTGCGCGCCTCCCGGTTGGTTCCACGGTGCGGCAACCAGCGGCTTCGCGAGCAGGGCCGGAGGTCCCACCTGGGCGGGCCCGTCTGCCCCGCGGCGCGGTAGGGACCTTCGGCCCGTGCCCAGCGCGGGGGAGGCGGGGTAGAAAGGACGGATGATCCGGGTGTTCCTGCTCGACGACCACGAGGTCGTCCGTCGTGGCCTGGCCGACCTGCTCACCAGCAGCGGCGACATCGAGGTTGTCGGCGAGTCCGGCTCCGCCCAGGAAGCGGCCCGCCGGATCCCGGCGCTCCGCCCCGATGTGGCGATCCTGGACGCCCGGCTGCCCGACGGCAACGGCATCGACGTGTGCCGGGACGTCCGGGCCGTGGACTCCTCGATCAAGGGGCTGATCCTCACCTCGTACGAGGACGACGAGGCGCTCTTCGCCGCGATCATGGCGGGTGCCGCCGGATACGTGCTCAAGCAGATCCGGGGCACCGACCTGGTGGACGCGGTCCGCCGGGTGGCGGCCGGGCAGTCGTTGCTCGATCCGGCGATCACCACCCGGGTGCTGGAGCGGATCCGCAGCGGCGTCGAGGAGCCGCGCGAGCTGAAGTCCCTCACCGAGCAGGAGCGGCGGATCCTGGAGTACGTGGCCGAGGGGCTTACCAACCGGGAGATCGCCGGCAAGATGTTCCTCGCCGAGAAGACGGTGAAGAACTACGTCTCCAGCGTGCTGGCCAAGCTCGGCCTGGAACGGCGTACCCAGGCGGCGGTGCTGGCCACCCGGCTGCTCGGCCCGCGGCGCTGACCGCGCCGGCCGCCGGGACGCCGGTCGGCGGGGCCCGCCGGTCCGGTCAGTCGCGCAGCGGCACGCTCCAGCGCACCTCAGTGCCGTGCGGGGCTACCCGGCCGAGCTGGAAGTCGCCGCCGAGCCGCTCGGCCCGCTCCCGCAGGTTCACCAGGCCGCTGCGGGCCGCCTCCGGGTCGCAGCCGACGCCGTCGTCGGTGACGATCACGGTCACCCAGCCCGCGTCGACCCGCACCGCCACCGACACCCGGTCGGCCTGCGCGTGGCGTACCGCGTTGGACAGCGCCTCCCGCAGCACGGCGGTGAGCTCGGGTCGCAGCTCGTCCGGGACGGCGCTGTCGATCGGGCCGCTGAGCTCCAGGTGTGGCCGGTAGCCCAGCGACTCGGCGGCCACCTCGATCGCCTCGCGGATCTCGGTACGCAGCGCGGCGCTCATCGGGGTGCGCAGCTCGAAGATGGTGCGGCGGATGTCCCGGATGGTGGCGTCCAGGTCGTCGACGGCGGCGTTGATCCGCTTGGCCACCTCGGGCCGCATCGCCACGGGGGCGGTGCTCTGCAGCTGCAGGCCGGTGGCGAACAGCCGCTGGATCACCACGTCGTGCAGGTCGCGGGCGATCCGTTCGCGGTCTTCCAGGACCACCAGCAGCTCCCGCTCCTCCTGGCCCCGGGCCCGCTCCATGGCCAGCGCGGCCTGGCCGGCGAAGCTGTTCAGCAGCGCGGCGTCGTCCTCACCGACGGGACCGTGGTCGGGCCGGTGGGCGATCACCAGTACGCCGTGCAGAGCCTCCGCCGCGGCGAGCGGGGAGACCACCGCCGGCCCGGCGACCACCGGCCGGGGCCAGGGAGCGGCCTCGGCGAGGTTCGCCAGCAGCTCGTGGCGGCCCTCGGTGACCGAGCCGGCGAAGGTGGCCTCGGTGGCGGGCAGCACCACACCGACCAGGTCCCGGGCGGCCCCGTCGGCGCCGTCGGCCACCTCGACGGTGAACTGGCCCTCGTCCTCGTCATAGAGCAGCAGCAGGGCCAGCTCCGCCTCGGCGACCTCCCGGGCTCGCCGGGCCACCAGGGTCAGCGCGTCGGTACGCCGTACCTCGCCTAGCAGCACCGAGGTGATCTCGGCGGTCGCGGCCAGCCAGCGCTCCCGCCGGTGGGCCAGCGCGTAGAGGCGGGCGTTCTCGATGGCCACGCCGGCCGCGGCGGCCAGCGCCACCACGATCTCCTCGTCGTCCTCGGTGAACTCGGCCGCGCCCTGCTTCTCGGCGAGGTAGAGGTTGCCGAAGACGTGGTCCCGGATGCGCACCGGCACGCCGAGGAAGCTGTGCATCGGCGGGTGGTGCGGCGGGAAGCCGTACGACTTGGGGTGCTGGGTGATGTCCGGCATGCGCAGCGGCCGGGGGTCGTCGATGAGCAGGCCGAGCACGCCCCGGCCATGCGGCAGCTCACCGATCTCGGCGTGCAGTTCGGGGCTGATGCCGTGGATGATGAAGTCGTGCAGCAGCCGGTCGGGGCCGATCACGCCGAGCGCGCCGTACTTCGCGCCGACCAGCTCGCACGCCGACGCCACGATCCGCTGCAGGGTGCTGCGCAGGTCGAGGTCGGAGCCGATGCCGACCACCGCGTCGAGCAGGGCCCGCAGACGTTCCCGGCTGGTGACCACCTCGCCGACCCGGTCGAGCATCTCCTGCAGCAGCTCGTCGAGCCGGACCCGGGACAGCGGGGTCAGCCCCAGCGACGGGGTGACGTGCTCGTTCCGTGGATTCGGTGCGCTGGCCACCGGCCGATGCTATCGCCCGGGGGACGTCGGGAACGAGCTCGTCAAGCGCTGCCGGCGCGGACCGCCGAGGTGTCGACGATCTCTTCGGTGCGGAGC
This sequence comes from Micromonospora sp. RTBAU3-60, assembly GCF_054963695.1. Taxonomy (NCBI): domain Bacteria; kingdom Bacillati; phylum Actinomycetota; class Actinomycetes; order Micromonosporales; family Micromonosporaceae; genus Micromonospora; species Micromonospora sp. RTBAU3-60. The sequence continues at coordinate 81,228 of NZ_JBUEGB010000011.1, read as the reverse complement.
CGCGGGGTGTGCGGCGGCCCCGCGTGCGCCGGGTCCGCGAGCCCCAACCGCAGCGCCAGGTAGGGGAAGCCGAGCCCTGCCAGCAGCCGGCGCACCGTCTGCCGGGTGCCCTCCACCTCCACCACGCCGCTGAGCGGCACCAGCGACGCGCCGAGCCGGGTTGCGGTCAGCCAGGCGGCGGAGAGCCCCTCACCGGCGCGCAGCCAGTTGTCCGGTTCGTCCTCGGCGTTCCAGAGGATCCCGTAGACGGCCGCCCGGTCGTGCCCCGGGCCGACCGGCAGGGTGCCGGGACGGCCGAAGTCCCGGGCCGGCACGGTGGTCTGCGGGGCCTGCTCGGGCAGCACCTCGGGCGGCAGCCCGGTGCCGGTGTCGGCCCGGCTGGTCCAGTAATCGAGCTCCTCGCGGGTTTCCGGGTCCTCCGCCGTCACGGTGGCGGCCTGCCCGGCCGCGGCGGCCAGTTCCATCACCTGGTCGAAGTCCAGCACCTCCAGCCGTACGCCCTCGGCGAGGGCCGCCTGCACGATCTCGTTGAGGGCCGGGCCGGGCAGCGGCTCCTCGCTCACCGGCCGGCGGTCGGTGTGCCGGACCTGCATGCACTGCACGAGGCGCATCGCGTCCGGGTCGGCCCCGGTGTGCCGGAGCCCGGTGAGCCGGGCGAGCAGTTCCGGCTGCTCCGGGTCGGGCAGCCGCTCCACCAGCGCCGTCCAGCCCTCGGCGGCCAGCGCCACGCGTGCGTGGTGCAGCGCCGCGCCGCAGCTCAGCGTCACCAGCCGGCCCTCCGGGTCGGTGGCGGTGAGCCGGGCTTCCCGCACCATCCGCAGCTCCAGCGCGTCGGGGAGGACCGTCCAGCGCCACGGCTGGGTGTTGTGCACCGAGGGGGCGCGACCGGACGTCGCGGCGGCCTCGGTGAGCGCGGTGGTCAGCGCGCGGTCGGTGGCCGGCGTCTCGTGGCTCATCGTCACGACCTTTCCCGTTTCCGTCATCGTGCCTCACCCCGGCCGGGTCCCGGGCGGCGTTGCCGCTCCATCCTCTGGCATGCGCAGGGCGGACGCACGGTACGCGAGTCCCCCACATCCGGGCCCTTCGGCCCGCGCCCGATTGCCCCGGTTGCCCTGCCCACAGCCCGCGCCGTTGAGACGATCCGCAGGTGGGGGCGGAACCGCGCGAGTGCGTACCGGAGCGGCCGGTGCCGGAGCACCGGACGGACTGGCGGCTGTGGGTGCCGCTGACCCTGCTCACGGTGGCCGTGTTGGTGGGTGCCGGGTTGTGGCTCGGCGGGCTGCGGGGCGCGGCCCGGCTGGTCTGGGCGGCGGTGACCGTGGCAGCGCTGGTGCCGGCCACCTGGACGACGCTGCGGCAGTTGTGGCGCCGGCAGTTCGGGGTGGACGTGATCGCGGTGCTGGCGTTGGTCGGCACGTTGCTGGTCCGCGAGTACCTGGCCGGTGCGGTGATCGCGGTGATGGTCGCCACCGGGCAGGCGCTGGAGAGCTACGCGGAGCGCCGGGCCAGCCGCGACCTGCGGGCGCTGTTGGAGCGCGCGCCCCGGCAGGCCCGGCGGCGTACCCCGGACGGCGGGATCGAGGTGGTGCCGCTGGACCGGGTGGCGGTGGGGGACCGGTTGGTGGTCGGCCCCGGCGACGTGGTGCCGGTGGACGGGACGGTCGAGGAGACCGCGACGCTGGACGAGTCGGTGGTCACCGGCGAGTCGCAGGTGGTCACCCGCGCCGCCGGCGAGCAGGTGGCCAGCGGTGTGGTCAACGCGGGGGCCGGGTTCGGGCTGCGGGCCCGCAGGAGCGCCGCGGAGAGCACGTACGCCGGGATCGTCCGGCTGGCCGAGGAGGCGACCGCGCACAAGGCGCCGATGGTCCGGCTCGCCGACCGGTACGCCGCCGCGTTCGTACCGTTCACCCTGCTGGTGGCCGCGATCGCCTGGCTGCTCTCCGGGCAGTTCCTCCGGGCGGTGGCGGTGCTCGTGGTGGCCACCCCCTGCCCGCTGCTGCTGGCCACCCCGATCGCGATCGTGTCCGGGCTGTCCCGGGTGGCCCGGCGCGGCGTGCTGGTCCGCGAGGGCGGGTCGCTGGAGCTGCTGGGCCGGGCCCGCACCCTGCTCATGGACAAGACCGGCACGCTGACCGCCGGCCGTCCCCGGGCCGCCGAGACGGTGGTGGCGCCCGGCGGCGACCGGGACGAGGTGCTGCGGTTGGCCGCCTCCGTCGAGCAGCTCTCCCCGCACGTGCTGGCCGCCGCCCTGGTCCGGCAGGCCCGGGAGCAGGGGCTGCCGCTGGCCGAGCCGACGGACGTCACCGAGGAGCCGGGGCGCGGGGTGACCGGCCGGGTGGACGGCCGGCTGGTCCGGGTCGGCCAGCTCGCCGGCGAGCCGCCCGAGTGGGCCCGTCGGGCCCGCGAACGGGCCGAGCTGGCCGGCCGCTCCACCGTCTGGGTCAGCGACGACCAGGGTCCCCTCGGCGTGATCCTGCTGGAGGACCCGGTACGCCCCGACGCCCGGCGTACCGTGCGGCGGCTCCGGCAGGCCGGGCTGGACCGTCTGGTGATGGTGACCGGTGACCGGCCGCGCACCGCCGAGCAGGTCGCCCGGATCGTCGGTGTGGACGACGTGATCGCCCAGTGCTCGCCGCAGGCGAAGGTGGCCCGGGTCAAGGAGGAGTCCGGCCGCGCGGTGACCGTGATGGTGGGCGACGGCGTCAACGACGCGCCGGCCCTGGCCGAGGCGCACGTCGGGGTGGCGATGGGCGCCACCGGGGCGACCGCCTCGGCCGACGTGGCCGACGCGGTGCTCACCGTGGACCGGCTGGACCGGCTCGCCGACGCCGTCGAGATCGCCCGGTACGCGCGCCGCATCGCGGTGCAGAGCGCCACGGTCGGGATGGGCCTGGCCGTCGTGGCAATGGTGGCGGCCGCGGCCGGCGGCCTGCCTCCGGTCGCCGGGGCGTTCCTCCAGGAGGGCATCGACGTGCTGGTGATCGTCAACGCCCTTCGCGCCCTACGGGGCGGTCTGCGACACCGGGACGTCCCGCCGGAGACCCGGGAGATGCTCGACCGGTACGCGGGCGAGCACGGCGGGGTACGGGACGTGCTGACCCGGCTGCGCGACACCGCGGACCTGGTGGCGACCCGCCCCGACGCGCCAGAGTGCGTGCCGGCGCTGCGGGAGGTGCACCGCCGCCTGGTCGACGAGGTGCTGCCGCACGAGGCGGCCGAGGAACGCCAGCTCTACCCGGCCCTGGCCGGCCCGCTGGGCAGCGAGGAGGCGACCTCGACGATGAGCCGCGGGCACGTGGAGATCAGCCGGCTGGTGGACCGGATCGGCGGTCACCTGGCCCAGCACCCGGACGGCCGGCTGCGCCGCGATGAGGTGCCCGACCTGCTGGCCGCGCTCTACGGGCTGGACGCCGTGCTCCGGCTGCACCTGGCTCAGGAAGAGGAGGACTACTTCTCGCTCAATCCCACCGACGGGGGCCCGGGCCACGGCCGGTGACCGCCCGACATCATCCACTCACCGGTCCCGCCTCCAGCGACTGCTTCGGGGCCGGCAAGGGTCAGCGTTCTCGGACCACCGCCACCGGGCAGCTCGCGTGGTGGATGAGCTGCTGGCTGACCGAGCCGAGGAGCATCCCCCGCAGCCCGCCCCGGCCCCGGCTGCCGACCACCACCAGTTGCGCCGTGCGGCTCGCCTCGACCAGCAGCGCGGCCGGGTTGCCCGGGGTCACCTGGAGCTCGACCGGGACGTCCGGGAACGTCTTCCGCCACCGGGCCAGGCTCTCCTCGGCCGCCGCCCGCTCGGCGGCCTCGGTCTCCTCTGGCGCGGAGCCGGGATCCACCCACCGCTCACTGGGTGGCGGCGCCCAGGCCCGCAGCAACCGCAGCGGCGCGTCCCGCTGGGCCGCCCGCTCGACGGCGAACCCGAGCGCCAGTAGGGAGGACTCGGAGCCGTCCACGCCGACCACCACCGGCCCGGAGGGGGCCGCCTGTCCCTGGCGGACCACCACGACCGGGCAGTGCGCGTGGGCGGTGACGGAGACCGCGGTGGAGCCGGCGAGCAGGCCGCCGAAGCCGCCGTGCCCGCGGCTGCCGAGCACCAGCAGCCCCGCCTCGGCGGATCGTTCCTGCAGCACCAGGGCCGGCGGGCCGTCGAAGACCTCGCCGTGCACGGTGAGGCCGGGCCGCTCGGCGGCGGCATCCGCCGCCGCCTTGCGGACCAGTTCCTCGACCTTGCGCCGGGCGGTCTCGTCGGGCCAGATCCCCGGCGCCACCCCGGGCCCGATCCAGCCGACCACGGTCAACCACTCGAAGACGTACGCCAGCCGGACCGGCCGGCCGGAGCGGCTCGCCTCGTCCAGCGCCCAGTTCAGGGCCACCGTCGCGTCGGCGGAGCCGTCGTAGCCGACCAGGATCTCGTTGCGGCTGACGTCGGCCGGGTTCACTGTCCGCCTCGCAGGCCGGGCTCGGTCTCCCGGATCCATCGCCACTCGGCGACCCTGGGGTCGTCCTCGCCGTACTCGCGGGTGTAGTCGCGGGCGGCCTGCCGGGCGTCGACCATGTCCTGGCGCAGGTGGGCGGCGCGCGGGGCGAGCCCGGGCACCCGGTCGATGACGTCGATGACCAGGTGGAAGCGGTCCAGGTCGTTGAGCATCACCATGTCGAACGGCGTGGTGGTGGTGCCCTCCTCCTTGTAGCCGCGCACGTGGAGGTTGTCGTGGTTGGTCCGCCGGTAGGTGAGCCGGTGGATCAGCCACGGGTAGCCGTGGTACGCGAAGATGATCGGCTTGTCGCGGGTGAAGATGGTGTCGAACTCGCGGTCCGGCAGGCCGTGCGGATGCTCCGAGGGCGGCTGCAGCCGCATCAGGTCGACCACGTTGACCACCCGCACCTTCAGCTCGGGCAGGTGCCGGCGGAGCAGGTCGGCCGCGGCGAGCGTCTCCAGCGTCGGCACGTCGCCCGCGCAGGCGAGCACGACGTCCGGCTCGGTGCCCTGGTCGGTGCTGGCCCAGTCCCAGATGCCCAGCCCGCGCCGCGCGTGCTGGATGGCCTCGTTCATGCTCAGCCAGTTCGGCGCCGGCTGCTTGCCGGCCACCACCACGTTGATGTAGTGCCGGCTGCGCAGGCAGTGGTCCATGGTGGAGAGCAGGGTGTTGGCGTCCGGCGGCAGGTAGACCCGCACCACCTCGGCCTTCTTGTTGGCCACGTGGTCGATGAAGCCCGGGTCCTGGTGCGAGAAGCCGTTGTGGTCCTGCCGCCAGACGTGGCTGGAGAGCAGGTAGTTCAGCGAGGCGAGCGGCTCCCGCCAGGGGATGCCGCGGGTCACCTTCAGCCACTTGGCGTGCTGGTTGACCATCGAGTCGACGATGTGGATGAACGCCTCGTAGCTGGTGAAGATGCCGTGCCGGCCGGTGAGCAGGTAGCCCTCCAGCCAGCCCTGGCACAGGTGCTCGGAGAGCACCTCCATCACCCGGCCGTCGGGGGAGAGGTGGTCGTCGCCGGGGACCGTCGCACCGACGAACGCCCGGTCGGTGACCTCGAAGGCGGCGCCGAGCCGGTTGGAGGCGACCTCGTCGGGGCCGAACAGCCGGAAGTTCTGCGGGTTGGCGGTGATCACGTCACGGATCCACGGGCCGAGCACGCCGGTGGAGCCGGCCACCGGCTCGCCCGGGTGCTCGACGTCGACCCCGTAGGCGCGGAAGTCCGGCAGGTCGAGATCGCGCAGCACCCGGCCGCCGTTGGTGACCGGGTTGGCGCTCATCCGCCGGTCCCCCTTCGGGGGCAGCGCGGCCAGTTCGGCGACCGGGGCGCCGGTGGCGTCGAAGAGTTCCTCCGGCCGGTAGCTGCGCAGCCAGCGCTCCAGTTCGGCCAGGGCCTCCGGGCTCTTGCGTACCCCGTCGATGGGCACCTGGTGGGCGCGGAAGGTCCCTTCGACCGGCTTGCCGTCGACCTGCCGGGGTCCGGTCCAGCCCTTCGGCGTACGGAGGATGATCATCGGCCAGCGGGGGCGCTCGACCTGGCCGCCGGAGCGGGCCCGCCGCTGGATCTCGGCGATCTCGTCGAGCGTCCGGTCCAGCGTCGCGGCGAGGCTCTGGTGCACCTGCACCGGGTCGTCGCCGGCGACCACGTGGGGCTGGTAGCCGTAGCCGCGCATCAGGCCGAGCAGGTCGTCCTCGGGGATCCGGTCCAGCACGCTCGGGCTGGCGATCTTGTAGCCGTTGAGGTGCAGGATGGGCAGCACCGCCCCGTCCCGGGCCGGGTTGAGGAAGACGTTGGACAGCCAGCTTCCGGCCAGCGGGCCGGTCTCCGCCTCCCCGTCGCCGATCACGCAGGCCACCAGCAGGTCCGGATTGTCGAACGCGGCGCCGTAGGCGTGGCTCAGGGCGTACCCCAGCTCGCCGCCCTCGTGGATCGAACCCGGCACCTCGGCGGCGACGTGGCTGGGGATGCCGCCGGGGAAGGAGAACTGGCGGAACAGCCGGGCCATCCCGGTCTCGTCCCGGGTCACCGAGTGGTAGAGCTCGCTGTAGGTGCCCTCCAGCCAGGTGTTCGCCACGATCGCCGGCCCGCCGTGCCCGGGCCCGGTGAGGTAGATGACGTTCAGGTCGCGGTTGACGATGACCCGGTTGAGGTGGGCGTAGATCAGGTTGAGCCCCGGGCTGGTGCCCCAGTGCCCCAGCAGTCGCGGCTTGACGTGCTCGGGCTTGAGCGGCTCGCGGAGCAGCGGGTTGCCGAGCAGGTAGATCTGCCCGACGGTGAGGTAGTTCGCCGCCCGCCAGTAGGCGTCAAGCCGGCGCAGCTCGTCTTCGGTCAGTGGGCTGTGCAGGTCGAGAGCGGTGTCCATGCTGCCATAGCCTCTCGCGGCTCGGGGACTTCTGCAGCCCGAAGGCGGATATCCCGTCCGGGCAGGTCCAGCTTCGCCCCCGGCGGGTCGGGGCGGTCAGGGCCGGAGGTCCCGGGACGGTGGGCGTCACGGCCCGTACGCGTCCGGGACGAGTCCACGGACGACGATCACCGGGGCCGGCGAGTGGTAGAGCAGCGACTGGCTGACCTCGCCCAGCATGCCCCGCCAGGCTTCGTCGCCGCGCGCGGCGACCAGCGCGACCTGCGCCGAGCGGGACTGTTCGACCAGGACGGCGCCGGGGTCGCCGCGGACGGTGTGGCATTCGGCGGCCACCGTGGGGTGCCGGGCGGCGTACCGGGCCACCGTCTCGGCGAGCAGATCGTCGACGTCGCCGGGGCGGCCGGATTCGACGACCCAGATCGCCAGCAGCCGGGCCCCACGGCGTTCCGCGCAGTCGAAGGCGTAACCGAGGGCGGTGTGGGAGGACGTCGACCCGTCCACGCCGACCAGCACCGGTCCCGGTGGCGGCGGCTCGGCCCGGCCGACCAGGACCGGGCAGCCGGCCCGAGCGGCGAGCTGCACGGCCGGCGCGTCGGTCGGTACGCAGTTCGCGCAGTCGGCCATCCCGCCGTCACCGAGCGCCACCAGGAAGGCCGACTCCGAGGCCCGGATCAGCGCCTCGACCGGGGATCCCTCGACGATCGCGCCGCTCACCGGCACCGCCGGCTCCGCCTCGGCGACCACCTGTCCGGCCTGTTCCAGCAGGTTCTCGGCGGCGGCGCGCGGCCCGCCCGCGGCGGACGTCTGGGCCTCCGCCGCCCAGTTGAAGGCGTGCAGCAGGTGCAGCGGGCGGTCGTGGGCGGCGGCCTCCACGGCGGCCGTCCGAACCACCTGGAGGTCCTCGTCCGACCGGCCGACGCCGACCACCACCGCGTCCTCGGTGGGTGCGGCCATTCCGCCTCACCTCCCGACCGCGCTCTCCTCACCCACGGTAGTCGTGGGGGGTGCCCGCCCGGACCGGGTCGGCGGAACTGGAGCGGTCACCGCGCCGGGGGTGCCCGGCGCGGGCGGTCAGCGCGGGGTGGGCACGGCGGGCAGGACGCGGATCACCACGGCGGTGGCGTTGTCGTCGCCGCCCTCGTCCAGGCTGGCCGACAGCAGGGCGCGGGCCGCCCGCGCCGGGTCCCGCTCGGCCAGCAGGTCCCGCAGCCGGTGGTAGCCGAGCTGGTCGCTGACCCCGTCTGTGCAGAGCAGCCAGGTGTCCCCGGTACGCAGCGGGACGGCCAGCACGTCCGGCTCCGGCCGGTCCGGGTGGCCGACGTAGCGCAGCAGCTGGTAGCGGGCCCGGGCCGCCTCGGGTGAGGTGGCCGGCCACCAGCCGTGCACCACCCCGAGCCAGGCCGTGGTGTGGTCGACCGTCACCAGTTCCAGCAGCCCGTCGCGCAGCCGGTAGGCCCGCGAGTCGCCGAGCTGGACGAGCCAGCCCTGCCCGCCGTCGGGTTCGACGGCCAGTGCGGTCAGGGTGCAGCCGGTCAGCCCGGCCAGTCCCGCCCCGGCCTGGCGTACCCGCAGCTGCGCCTCCGCGGTCGCGGCGCGCAGCTCGCGCGCGCCGACCGCGGGCCAGGCGGCGCGGACCTGCTCGACGAAGGTGCTCGTCGCGGTGGCGCCGGCGACCCGGCTGCCGTCACCGTCGCCCATCCCGTCGACGACCGCGAACAGCGGCAGCTCCGGGTCGACGTGCAGCACGTCGAAGTTCTCCGGGTAGTGGTGCCCGACCACGCTGCCGCCGGCCGTCTCCAGCGTGAGCCGCCCGACGGTCAGCTGGCGGGCCTCGACCGGTCGGTCCAGCGAGCGGCGGCGGAACACCAGCGGACCGTAGCACCACCAGCGGCTGTTCCCGGCGCGTCGCCGTCGTGTCGGCCCGCCAGCGTCAACCACGGTTGACAAGCGGGGCGTTGTCAACCTATGTTGACAGCATGAGTCAGGCGACAGAACTCGCGGCGGCCGCCGGCAGCACCGACCCCAAGGTCGGGCTCCGCGCCGTCCTCGCCCTGCGCCGGCTGCTCGAGCGGCTCGAGGTGGTCCAAGTGGACAACGCCCGACGGCAGGGCTGGTCCTGGCAGGAGATCGCCGACGCGCTCGAGGTCAGCCGGCAGGCGGTCCACAAGAAGCACGCCGGACGACCGGCGGTGCCCGGAAGCTGGGAGGCGTGATGTTCGAACGGTTCACCGACCGGTCCCGGACGGTGGTGCGGCACGCGGTCGACGAGGCCCGCGCCGAGGGCCGACGTCCGGTCGGCACCGAGCACCTGCTGCTCGGCGTGCTCGCCGACGGCGACAACCTGGCCGTCCGGGTGCTGGCGCAGGCCGGCATCCGGGCCGAGGACCTCCGCGCCGCAGTGGCCCGGCACACCGCCGGCGGCGTCGACGGCCTCGGCGAGGCCGACGCGGCGGCGCTGCGGGAGATCGGCATCGACCTCGCGGCGATCGTCGCGCGGATCGAGGAGACGTTCGGACCCGACGCGCTGCGCGAGGCGGTGCCCCCACCCCGCCGGCGCTGGGGCCGGCGCCGGCTCGCCGACGGCCGGTTCTCGCCCCGGGCGAAGAAGGTGCTGGAACTCAGCCTGCGCGAGGCGCTCCGGCTGCGCCACCGCCACATCGGCACCGAGCACATCCTGCTCGGCCTGCTCCACGAGGGCAACGGCCTGGCCGCGCTGGTGCTCACCGAGGCCGGCGCCGACCTCGACGACCTGCGCCGTCGGGTGGAGGCGGCGCTGCGTACGGCGGCCTGACGCCGACGACGCGGCGCGCGACGCCCACCCGTGGCGCCGACGGCCAAACCTGTTTGCGGTCCATGCAACGTCCGTCGCCGCCGAGTCGCTGACCCGTCGGAGTTGCTGCACACTGGCGCCGTGGACGGTGGAGCGGACAAGCGGCTGGTGACCGCCGGCAACCCCGCGCCGCGCTCGGCGGTGGTGGTCAACCCGGTGAAGGTGACCGATCTCGACCAGTTCCGCCGGACGGTGGACGGCGCCCTCGACGCCGCCGGCTGGCCCGCACCGACCTGGTACGAGACCACCGTCGAGGACCCGGGCCGCGGCCAGGCCGAGGCAGCCGTCAAGGCCGGCGCCGAGGTCGTCTTCGCCTGCGGCGGCGACGGCACGGTACGCGCCTGCGTGACCGCGCTCGCCGGCACCGACGTGGCGCTCGCCGTGCTGCCCCAGGGCACCGGCAACCTGCTCGCGGCCAACCTCGGCCTCTCCGGCGACCTGGCCGCGGGGCTGGAGATCGCCGTCGAGCGCGGGATGCGGCGGCTGGACGTCGGGGTCGTCGGCGACCAGTGCTTCGCGGTGATGGCCGGCATGGGCTTCGACGCGCAGATGCTCGACGCCACCTCGGAGACCACCAAGGCGCGGATCGGCTGGCCCGCGTACCTGGTGGGGGCCGTGAAGCACCTGCGGGACCGGCCCATGCGGGTCAGCATCCGGATCGACGGCCAGCCCCCGCTGCGCCGCCGGGCCCGCTCCGTCCTGGTCGCCAACGTCGGCCGCCTCCAGGGCGGCGTCCGCCTGCTCACCGACGCCGAACCCGACGACGGCTGGCTCGACGTCGCGGTGCTCACCCCGCGTACGCTCGGCCACTGGCTGGCCATGGCCTGGGCCTTGGTCCGCCGGCGCGGCCGGGTGCCCCGGATGGAGATCCTCCGCGGCCGGCAGGTCGAGATCGCCAGCAACCGGGCGCAGCCCCGGGAACTCGACGGTGACCTGATCGAGCCCGGCCGGTCGCTCACCGCGGAGATCCGGCCCGAGGCGCTCTGGCTCTGCGTGGCCCGCCCCGAGCGCCACCCCGACCTGTCGGTGGACGCCGACGCGGCGGGCGAGCGCGGTGAGCGCCTGGTCGAGGAGGCCCGCCGTGAGTAGCACCAAGCTGGTCCCCGAGACCCGGCTGATGTCGGCGGACGAACTCTCCGCCGACCACGCCTGGCACACCCTGCGTCGCCACGGCGGCTGGTGCCTGCTCCGGGACGCGTTCATCCGGTTCCGCTACGGCGACGGCTTCAGCCACTCCCGCGCCTTCGCCCTGCAACTCTGCCTGGCCGTGGTGCCGTTCCTGATCGCGCTCACCGGCCTGATCAGCGACCTCGGCGCCGACGAGGGCGGCAAGGTCGTCGCGGACACGGTGCTCGCGCTCACCCCCGGCCAGAGCGAATCCGTCGTGCAGCAGCTGCTCGCCGACGGCGAGCACACCGAACGGGCCGGCGAGCTGGCGCTGACCCTCGGCCTGCTGACCGGCCTCGTCGCGCTCACCACCACCATGGCCCAGATCGAACGGGGCGCGAACCGCATCTACGGCGTCGAACGGGACCGCCCGGCCGTGGCCAAGTACGTCCGCGCCGCCGTCCTCGCGGTGACCGCCGGCACATCCGCGCTGGCCGGGTTCCTCATCCTGGTCGGCGGCCGGGCGATGGGCGACTCAGTGCAGCGGCACTACGCCTGGGGCAGCGTCGCCAACGCCGCCTGGGACGTGGTCCGCTGGCCGCTCAGCCTCGGGCTGACCGTGCTGGCCGTGGCGGTGCTGTTCCGGCACGCGCCCCGGCGCCGGCAGCCCGGCCTGTCCTGGCTGTTCTTCGGCGCCGGCATCGCGACCGCGCTGTGGTGGCTGGCGAGCCTGCTGCTCGCCGCATACGTCAAGTACAGCGACGGGTTCGGGCAGACCTACGGCGCGCTGACCGGGATGATGGCCCTGCTGCTGTGGGCCAACCTGACCGGGATGGCGATCTTCGGCGGGCTGGCCTTCGCCGCCCAGCTGGAGGCGATGCGGATCGGTGTGGAGGAGCCCGCCCAGCCCGACCTCTGGGAGCCGGAGGCGGCGCGCCCGGAGGTCCTCGACACCGGCGAGATGACCGCGCTCTGACCCGCCGCCGCGTGTACGCGGACCGCGAACCGGGTACAGCGCGCCTCGCCAGGACATCAGGGAGGTGCGGGGTGACCGCGGTCAAGGAGACGAACCGCCGGACCCTCGGTCGGTTCGCCGAACGCAGCGCCGTGGGGCTGCTCGCCGTCGCCGGTACGGGCGTCGCGTTCGGCGTGCTGCTCATGCTGGTCCGGTTCCACTGGGATCCGCTGTACCACGCCGACCGCGAGGCGGCCGAGTGGTTCAACGCCCTCGTGGCGCCGCACCACCCCCTGGTCACCGTGCTCCAGGCGATCACCGACCTGGGCGGCCGGCCGGTGCTGATCTGGCTGGTCACCATCGCGGTGGTCGGCCTGCTGATCCGTCGCCAGTCCCGGCTGGCGGTCTATCTGATCATCAGCGGGGTAGGCGGGCTGATCCTCGACCCGTCGCTGAAGGCACTGGTCGGACGGCTGCGCCCGGTGGTGGACGTGCCGATCACCCACGCGCCGGGCAACAGCTTCCCGAGCGGGCACGCGCTCGGCTCGTTCGTCGCGTACGGGGCGCTGCTGCTGGTCTTCCTGCCGGCGATGCGACCGCGCTGGCGCAGGCCGGCCATCGCCGGGGTGGGCGTGCTGGTCGTCCTGATCGGGCTGACCCGGATCGCGCTGGGCGTGCACTTCGTCTCCGACGTGCTCGGCGGCTGGCTGCTGGGCGCGACCTGGCTCGGCGTCACCGCGTACGCCTTCCGGCTGTGGCGCCGCGACCGTGGCCGGCCGGTGCCGCCGATCAGCGAGGGCCTGGAGCCGGAGGCGGGGGAGGAGATCACCCCCGCGCCGGCCGAGGAGCACGTGCTGGAGCACCCCCGCTCGGCGGTCGCCGAGCTGCTGGTCGGCTGGGTGCTCGTCTTCGGCGCCCTCTACGCCTTCGGCATGCTCGTCAGCTACCACGCCAAGGGCACCTTCCTCGACACCCTCGACACCGAGGTGCCGCAGTGGTTCGCGGCCCGGCGTACCGACCCGCTGAACAACCTGAGCTGGTGGTGGAGCAAGTTCGGCGACACCCACGCCATCCTGCTGATCTCGCTGATCTTCTGCCCGCTGGTGCTGGCTGTCTGGAAGCGCTGGCGGCCGGTGCTCTTCGTGGCGCTGGCGATGTTCGGCGAGCTGAGCCTCTTCCTCGCCGCCTCCGGCGCTGTCGACCGCCCCCGCCCGCCGGTGGAGAACCTGGACGGAAACCTGCCCACCTCGTCCTTCCCGTCCGGGCACATCGCCGCCACCATCTGCCTCTGGACGGCGATCGCGATCATCGTGCTCGCCCGCACCGACCACTGGTGGCGGTGGCTGTTCGTGGCCCTGGCGGTGCTCATGCCGGTCGGGGTGGCCGTTTCCCGGATGTACCGGGGCATGCACCACCCGACCGACTTCATGGGCGCGATCCTGCTCAGCGCCCTGTGGATCGGGCTGCTCTGCTGGGTGGTCCGGCCCAACGCCGACGTCCGGCAGGGCAACCGGCCGGCCATCGAGGCGGAGCAGGTGCCGGAGCTGGACGACGAGCTGGCCAAGGCCGGCCGGGACGACTGACGGGTGCCGATGCTGCGGGTGATGACCTGGAACATCCGTACCGGCGGGCGGGACCGCGACGGGCCCGACCGGTGGGACCGGATCGTCGCGGTCGTCACCGGGCAGCGCCCCGACGTGCTGGCCCTGCAGGAGCTGCGCGGCCTCGACCGCGGCGGCCGGATGGCCGACCTGGCCGCCCGGCTGGGCATGGTGCCCCACCTGGCCCGGTCCTGCTTCGGGCAGCCGGTCGCGGTGCTGGTCCGCGCGCCGCTGCGGGTGCTGCGCGCCGCCCGGGTACGCCGGCCCTTCCACCACGCCGCCGCCCGGGTCGAGGTGGCCACCGGGGCGGGCCCGCTCACCGTGTTCAGCACCCACCTCGATCCGTACTCGGGCGGCCGGCGGCGGATGGAGGCGGAGTGGCTGGCGGCGGCGGTCCGCCGGACCGGAGGCCGGCTGGCCCTGCTTGCCGGAGACCTGAACACCCTCGACCCGACCGTCGACCACGCGGCGCTGCTGGCCGGCCTGTCCTCCCGGTACCGGCGCCGCCACCTGCGCCGCGACGGCCGTACCGTCGACACCCGCGCGGTGTCCCGCCTGCTCGACGCCGGCCTGGTCGACCTGTGGCCGGCCAGCGGCGGCGGCGAACCGGACGGCCTGACCGTGCCGACCCGGCACGGCGGGGCGGAGTTCGCCGGGATGCGGCTGGACTACCTACTGGCCACCCCCGCGCTGGCCGCAGTGACCCGCCGGTTGCGGGTGGTCCGGGGCGGCGACGCCGACACCGCCTCCGACCACTATCCGGTGGTGGCGGACCTGGCGCTGGCCCCGGCCTGACCGGTGGGCGGCCGTCCCCGGAGGCGGCGGTTCAGATGATCAGGTTCAGCACGATGGTCAGCACCACCGAGACGAGGATCGAGAAGAGGATCATCAGCAGGCAGCCGAGGCCACCGCCGAGCGGTCGGATCTCCATGTTCCCGATACGCATGCCCTCACCCTGTCAGGGCGGGCGCCGGCCGGGTGCGGATCGCGTCGGCTCCGCCAACCTGCACCGCCCCGAGGGGTGACGGCCATCAAGGCCGGAGGGTCACAGCCCGCGGAGCCGGGGCAGCAGCTCCTCCTGCGCCCAGTTCAGGAACATCGGCTGGCTGTCCGCGCCCACCTGGACGAACGCCACGTGGGTGAAGCCCGCGTCGACGAACTTCTTGAACGCCGCCACGTGCCGGTCCACGTCCGGCCCGCACGAGATGCCCTGGGCCACGTCCTCCTCGCGCACGAACTGGGTCGCCGCGGCGAACGAGTCGGGCCCGGGCAGCTCCGCGTTGACCTTCCAGCCCAGGCCGAACCAGCGGAACTGGTCGTGCACGACCTTGCGGCACTCGGCCTCGTCCGGGCCGTAGCAGATCGCCACCTGCCCGTAGCGCGGCTTGCCGGCACCACCGGCGTCGTCGTACATCTGGACCAGGTGCGGGTCGGGCTCCGTGGCGATCAGGCCGTTGCCGTACTCGGCGGCGAGGGTGGCGGACTGCCGGCCGGAGGCGGCGATCGCCATCGGCACCGGCCGCTCCGGCCGGTCCCAGACGTACGCGTCGGGGACGTCGTAGTGGTTGCCGGAGAAGGTCAGCGTCTCGCCGTTGAGCAGGGGCCGGATGATCTGCAGCGCCTCCTCGAACATCTCGTGCCGCTGCTCCACGTGCGGCCAGCCGCCGACCACGTGCTCGTTGAGGTTCTCCCCGGCGCCGAGCCCGAGGGTGAACCGGCCGTCCGAGAGGACCCCGACCGTGCTGGCCTTCTGCGCCACCACCGCCGGGTGGTAACGGCGGATCGGGCAGGTCACGAAGGACATCAGCCCGACCCGGCTGGTCGCGTGGGCGACCGCGCCGAGCACCGACCAGGCGTACGGGGAGTGGCCCTGCGAGTCGAGCCACGGGTAGTAGTGGTCGGACATGACCAGATGGTCGAAGCCGGCGGCCTCGGCGCGGATGGCGTGGTCGACCAGGTGCTTCGGGCCGGCCTGCTCGCACAGGAGGCTGTAGCCGACGTTGACCATGGCGCATCTCCCTTCGGGCGGATCGTCACGGGATACCCGGGAGCGCGGCGGTCAACCCTGGTGTCCGCTTCGCGCCTGCCATGCCGGATCAGCGACGTGGCGGTGTCCCGCCGCCCGGGATACCACCACCTCGCCGATCTGAAGCGGTGTGGCGGGGATCAGCCCTGGGCCAGCCGGGCCGCGCGCATCTGCAGGTAGCGCTGCTCGGGGAGGCTGGTGGTCTGCCCGGCGGCGGCCCGGTAGTGGGCCACCGCGGTGTCCCGGTCGCCGGCCATCTCGTAGAGGTGTGCCCGGGCCGCGTCGAGGCGGTGGTGCCCGGCCATCCGGGGGTCGGCATCCAGGGCGGCGAGGGCATCCAGCCCGGCGGCCGGGCCGTGCACCATGGCGGCCGCCACCGCGCGGTTGAGCGAGACCACCGGGTTTCCGGAGAGGCGTTCCAGCACCTGGTAGAGGGCGAGGATCTGCGGCCAGTCGGTCTGCGCGGCGGCCGGCGCCTCGTCGTGCAGCGCGGCGATGGCGGCCTGGAGCTGGTATGGCCCGACCGGCCCGCGGGCCATCGCCCGGGTGACGAGCGTGGTCCCCTCGGCGATCGCGGCGGCGTCCCACCGGCTGCGGTCCTGGTCCGCCAGGGAGATCAGCTCACCCGACGGGCCGGTCCGGGCGGCGGCGCGGGCCTCGGTGAGCAGCATCAGGGCGAGCAGCCCGCCCACCTCGCTGTCGTCCGGCAGCAGCGCGTGCATGGCCCGGGCCAGCCGGATCGCCTCCTCGGCCAGGTCGACCCGGCGCAGGTCCGGGCCGAGGCTGGCGGTGTGCCCCTCGGTGAAGATCAGGTACAGCACGTGCAGCACGGTGGCGAGGCGGGCCTCGCGTTCGCCCTCGTCCGGCATCCGGAAGGGCAGCCCAGAGGTTCGGATGCGCTGCTTGGCGCGGCTGATCCGCTGCGCCATGGTGGCCTCGGGGACGAGGAAGGCGCGGGCGATCTCGGCGGTGGTGAGGCCACCCACCGCCCGCAGGGTCAGCGCGATCGCCGACGCGGTCGACAGCGTCGGGTGGCAGCAGAGGAAGAGCAGGACCAGGGTGTCGTCCCGGTCCGAGATCAGCGGCTCGTCCGCGGCCGGCGCTACCCGCCCGTGGTCGCCGTCGCGCCGGGCGACGCGGTCCTCCCGGTCCCGGCGGGCGGCCTCGGCCCGGACCAGTTCGATCATCCGGCGGTACGCGACCTGGACGAGCCAGCCGCGCGGGTTGTCCGGCAGACCCTGGGCCGGCCACTGGGTGGCCGCGTCCAGCAGCGCCTCCTGCACCGCGTCCTCGGCGGTGGCGAAGTCACCGAACCGGCGGGTGAGCACGCCGAGGACCTGCGGCGCCAGCTCGCGCAGCAGGTCCTCGACGGTCCGGTCCGGGATGCCCAGGTCAGATCTCCTGCGGTGGCGCCGACATGACCGGGTGCACCTCGATCGGCATGTTCAGCGGTCGCCCGCCGGGGCCGGGCGCGGTGGAGATGTGCGCGGCGATCTCGACCGCCCGCTCCGGGGTCTCGCAGTCGACGATCCACCAGCCGGCGAGGAACTCCTTGGTCTCCGCGAATGGCCCTTCGGTGACGACCGGGGCGCCACCCTCACCCGCCCGGACGATCCGCGCCTGCTGCGGGCCGGCCAGACCCTCGGCCTGGACCAGTTCCCCGTCGGCGGTGAGCTTCGCGTTGACCTCCCGCATGAACCCGATGTGCGCCTGGATCTCCTCCGGCGTCCAGGTGTCGATCGACGGGAAGTCGGTCCCGGCGGCGCTGAACTGCATCAGCAGCATGTACTTCACGGTTCGCTCCTCACGCCTGTGCACCGATTCTCGGTGCTTTCACCCTCAGGTAGAAGCCGCCACCCCGGTTCTCGACATCCGCGGCGAAAGAAATTCCTACCGTTCGGCTCGCCCTTCAGGCGTCTCGCTGACGCAGCACGAGATATCCCCCGACGAGGGCGGCCGTCGTCCAGCCCGCCAGAATGACCAGCGCGGTCCCCGGTCCATACTCGGGTCCGAACCGGCCGTCCTGCGGTCCGCCCGCGATCCGCATCAGCTCCATGCCCGCCTGGTCGGGTAGATACTGCAGCACCTTCCGCAGCCCAGGGAGGTTGGCCAGCCCCTGCGACCCGAGGAACAGGATCGGGATCAGCACACCCAGGGCGATGGCGGAGCTTCGCACCATGGTCGCGACGCCCGCGGCGAGCAGGCAGATCATCGGAAGGTATGCGATCGCGCCGGCGACGGCCGGAACCACGTCGTCGTCCCCAACTCCGGCCGCATAGGGGCCGAGCGCTCGCTGGGCCACCACGAACGCCGCAATCACCGTCGGCCCCGACACGGCGAGCGCCACCAGCCCGACAACAGTCATCTTTGCCAGGAAGAACCTCCCTCGCCGGGGAACCGCGGCCAGGGATGCCCGAATGGAGCCGGACGAGTACTCCGAACCCACGGCCAGCACGCCGAAGACGACAACTGCCAGCTGCGCGAGCAGCACCCCGTAGAGACCGGGGAAGATCGGGTTGAAGTTCTGGACGCGGTCGATGTTGTGCCGGAAGTTCGACCCGATGAACGCTCCCAGCGCCACGGCCAGGCCCACCGTCGCCACCAGGGCCCAGGCCGTCGACCGGACACTCCTGATCTTGATCCACTCTGCCGAGATCGTGGCCACGCCCTTCACCGGTTCCCCCGATACTCGACCGCGTCCGCCGTCAGCCGCAGGAAAGCCTCCTCCAGCGAGCCGGATCGGGCCACGAAGTCGGCTGTGCTCGTGTCGGCCAGCAGGCGCCCTCGCCCGAGGACGATCAGATGGTCCACCGTCTGCGCGGCCTCGCTCATCAGATGGCTGGAGACGAAGATGGTGCGGCCTTCCGCAGCCAGGCCACGCAACAGTCCGCGGATCCACAGGATCCCCTCCGGGTCGAGCCCGTTCACCGGCTCGTCGAGGATCAGCACCGCAGGATCACCGAGCAGCGCCGCCGCGATACCCAGCCGCTGCGCCATGCCCAGCGAGAACCTGCCCGCGCGCCGCCGCGCCACGCTCTCCAGTCCGGTCACCTCGATGGCCTCCTGGACCCGCTGGCGGGCGATGCCGTTGCTGCGGGCCAGATACCGCAGGTGGTTCACGGCGGACCGGCCCGGGTGGACCGCTCTGGCGTCCAGCATCGCGCCTACCGTGCGCAGCGGCTGCTCAAGCTGGTCGTAGCGCTTCCCGGCGATGCGTACCCCGCCGGCGGTGGGCCGGTCCAGCCCCAACATCAGCCGCATGGTGGTGGACTTCCCGGCACCGTTGGGCCCTAGGAAGCCGGTCACGACACCTGGCCGGACGCTGAAGGTCAGCCCGTCGACCGCCGTGGTACGCCCATAGCGCTTGGTCAGATGGGATACCTCGATCATGCCGACATCCTGGAAGACATGGCCCCGTCACACATCGGGCCATGGTCGGAGCTGCGGCCCTCCACCTGGAGGCGGGAACGGCGGGCCGCGGCTCCACCTTTGGGCGGAGGCCGGCCACCTGCGCGACCGCCACCGGGCGGAGGCGCCCTCGCGCTGGCCACGGCTATGGTCGACCGGTGGCAACCCCGATGAGCGCCGCCGACGACCATCCGGTCCTGGCTCGGCGGCTGAGCCGGGCGCAGCTCGTCGCGCTGGACGCCGCGGCCGTCCTGGCATACGTGGCGGTACTGCTGGCCGCCGGGCCGGCCGAAACCTCGGCGGCGCAGCCGGTGGCGGCGGCGCCCTGGGAGCAGTTCGTTCTCGCCGGGGCAGCCCTCACGCCCCTGGCGGTCCGCCGGCTCTGGCCGCTACCGGTCTTCCTGTTCACGCTGGCCGTGAGCGTCGTGGCCGTCGTCCGCGACCTGATCTGGGATCCGCTGCTTCCCGCCGCGTTCGCCCTCTACACCGTCGCGGCCACCCGTACGCCCCGGCACTGGTGGGAACGATGGCTCCCGGTGCTGTCCATCGGGCTGCTCACCATCGCCGGCCTGGTCAACGCCAGCCGCCACGCGAGCCGCGCCTGGTGGCAGAACGGCACGGGCCTGCTCCTGCTCGGCTTCCTGGCCCTCCTCGCCGCCTGGGAGCTCGGCCGGGCCGCCCGGCAGCGCCGGACGTACGCGATCCGCGCGGCACATCAGCTGGCACAGCAGGCCGTCACCGAGGAGCGCCTGCGCATCGCCCGCGAGCTGCACGACGTGGTCACCCACAGCATGGGGCTGATCGCCGTCAAGGCCGGCGTCGCCAACCACGTCGTTCGCACCCGGCCCGAGGAGACCCACGAGGCGCTGCGCGTCATCGAGCAGACCAGCCGGTCCGCACTGGACGACATGCGCCGCATGCTCGGCGTGCTGCGCGCCGGCGACATGCTGGCCGCCGATCTCGCCCCGGCGCCGGGGCCGGAAGCCCTGCCGGAACTCGCGCGGCGAGCCGGCGCGGAGTTGACCATGCGCGGCCTGACGGACCTGCCCGACGGTGTCGGCCTCGCCGTGCACCGGATCGTCCAGGAGGCGCTCACCAACGTCGCCAAGCACGCCGGCCCGCAGGCACGCTGCGCGATCGTCGTCGAGGCCGACGCCCACGAGGTCCGGCTCGCCGTCACCGACGACGGCGGAGCCGGCCGGCACCGGCCCGCGCCCGAGCCGGCAGCGGGTAGACACGGCCTGGTCGGCATGCGGGAGCGGGTCGCGATGTACGGCGGCACGTTCGCGGCGGGCCCGGAACCCGGCGGCGGCTTCACCGTACGAGCCACCCTGCGCTACGAGGCGGCCCGATGAACGACCCGGTCCGCGTCCTGCTCGCCGACGACCAGACACTGCTGCGCGGCAGCCTCCGCGTACTGATCGATGCCGAACCGGGCCTGACCGCCGCTGGCGAGGCGGCGACCGGAGACGAGGCGGTGCGCCTGGCCCGCGCCAACCTGCCTGACGTCGTGCTCATGGACGTGCGGATGCCCGGTCTGGACGGCATCGAGGCAACCCGCCGAATCTGCGCCGACCCGGAGACCTCCGGGGTGAAGGTGCTCATGCTGACGATGTTCGACCTCGACGAGTACGTCTTCACCGCGCTGCGCGCCGGCGCCAGCGGCTTCCTCCTCAAGGACACCCCGCCCGCCGACCTGCTCGCCGCGATCCGGGTGATCGCCGCCGGCGACGGCCTGCTGGCCCCCGCGATCACCCGGCGGCTCATCATCGAGTTCGCCCGCCGGCCCGAGCCCGATCGGTCGGCACCGACCGCGCTCACCGGAATCACGGATCGGGAACGGGAAGTCCTGATCCTGATCGCCCGAGGACTGTCCAACGCCGAGATCGCCGGCCGGCTGCACGTCGGAGCGGCCACCGTGAAGACCCACGTCGGCCACCTGCTGATGAAGCTCGCCGCCCGGGACCGCGCCCAGCTGGTCATCGCGGCGTACGAAAGTGGCCTCGTCATCCCGACCACAGGTTCGTGAGATTGGCCCGGATCCGTGGCTTGCCGGCCGTCATGCCGTGGGCTCTGGGTGCGCTTGTTGTCGCTGGGGTGGTTACCCAAGGATCAGCACGCGCCCTGGCCCCGTCCACGGCGGTTCATCGAGACGAGGATCGCGGCTAGGCGGGCGGCAGTGCCGGAGGGCCACCGGAGCCGTTTCCAGGGACGGTCCCGCCACTGATGATCCGTTGCTGGTGGGCCGTGGCTTCGGCTACCGAACGAGCCAGCGCGGCGAGGGCCGGAAGTTGCAGGCCCCTCCGCCCGTACACGAGGTGCGCGACACTGACCGCGAACCAGGGCGCCGCCGGGCCATGCAGCATGATCGGGTCGCCGACCTGGTAGCGTAGCACGAAGAGCCACTGCGCCATGTCGCCCTGGAACTCCACGATTCCCTCGTGCCAGAAGCTCAACCATTTGCCGCGGTAGTCGCACAACAAGCGTTTGTTGGTGAGGATCGTCCGGACGTGCGCGTGGTCGCGCCACTGGGTGGCGGCCTGCGCCGCCGCCCGGTTCTTCGCGGCCGAGTTCGCGATCGCGTTCGCAGCCAACCCGGCGGCTACGAACGTCGCCGAGCCCAGCAGGAACATGCTGCTCTGCTGGTACGTCACGGTCGTGCCGTAGAAGCGGGCGTAGCCGAGCACCGCCTCCGCGTACGGCACCTCGTCCGGGTTCAACCGAACCGCGCCGGGCGGCAGGATGGTGAGATCACCGCCGCTTTGGAGATGCTGGTAAAGCTGGCATGCGCTGGTCCAACCCTCGCGCAGGGCGTTCTCGAGGCGTCCGTCCATCTCGTACCCCTCAGCGGCCCGGCTCATGGCGCCGCAGCGCCCACCTGGCGGCGCAGGTGAGCACCACACCCTGCAGCGCGAGAACGCCCATCGCCCACCACCACGCTCCGGCGGTGTGCTTCCACAGCGCATCCGCGCTGGGATTCACCACCAGCGAGCGCAGGTCGGCGGTCGCCGCCGCAGCCGCATATCCCCACCTGGACGGTGCGAGCCAGGACAACTGCTCGACGCCCTGGCGGCCGACCACTTCGAAAAGTCCGCCGCAGAGCACCAGCTGCGCCATCACCAGCCCCACCAGGATGGGCATCGTCTGCTCGCCGGTGGAGACGTATGCGCTGACCAGCAGGCCGGTCACGGTCGCGACCAGGGCGGTCAACCAGACCACCACGATCAGCTCCAGCAGCGGCCATGGCAGCGCCAGCGTCTCCTCGGCCCGCGGCCGCCCGGCGAGGCCCACCGCCACGAACAGCGCGGCCTGCATCCCGTTCAGGATCG
Organism: Micromonospora sp. RTBAU3-60; assembly: GCF_054963695.1. Taxonomy (NCBI): domain Bacteria; kingdom Bacillati; phylum Actinomycetota; class Actinomycetes; order Micromonosporales; family Micromonosporaceae; genus Micromonospora; species Micromonospora sp. RTBAU3-60. Next base: position 59,131 of record NZ_JBUEGB010000011.1, on the reverse strand, counting down.
CGAACACCAGAAGCTTCGAGCCGAGATACGCGCCGGGCGCGAGCCCGACGGCCCGTTCCCGGCGGTAGATGGCGCGCTCCCGGACGAGCTCCCGGACGCCGCCCGCGAGCCCGAAGAACACGGCTCCGATGATCAGCACGACGAGCAGCTGCGACGCTTCCGGGCTGCGCCCGAGCGGGTTGTCCGGCTTGGCGAATCCGTTGTCGCCGGGGATCACGTGCAGCAGCGCGGCGAGGCCGAGCGGCAGCCCGAGCAGCAATGCCACGTACATCCGGTCGGCCAGGGTCACCGCGGCCATCCGCCGGGTCTGGATCGCGAGCTGTCGCCGCCAGCTCTGCCGCGGCGGCGGCGCCTGGGTTGGTTGGGGCGAGGGCGCCGCCCGTTCGCCGGCGGCGGGTGGCGGCGCCACCGTGGCGGCGAAGCGCGCGGCCCAACCGTCGGGGTCGTCGTACACCTGCTTGAAGACGTCGGCGTACTCGCTGGCGCCGAAGAACGGCAGCAGGTCGCCGGGCGGCCCGAAATAGGCGACCTTGCCGCCCCGCCCGAGCACCAGTACCCGGTCGCAGACGTTGAGGTGCAGCGGGCTGTGGGTGACCACGACGACCGTACGGCCCCGGTCAGCGAGGTCCCGCAGGCTCACCATCACATCGCGGTCGAGCGCCGGGTCGAGCCCGGAGGTTGGCTCGTCGAGGAACAGCAGCGAGGGCTCGGTGAGCAGTTCCAACGCCACCGACGTGCGCTTGCGCTGGCCGCCGGAGAGGGTGTCGATCCGCTGATCTGCCTGGCTGGTCAGACCGAGCTGGTCGACCACCTCGTCGATCCGCCGTTCCCGCTCCGCGACCGTCACGTCGGACCCGAATCGCAGGGCGGCCGCGTATCGCAGGGCACGGCGTACGGTCAATGCCGAATGCAGGATGTCGTCCTGCGGCACCAAGCCGATCCGCTGGCGCAGTTCGTCGTATTCCCCGTACAGGTCGCGGCCCTGGTAGATGACGGCACCCTCGTTCGCCGGACGGTACCCGGTCAACGCGCCCAACAAAGTCGACTTGCCGGCCCCGCTCGGGCCCACGACGGCGAGCAGGCTGCACTCACCGAGCGCGAAACTGACCTTGTCGAGCAACCGCTTGCCGCCCGAAACGGTGACCTCCAACCCGTCCACGTTGAGCGAGACGCGGCCGGTGTCGACGTATTCCCGCAGCTGCGTGCCGTCGACGACGAGCTGATGCCGGCCGAACGACAGCAGGTCACCCTGCCGCAGGTCGGCCTCGGAGATCCGGCGGCCGTTGACGAACGTGCCGTTGCGGGTGCCCAGGTCGACGAGCTTCAGGCCAGCCGGGGTGCTCAGCAGTTCCGCGTGGTAACGCGACACCTGCAGGTCGTCGAGCACGATGTCGTTGTCCGGGGCGCGCCCGATCCGCGTGCGGTGCGCGGCCCGGTAGGTCGCGGAGGGTGCCCGCCCGGCCTCGAACCGCGGCCCGGACGTGGCCGCCCCGGGCCGTGCCGGGCCAGCCGCCGCAGTGACCGTCACCGGCGGTGCATCGGCCCGGACCGACTCCGGCCGCAGGGTGAGTGACGGCCCGTCGGCGGCTCCAAGTCGCACTTGGCACGGCTGCGTCAGGTCGAGTTCGTCGACCCGTACCCCCGCGGCGTAGGTGCCGTTCCGGCTGTCCAGGTCCCGCAGCCGCCAGCCACCGGGCAGGTATTGCACCTCGACGTGTTCGCGGGACACCCGGGGGTCGTCGATCACGATCCGGCACAACGGATCCCGACCGATCCGCAGCACCGCCTCCTCCGGCATGATCCGGCGTTCCCCGTCCTGCGTACCGATCAGCAGCGCGGCGCCGGTCATGTGCCGCTCTTCGGGAGCCGCTTCGCCATCACTTTGGCGAGCTGGATCGCGTCCGACTGGTAGCTGCCGTGGACAAGGTCCATGAAGGTCTGCCCCGTCACCACCACCTCGATGACCGCCTGACCCCTACGGACAAAAACGATGGCCAGCTTGCGGCTCCCATCGTCGGTGAAAACCCCGAGCGTTTCATCGCCGAGCTTCGCGGTCTGCATCTCCGTCCACCCGCATCGGCCGGCCTGGTCGCGCAGGGCGGCGAAGAAGACCTTCGCCTCGTCACCGTAGAAGCCCGCGACGGCCGAACTCACGTACGGGTAGCCCTCGGCACCCAGGACCTTGAAGTTGTTCGTCTCGGAGCCGGCGATGGCGTCCCCGGCCACCGCGCCGTCGGCGCACATCTTCAGGCTGGACAGCCCACCCTGAAGATAGTTCTCGTCAGACCTCGTCTCGACCGTGTCGCGCGGTGCGCGCATCACTGCGGTGATGTCACCGACCGAGACCAGCGCCGACCGCAGCTCCGTCACCGGTGGCGGGGGCTTGCTCTTGTCGAACGACCGCGCGGGGCGGGCGCCGGGACCGCCGCCCAAGGTGGATTGGCCGTTGCCGGAGGTCGTCGACGATCCCATCTTGTAGAGGCCACCGCAGCAGCCGGCGAAGACCAGCAGCACCACGCCAATGATCACGAAAGGCAGCTTGCTGGCCTTCTTCTTCGTCGTCAGGGGCGGGGCGCCCAGATAGCCACCGGCGGACGGCGGGAGCTGCGGTGCGCCGAGGCTGCTGGCCGGCATCGGATAGCTCACCGGTCCCGGCGGCGCACCGGCAGAGGAGCCGGGCGGCATCGGGTATCCGGACGGGGACGCCGTGGTGGGCGGACCCGCGGGGCCAGGCAGAGAGGCGGCCGTCGTGGGCGGACCCGCGGGGCCAGGCAGAGAGGCGGCCGTCGTGGGCGGACCCGAGGGCCCCGGGCCAGCCGTCGTCTGCAGCGGTGCCGCTCGCAGGGCGCGAATCCAGGCGGCGGCGCTGGCGGGGCGCGCGTCGGGCGGCACCGCGAGCATCGCGAGGATGCCGCGGACCTCCCGATCCCTTCCCGGCCCCAGTGCCGCCGTCAACCGCTGCGCCATCCCCTCCAGGTCACCTGGCACCGGCGTCTCGGCGGTCAGCGCGTAGTAGACGGTGGCGCCCAGCGTGTACCGGTCGGTGGCCGGGGTGTATTCGCCGCGGGCCAGGGACTCCGGCGCCATGAACGGCGCGGTGCCGAAGATCCGCGAGGTCCTGTCGGTGCTGCGCAGGCGCACCAGTCCGAAGTCCACCAGGTATACCCGGCCGTCGGCGGCGAGCAGCACGTTCGCGGGTTTGATGTCACGGTGGATCACCGGGGCGCCGTTGGTGTCCCGTCCGCTGTGCAGGTAGTCGATCGCCTCGGCGACCTGCTCCAGAGGCACCAGCACATCGAGGCCCCGGATCTCGCCCCGCTCCAGCGCCTCCTGGAGGCTGCGCCCCTCGATCCACTTCATGACGAAGTACAGCCGCCGCCCGGTGGCGGTGGCTCCCTGACCGGCAGCGTGCGGCGGCGGGCCGACGAAGACCTCCTTCACCTTCACCAGTGCCGGATGCTCCACATGCGTGGCGAGCGCAGCTTGCAGCCGCAGTTCTTCGAGATGGCGATCCGCGGCCGAGTCGTCGTCGGTCCGGATCACCTTCACGGCGTAGGTGAACGACTCGGCGCCATGGCGTTCACGTGCCAGCCAGACCTCGCCCTCACCGCCTGCTGCGCGCCGCTCCACGAGCTCGTACCGGTCCAGCGCGTCGGTCGGGCCGACGAAGCCTGGGCCCCCGTTCAATGACACCAGTTCTCAACCGTTCTCTTGCCCTGGGCAATGTCCGCCACCCTAGTGGGGCACCGCTGCCGGCATCGAGCCGCTGTTAGAGGGTTGTTAGAGCGGCAATGAGCAATCCCAACATTCAGGAGAGCTTCGATGAGCTCGGCCTGCGGCGGCAGCGGTCCGCAACCGAGATGGACCGACCCATCTAAATGAATACGAGAATCGATGCGCTATCAATGTCTCGTGGAATTCGGAGTCTTGGGGCCGGTCGAAGTCCATGATCTGGGACGGCCCTTGCCGAGCGGGAGCGGGCGGGAGCGGCTGGTGCTCGCCACCCTGCTGGTCAACGCCGGAAAGTTGACCTCCACCGAGCTGTTGATCGCCCGGCTCTGGGATCAGGCACCAGGGTCCGCGAAGGCACAGCTGCACAACCTCATCAGCAACCTGCGTCGCCGGTTCCGCATCGTGGATCCCTCCCTGATCGAGACCAGGCCCAGCGGATACCTGGTGCGACTGGGACCGCACCGGTTGGATCTGGTGGAGTTCCGCGCCCTCGCCGAGCGGGGCTGCACAGCGGCCGCGGCGGGCGACCACCGCGGCGCAGTGGCCCTGCTGGATCAGGCGCTGTCGCTCTGGCGCGGGCCGGCATTGGCCGACGTCCCCGACGCCCTGGCCGGCGAGCTCCGCGCGGCACTCCATCAGGAGCGGCTCGCGGCTGCCGAGACGAAGCTGGACGCCGCGCTGGCGCTCGACGACTACGGCGCGGCGCTGCGCGAGGTCGAGCCGCTGATCGCCGAGAACCCATACGCCGAGCGACTCTACAGCCGGCAGATGTTGGCGCTGGCCGGGATGGGCCGCCGGGCCGAGGCGCTCGCCGTCTACCGCCGCGCGCACCGGCGTTTCTTCGACGACCTGGGGGTGGAACCGGGGCCGGTGCTGCGCAACACACAGCGGCAGATCCTTCAGGGGCACTCGGTGGGAAGCGTCATCGCTACGCCCGCGCGAACGGTCCCCCGCCAGCTTCCGCCCGCGGCGCCGCTGACAGGTCGCGGTCAGCTGCTCGATCGGGTCGTCCGGACGCTGAGAGGCAAGGGTGAAACCGCCGCTCCGGTGGTGGTCCTGGTGGGGCAGGGCGGAGTCGGCAAGAGCGCGCTGGCGGTGTCGGCGAGTCACCGGTTGAGCGCGGTGTTCACGAACGGGCAGCTTTACGCCGATCTGCGCGGCAGTTATGACACACCGGCGGACCCGTACCGGATCGTCGAGCGGTTTCTGCGAGCGTTGGGCGTGGACAGCGGCGAGATGCCAACGGACCCGGAGGAGCGCATCGCGTTGTACCGCAGCCACCTCGCGGATGGCCGGACGCTGGTGGTTCTCGACGACGCCGGCGACGAGGCGCAGGTGCGGCCGCTGCTGCCGGGGGCAGGCGGTGTGGTGGTGACCTCGCGGCGGCAGCTGGCGGCGCTGCTGAACGCGGCCCGCTTCGTGGTGCCGGCGCTGCGGACCGAGGACGCGATCCGCTTGCTCGCCAATGGCGCCGGCGAAGCTCGCGTCGCCGCCGAGCCCGAGGCGGCACAGGAAATTGTGCGGCTCTGCGGTGAGCTTCCGCTCGCCGTCTGTATCGCGGGGGCCCGGCTGGCGCTACGGCCGGACGCCACCCTTGACGAGTTGCGGGCGCGACTGGCCACCCAGCGGGGCCGGCTCGACGAGTTGGCTGTCGGCGACCTGGATGTACGGGCCAGCATCGCGCTGAGCTGCGACGCACTTCCGGTCGACGCACGGCGGCTGTTCCTGCGGTTGAGCCTGCTCGCTACCGCCGACTGGCCGGAGTGGGTGGCACAGGCGCTCCTCGACGTAGCGGCAGTGCAGGCTCGGAAGCTCCTTGACCAACTCACGGACGTCCATTTGGTGGAACCGCTGGGCCTCGACCCGGTGGGACAGCGCCGATACCGGCTGCACGAGCTGGTCGCCGAGTATGCCCGGGAGCGCTACCCGACCGATGAAGCGCCGGCCGAGCGGGGCCGGGCGCTGGAACGGTTGCTCAACGGCTGGCTCGCGCTTGCGCGCGAAGCCGACGAGCTGCTGGGCGACCCCGCGGGCGACCGCGACGCGAGTGTTCCGTCGCCACCACGCGACAGCGGTGCACACGCGGTGCGGGTCAGTCCTCTCGACTGGTTCGAAACCGAACGGGCCGGACTCGTCGCGGCGGTCGACCATGCCTGCCGGTCCGCTCTGGCGGACATCGCCGGCCCACTCGCGGTGCGCCTGTCGACCTATCTCTGGCACCGGTGCTATGCCGACGACTGGGAACAGGTGCTCCACCAAGCGATCTCGTGCGTCCGCACCACCGGGTCGGACACGCTCCTCGCCCCGTTGCTCGAAGCTCTCTTCAAGGCCCACCTGCAGCGCGACCAGTACGCCCAGCTACCGGCCATCGCGGCCGAGCAACGGGCCGTGGCGGGCCGGCTCGGTGACCGGAAACTCCAGGTGGCCGCGCTCCGGACCTCCGGCCTGGCCGCACTGCGTGTCGGGCGGTTGGGTGAGGCGTTCGACTGGTTGGAGCAGGCGGTGGTGGCGGCCCGCGACCAAGCGGTGCCCAACTGGTTGCTCGGCGAAAGCCTGGACAGCCTCGGCTACGCCCTCTTCGAGGCGGGCGCTGCCGCCACAGCCGTGCCGCTGCTGGAAGAGGTAATCGCCATCGATGGCGCAGCGGGTGCCTCGCTGCGGACCGCGCTCCACCGCTACCACTACGGGATGGCGCTTACCGACATCGGGAAGCTCGAAGACGCGGAGCGGGAACTGGCCGCGGCGCTGCGGTTCTCCCATGAGGTGCGCGACGACATGGGTACGGCGTACGCCGAGCAGGCGATGGCCGACGTGGACATTCGGCAAGGTCGGTGGACCCATGCCGCCGCGCGACTGGACAGGGCCCTGGCCGGACACCACAAGATCGGGCGTCCCGATGGCCTCGCCGAAACGCTGCGTTCCATGGGTGACCTGGCCGCCGCGGAGGGACGCTGGGCGGAGGCCGCGACTTCGTTGCGCCGCGCACTGGACGTCTGGCGCCGCATCGGCACGCGGCCGCAGATCGCACGCGTGCTGGCCCGTCTCGACCGGATCGCGGCCGCCACCGGTGACGAAGTCGCTGCCGCGACCTACCGCCGGGAACGGCGGTCGCTCCTCGCCACATTGAACCTCGACGAAGCCTCGCTGCAAATTCCGCCGTTCCTCGCCGGGTAACTCCCCGCGCTTAGCCGACCGCGGTGACCTCCAGCAGCAGCGCCTGCTCCGGGTGCAGGGCGGGCAGCTGCACCCCGACGCCGCCCAGCACCGAACCGCTCAGCGTCACCCCGTCGCCCGAGGCGAGCCATCCCGGCGAGCTCAGCTGCACCACCGCCGGCTCCGGCACCCCGGCCGGCGGGCGCACGGCGTAACGCCGCGCCGGGTCCAGCCCGGGCAGGCGTACCGGGCCCGGCACCTGGGCGACCGAGGTGGCCAGCCGGGAGATCGCGTACACCGCGTGGGACCGGTCGCGGGCGACCACGCCGTGCGCCTGCACGGCCGGGTCGGGGTGGTCGACCCGGACCACCCGGCCGCCGTGCAGCAGCGGACGCAGCCGCTTGTGCAGCGCCACCCAGCCGGCGAGTTCGGCCCGCTCCGCCGGGGTGATGCCGCTGATGTCCCACTCGATGCCGTGGTGGCCGAAGAGCGCGGTGATCGCCCGGAAGCCCAGGTCGTGCACCCGGTGGGTGGTGTGCGAGCGCTCCGGTCCGATGTGGGTGCCGATCAGCTCGGGCGGGAGCAGCAGGCCGGTCCAGCGCTGGATCGACAGCCGCTCCAGGGCGTCGTTGCAGTCGCTGGCCCACACCCGGTCGGTGCGGCGCAGGATCTCCAGATCCACCCGCGCCCCGCCGGACGAGCAGCTCTCGATCTCCACCCCCGGGTGGCGGGCCCGCAGCTCGTCGAGGAGGCGATAGACCCCCACGGTCTGCGCGTGCACCCCGGGCCGGCCGCCGTGCCCGGCCTCGGTGAGGTCCCGGTTGTGGTCCCACTTCAGGTACGCGATGCCGTCGTGCCCGGTCAGCACCGCGTCCAGCCGGCCGAGCAGGTGGGCGTACGCGTCCGGGTGGGCGAGGTCGAGGACCTGCTGGTGGCGCCACTCCGGCGGCAGCCGGCCAGGTGCCTGGAGCACCCAGTCCGGGTGGGCCCGGAACAGGTCCGAGTCGGGGTTGACCATCTCCGGCTCGACCCAGAGCCCGAACTGCATCCCGTGCTTACGGACGTGGTCGATGAGCGGTTGCAGCCCGTCCGGCCAGACGTCGTCGTCGACCCACCAGTCGCCGAGCCCGGCCCGGTCGTGCCGCCGGCCCCGGAACCAGCCGTCGTCGAGCACGAAACGTTCCACGCCCACCTCGGCGGCCCGGTCGGCGAGCCCCTTGAGCCGATCCAGGTCGTGGTCGAAGTAGACCGCCTCCCAGACGTTGAGGGTCACCGGGCGGGGTGCGCGCGGGTGCTCCGGGCGGGCCCGCAGGTGGGTGTGCAGCACATCGCTGAGCCCGTCCAGCCCGTCGGTCGAGTGCACTGCGTAGAGCAGGGGAGTGGCGTACTCCTCGCCGGGGGCGAGCCGGATCTCGCCGGGGCTGAGCAGCTCCCCGCCGCCCAGGGTGGACTCCCCGGTCGGGCGGCGCTCGGCCACCGTGACGTGGTCGCCGCTCCACGCGGTGTGCACCGCCCACACCTCGCCGTGCCCGAAACCGAACCCCGGCGTGCCGGCGACCAGCAGCAGCGTGGCGTCGTGTCCGGTGCGGCCGTGCCGGCCCTCGCGCACCCAGGCGCCCATCGGCCACGGGTGCCGCTGCGGGGCGCGTTCCCGGCACCAGCGCCCGGTCAGGTCGAGCAGTTCGGTGGCGACCGCCGGCACCGGCAGCACCGGGGTCAGCTCCCGCACCTCGTACGGCCGGTCGCCGTCGTTGCGCAGCCGGTGCCGCAGCGTCAGCAGCCCGGCCGGGTCGAGCGCCAGCTCGACGGTGAGCGACAACCCCGCGCCCGGGTCCGCAGCCCGCACGGTCACCCGCGCGGCACCGGGCCCGCCGTGGTCCCGCTCCCCATCGGGTACGCGCACCGCCTCCCCGCCCGTCGCCACGCGGCCCCGGTCCGGGGCGGCGGGCACCTCGTCGCCCAACGCGGCGTCGGTGCCGGCCGGACCGTCGAGCACGTCGAGCCCGGTCAGGCGGAACGCGGTGGACCAGTCCCGGCCGTCGCGGTGGCCGGCCAGGCCGGGCCGGCCGCTCCAGCCGGCGCTCGGCTCGGGCAGCAGCGACAGCACGGTCGGCGCGTCGAAGCTGCTCGGCACCACCGGCGGGATGGTGGCGTCGACCAGGGCGGGCAGCTCGTCGGCGGCGAGCGGGCCGAGGTCCGCGCCCCAGTGCACGACCCGGGGCAGGCCGGGCCCGCGCGCGTCGAGCACCAGGCTGGTCCGGGCGCGGCGCAGGTGGACGATCGTCATCCCTTGGAGGCTCCCAGCGTCAGGCCCCGGACGAACTGCTTCTGCAACAGGAAGAAGATCACCAGGGTGGGGATCGCGACCAGCACCGAGCCGGCCGAGACGAGGTTGTTGTCGGTGAAGAACTCGCCGCGCAGGTTGTTCAGCGAACTGGTCACCGGGAACTTGTCGCCGGTACGCATCAGCACCGTGGCCCAGAAGAACTCGTTGTAGATCCAGGTCACCTCGAGGGTGGCCAGCGCGGCCAGGGCCGGCCGGCACAGCGGCATGGTGACCTGCCAGTACTGCCGCCACACGCTGGCCCCGTCGACCATCGCCGCCTCGTACAGCTCGTGCGGCAGCGCCTTCATGTAGTTGCTCAGCACGAAGACACAGAAGCCGCACTGGAAGGCGACGTTGACCAGGATCAGCCCCCAGTAGCTGTCGTAGAGCAGTTCGGAGTCGCTCAGCCACGCCGGCAGCGGGATCTCGGTGAACATCCGGAACAGCGGGATCAGCAGGGCCTGCTGCGGCAGCAGGTTCGCCGCGGTGAACAGCCCGAGCAGGGCGATGTTGACCTTCCAGCTGAACCGGGCGATCACGAACGCCACGCAGGAGGCGAGGAAGAGCGTCAGCAGCACCGCCGGCACCGTGATGTAGACGGAGTTGAGGAAGTGCTTGCCGAACTCCGCCGTCCGCCAGGCGGTGAGGTAGTTGTCGAACGTCCAGCCGCCGAGCGAGACGTACCCGTGGCTGGCGGTGTACTCGTAGGACCGCAGCGAGGTCAGCACCGCCCAGAGGATCGGGAAGAGCCAGCCGACGGCCACCGTACCCAGGAAGAGGTGCAGGACCACCCGGGCGGGCCGCGGCGGCCGGCGACGTCTGGCCGGCGCGGTCGCCGTGCCCTCGCGGGTCGACGTCGCGGCCGTCATCGCTTGTCCTCCCGCATCACGGTGGCCAGGTAGAGGGTGATGAAGACCAGCGAGACGACCAGCATGATGGTGGCCAGCGCGGAGCCGAAGCCGATCCGGCTGGCCTCGCCCACCACGTTCGCCGTGACCAGCGCGGAGATCAGCTCCAGCCCGTTGCGGCCCTTGTTGATGACCCAGACCAGGTCGAACGCGCGCAGCGACTCGATCACCGTCACCACCAGCACGATGATGTTGATCGGCCGCAGCACCGGGAAGACGACCCGGAAGAAGGTGCTGGCCTCCGAGGAGCCGTCCACGGCGGCGGCCTCGCGCAGCGACGGGTCGACGCCCTTCAGGCCGGCCAGGTAGAGCAGCATGATGTAGCCGACGTGCCGCCAGCCGGCGGCGACGAGCACCGCCCAGATGTTCACGTGCGGGTCGCCGTACCAGTCGGTCTCGCCGCCGAGCAGCGCGTTGAGCAGTCCCTGGTCGCGGCTGTAGATGAGCTGCCAGACGAAGCCGATCAGCGCCAGGGAGAGCACCACCGGCAGGTAAAGCGCGGTCTGGTAGAACCGGCTGCCGCGCAGCTCCTTGTCGAGCAGCACGGCGAGGAACATCCCGAACGGGGTGGCCACCACGAAGAGCGCGGCCAGCCACAGCAGGTTGTTCTGGATCGCCGGCACGAACGGCGGGTAGATGTTCACCACGTCGTCGTAGTTCTTCAGGCCGACCCAGTCGATCTCGCCGAGCGGGCCGATGCCGTCCCAGTTCGTGCCGGAGAGCAGCACGGTGGCCAGCGCCGGCAGCCAGACCAGGCCGACGACGAGGATCAGGGGTACGAGCACCATCAGCGTGATCACCACGCGGTCGGTGCGGGACAGGAGCCGTAGCCGGCGGCCGCGACCACGCGTGGTGGTCGCGGCCGGCGGCGCCACGGCGCGATCCGCTTGGATCAGGGGCAGGTCGGACACGATGTCCTCCCCCTTTCCGCCGTCAGCTGGTGAAGATCGACTTCTTCTGGTTCTCGATGCTGGTGAGCAGCCCGCCGATGTCCTTCGGGTTCTTGATGAACTGCTGGAACGCCGGGATGATCACCGTGGAGGCGAAGTCGGGGCGGGTGTCCCGGTCGAGGAACTGGGCGATCTCGGTGGCCGAGCCGACCAGTTCGGCGGCCTTCTTCTGCAGCGCGGTGTAGCCGCTGGTGTCGGCGCCGGTGTTGGCCACCAGGGTGCCGGGGTTGCTCTTCACGAGGATGTTCGCGGCGTCGACCCCGCCGATGTACTCGAGCAGCTTCTTGGCGTTGGCCTCGGACTTCGGCTTGCGGGCCATCATGTAGCCGTCGATCGGCGCGTCCAGGGCCTTGGCCCCGATGGTCGGGTCGATCTCGGGGAAGGTGAAGAAGTCCAGGTCGTCCTGCTCGTCCTTGTTGAACTGCTCGGCGACGAAGAGGCCGAGCAGGTACATGCCGCTCTTCTTCTGCTGCAGCGACTGGGCGGCCTCCTGCCAGGTCCGGCCCAGGGCGTCCGGCTGGTGCAGCGGCAGCAGCCCAGCCCAGGTGTCGAAGACCTTCTTCACCTTGTCGGAGGTCCACGCCTCCTTGCCGGCCATCAGGTCGACGTGGAACTGGTAGCCGTTGATCCGCAGGTTGAGGATGTCGAAGGTGCCCATCGCCGGCCAGCCGTCCTTGTCGGCGAAGGCGATCGGGTTCAGGCCGTCCTTCTTCATCTGCGCGCCGAGGGTGTTCAGCTCGTCCAGGTTCTTCGGCACCTGGTAGCCGTGCTGCTGCCAGACCGACTTCCGGTAGAAGACCGCCCACGGGTAGTACGACATGGGCACGAAGTACTGCTTGCCGTCGTCTCCGGTCGAGGCCTTCTTGAACGCGTCGGAGTAGCCGGAGAGCTTGCCCCAGACGTCGCTGACGTCGCCGGCCAGGCCCTTGGCGGCGAAGAACCGCATCCGGTAGCCGGCGAACCAGGTGAACACGTCGTCCGGCTTGCCCTGCAGGTAGTTGTTGATGTTCTCCTGGAACGTGTTGTGGTCGACCGTGTTGATGTTGACCTGCACACCCGACGAGGTCTTGAAACCGTCCATCACCTTGGCGAGGGCGTCCTTCGGCGTCGGGTCCGAAGCGTTCGAGCCGAGCGAGACCGTTTTCGAGCCTGCGCCGGAGTCGGAGTCGGAGCCGCAGCCGGCGAGCAGTCCCGTGCCGAGCAGCGCGCCCGCGCCGGCCGCGCCGGCGAGCAGCGAGCGGCGATTCAGGCCGGCTACGGACGGGGGTACGAGTCGGGCGAGGTACTCGGCTTGCGATCGGGGACGGGACATGATGCCTCCTGCGTGGAGAAGGTGTGCTGCGTCCAGGGCGGTGCCGGGTGGTGATCGCTGTTCGCGCCGGCCCGGGATCGATCCACCGTGAATCCACATGTCCGAACACAAACAGCCGGTGGCGGTTGAAGCTACCCCCTGGTTCCGCGCTGTCAAGAGTGGAAGCGGACACCGATAACCCAGTTGTGACATGGCCGAGGCAAGTCAACCGGGGTAATCCCGATCGATGTTGGAAAGTGTTGACTTGGCTGCCGTTCGGGGGCACCCTCTGCTCTCATGCGGAACTGGCACGGCGAACGCATCTGGTACGGCGCCGACTACAACCCCGAGCAGTGGCCCGAGGAGACCTGGGCCGAGGACGTCTCGCTGATGCGCCGGGCCGGGGTCAACCTGGTCTCGGTCGGGATCTTCTCCTGGGCCCTGCTCGAACCCGCCCCCGGCCGCTACGAGTTCGGCTGGCTCGACCGGGCCCTCGACCTGCTGCACCAGGGCGGGATCAGCGTCGACCTGGCCACCGCCACCGCCAGCCCGCCGCCCTGGCTGGCCCACCGGCACCCGGAGACGCTGCCCCGACGCGCCGACGGCACGATCCTGTGGCCCGGCGGGCGGCAGGCGTACTGCCCCAGCTCGCCGATCTTCCGCGACCGCTCGATCGCCCTGGTCGAAGCCGTCGCCGGCCGGTACGCCGACCACCCGGCCGTGGTGATGTGGCACGTCTCCAACGAGCTGGGCTGCCACAACGTGCACTGCTACTGCGACGTCAGCGCCGAGGCGTTCCGCCGCTGGCTGCGCGAGCGCTACGGGGACCTGGACGCGCTCAACGCCGCCTGGGGCACCGCGTTCTGGAGCCAGCGCTACCACGACTGGGCGCAGATCAACCCGCCGCGGACCGCCCCGACCTTCGCCAACCCCACCCAGCAGCTGGACTTCCTGCGCTTCTCCTCCGACGAGCAGCGCGCCCAGCTGCGGGCGGAGCGGGAGGTGCTGACCCGGCTCACCCGGCAGCCGGTCACCACCAACTTCATGATCGGCAGCGGCGTGAAGTATCTGGACTACCACTCCTGGGCGTCCGACGTGGACCTGGTCGCCAACGACCACTACCTGATCGCCGCCGATCCGCGTCCGCAGGTCGACCTGGCGCTCGCCGCCGACCACACCCGCGGCGTCGCCGGCGGCGGGCCGTGGCTGCTGATGGAGCACTCCACCAGCGCGGTCAACTGGCAGCCCCGCAACGTCGCCAAGACCCCGGGCCAGCTGCGGCGCAACAGCCTCTCGCACGTGGCGCGCGGCGCCGACGGGGTGCTCTTCTTCCAGTGGCGGGCCTCCCGGGCGGGGGCGGAGAAGTACCACTCCGCGCTGGTCCCGCACGCCGGGCCGGAGACCAAGGTGTTCCGCGAGGTGTGCCGGCTCGGCGCCGACCTGGCGGCCCTCGCCGAGGTGCGCGGTAGCCGGGTCGAGTCCGACGTGGCGATCCTCTTCGACTACGAGGCCTGGTGGGGGGTCGAACTCGACTCGCACCCCAGCGCCGACGTCACGTACGTCGACCGGCTCGCCGCCCTGCACGGCGCGCTGTGGCGGTCCGGGGTCACCGCCGACGTGGTGCACCCGTCGGCCGACCTGTCCCGCTACCGGCTGGTCCTGGTGCCCACCCTTTACCTGGTCCGCGACGCCGACGCCGAGGCCCTGCGGGCGTTCGTGGCGGCCGGCGGCAGCGCCCTGGTCACCTACTTCAGCGGCATCGTCGACGAGCACGACCACATCCGGCTCGGCGGCTACCCGGGCGCGTTCCGCGAGCTGCTCGGCGTCCGCACCGAGGAGTTCTTCCCGCTGCGTGCGGGCGAGCGGGTACGCCTCGACGACGGCGCCGACGCCGACGTGTGGACCGAGTGGCTGCACGCCGAGGGGGCGGAGGTGCTCGCCGCGTACGCCGACGGTCCGCTGGTCGGGGTGCCCGCGCTGACGCGGCACGCGGTCGGTGCCGGGGCCGCCTGGTATCTCGGCACCCGGCTCGACGAGGCCGCCACCGACCGGCTCGTCGCCCGGCTGCTCGCCGAGTCCGGCGTCCGCCCGCCGGTGGCCGCGCCGGAGGGGGTGGAGGTGGTCCGCCGCCGGTCCGCCGACCGGAGCTGGCTGTTCGTCATCAACCACACCGACGCCGAGGCCCGGCTGGCCGTCACCGGCACCGAGCTGCTCGGCGGCCACGACTGCGCCGGCGAGCTGGTGGTCCCGGCCGGCGAGGTGGCGGTGGTCCGCGAGACACCGGACCGCGCCGCCGACCAGCCGGTACCGGCCCGGGCGGAGACTGACGATCCGATGGCGGACCGGACGGCCGAGGCCGCCTGACGTGCCCCCCGCGTCCGAAGGAGGATCCATGCTCGCCCAGCAACGGCAGAGCGCCATCCTGGAGCTGATCCGCCAGCGCGGCGGCGTCCGGGTCAGCCATCTGGTCAGCCGCTTCGGGGTGTCGGACATGACCATCCGGCGGGACCTGGAGGCACTCGCCGAACGAGGACTGGTCGACAAGGTCCACGGTGGTGCGACACTGGCCGGCCCCGGCTCGGCCGAGGAGCCCGGCTTCGCCGCGAAGTCGATCCGGCAGCAGGCCGAGAAGCGGGCGATCGCCGAGCGGGCGGCCGGCCTGGTCGAGCCCGGGATGGCGGTCGCGCTCTCCGCCGGCACCACCACCGCCGCGCTGGCCGCCCGGCTCGCCGACGTCCGCGGGCTCACCGTGGTCACCAACTCGATTCCGGTCGCCGACGCCCTCTACCAGAACCCCCGCCCCGACCAGACCGTCGTGCTCACCGGCGGCATCCGTACGCCGTCGGACGCGCTGACCGGACCGGTGGCCGAGGCCGCCATCGCCGCCCTCAACGTCGACCTGCTCTTCCTCGGCGTGCACGGGATGAGCCCGCGGACCGGGTTCACCACGCCGAACCTGCTGGAGGCGGCCGTCAACCGCCGGCTGATCGCCGCGGCCCGGCGGCTCGTCGTGCTCGCCGACCACACCAAGTGGGAGACCATCGGCATCGCCACCATCGCCCCGCTCGCGGAGGCCGACGTGCTCATCACCGACGGCGGGCTGCCCGCGGAGGGGCGGCAGCAGATCGGCGAGCAGGTCGGCGAGCTGGTCGTCGTGGACGCGAACTGACGGCGCGGGTAGGCGATCCGTTCACGGGTTCCGCCGAGTCACCTCACTCGGGTGAACGCGCCGCGCCCCCTCACACTCACAGACACTTCACAGCGGTCCCGGTTAGGGTGCCCTTCGAGGCCGTGCGCGCTCCGACGTGGAGCGCGCCGAAGGTGAAAGCGGAGTGGCGATGGTCTTCAAGAAGATGCTGAGCGCGTTCGGCGTCGGCGGCCCGAGCGTCGACACGGTGCTGACCAACCCGAACACCCGGCCCGGCCTGGCCCTCGACGGGCAGGTCAACCTGGTCGGCGGCGATGCGCCGGCCAGCATCGAGCAGATCAGCGTCGGCCTGGTCACCCGGGTCGAAATGGAGAGCGGCGACTCCGAGTACGCCGGCATCATGGAGTTCCACCGGATGCCGGTCAGCGGCCGGCTGGAGCTGGCGCCGAAGCAGCAGCTTTCCATCCCGTTCCAGCTCCCGGTGCCGTGGGAGACGCCGGTCACCGACGTGTACGGGCAGCGGCTGCACGGCATGACGATGGGCCTGCGTACCGAGGTCGCGGTGGCCCGCGCGGTGGACAAGAGCGACCTGGACCACGTGGCGGTGCACCCGCTGCCGATCCACGAGCGGATCCTCGAGGCGTTCCAGACGCTCGGCTTCCGGTTCAAGCACGCCGACCTGGAGCGCGGCCACATCCACGGGGTGCAGCAGACGCTGCCGTTCTACCAGGAGATCGAGTTCTTCGCCGCACCGCAGTACGCGCAGGCCGTCACCGAGGTCGAGCTGACCTTCGTGACCAGCCAGCGGGGCGTCGAGGTGATCCTGGAGTGCGACAAGCGCGGGGGCTTCTTCACCGCCGGGCACGACGTCTTCGGCCGGTACAGCGTCCCGCACAGCGACGCGGGCCGCACTGACTGGGCGCAGGTGGTGGACGGCTGGCTGCGGGAGACCACCTCGCGCTACGGCAACCTGCGCGCCCAGGGCTTCGGCCCGCACGGGCACCACGGCCACCACGGCCACCGCGGGTCCGGCATGGGCGGCATGGTGGCGGGCGCCGCCCTGGGCGTGGCCGGTGGCCTGGTCGCCGGCGAGCTGATCGAGGACGCCTTCGAGGGCGACTTCGGCGACTTCGGCGGGGACTTCGAGTAGTCCACGCACGACGGTGGCCCCGGGAGACTCCCGGGGCCACCGTCGCTCTCAGGTGTTTCTCACTGTCGCCGGGCTGCGCGGCGCTCCATGAAGGACCGCCGGGTGCTACCGGCCTTGGACAGACCACGGCTGAACAGGTAAGCACCGGTCAGGATGGTCAGATACCACCACGCCAGGTTCGGGTTGGTGATCTTCAGCCCGCTGGTGATGGAACTATGCCAGTAGGAGACGATCACGACGACCGCGACGGCGGCGGCGTACACCCAGAACTCGGTGGTGAGGAACGCCTGCTTCGTCTCGGTGCCCGGCGCCCGCTCCCGGGAGCCGTCGTGCATCATCGCCATCTGGCGGGTCTCTTCCATCGCCGCCCGGTCGGGCATCTCCTGCCTCGCCCGGGTCGGCGCCTCCTGCATCGGCCGGTTCACGGGCCTGGTGGACGCAGCCTGCGTGCTCATCTTGTCCTCCTCGGATGCGATGAGTCGTTCTCTGCACCCTCGCCCCGCTACCGCGTTTCGGCCACGGCACGGTTCGCGTTCGTGGCGGGGGCACCCCCCGTCTACCCGGGGCCCCGGAGAGGTAACGCCATCCCGGGACCGGATGGCATCGCTCCGGGGCCCGGTCGCATCAGCGCAGGCCGTAACAGCTGGCCAGCGGGATCAGCAGGTCCGGGTCGTCGGCGCTGAGGCCGCACGCCGAGGTCGATGACCCGCCGCATCACCGCCGCGTCGTTGACGGTGTACGGGACCACACCGAGCCCGTACCGACGTTGCAGGGCCGGGCGTCCGGCCTGTGGCAGTATGCCGGGTTCTGCCAGAGCCAGGCGGGCGACGCTCCGGTGAACCCGGGCGGACGACGGGGGCGGGGTTTGGACGGCCGGCCGCCGGGCACGCAACAAAGATCCCGAGAACGCTGCGAGGTGGTTCACGTGCGTGAGGACGACATGCGGCAGGAGGCCGCCCGGCGGGCCGAGGACCGGATCGCCGGCGGTGTGTACGGCAAGGGCGCGGTCGACGAGGTCACCGTGCCGCAGACCGATGTGCTGCGGGTGATCCAGGAGGAGGACCCGGACGATCCCGCGCACGTCCCGGTCGACCCGACCGTGCTGCGCGACGGTGGCCCGACCCGCGGTCAGGGCGCGGTCACCACGACCGGGGGCACGGCCGGCCCGGCCAGCGCCCGCCGGCTGGCCCGGCAGCCCGAGCGGCACCGGGGGACGGTGGCCCCGACCACCACGGGCGACGCCACCACCGGCGGCCTGAGCACCCCGGCCGGCGGCTCCACCAGTGACGCGTCCAGCTCCGGCAGCCAGGTCGGCAACTTCACCGACGAACGACCCCACCCAGACTGACCGGCAGCGTCACCACCCGTCGATCATGAGGTTGGCGGCACTCGTGGAGATCGAGATCGCCGTCAACCTCATGATCAACGAAGGTGGTGCGGGTCAGGGGGTGCGGAGGATGCCGAGGCGTTGGGTGGCGCGGGTGAGCGCGACGTAGAGGTCGCTGTGGCCGCGCGGTGACTCGGCGATGATCCGCTCCGGCTCCACCACCAGCACCGAGTCGAACTCCAGGCCCTTGGCCTGCTCGGTGGTGAGCACCACCACCCGGTTCGCCAGCTCCGGCTGCTCACCGACGGCGGCCTCCGGCAGCGCCGCGGTCACCGCGCCGCCCAGCTCCGCCACCCGGCCGGCCGGCACGATCACCCCGAGCCGCCCGTCGGCCAGCCCCGCCGCCTCCCGCGCGGTCGCCGCGACCAGCTCCGCGGCGAGCCGATCCGCGTCCACGGTCCGGTCCCACGGCGGCACGCCGCTGGCGCGTACGGAGCGGGGCGGGCGCAGCGCCGGGTCGATCGCGGTGAGCACGTCCGCGGCGACCGCCATGATCTCGGCGGGCGTCCGGTAGCTGACCGTCAGCTCCGTCAACCGCCACCGGTCCGCCACGTACGGGGCCAGTGCCTCCGACCAGGACGGCGTGCCGGCGAGGGCGCCGGTCTGCGCCACGTCCCCGACGATGGTCATCGACCGGCTCGGGCAGCGGCGCATCAGCAGCCGCCACGCCATCGGCGACAGCTCCTGCGCCTCGTCGACGATGATGTGCCCGAACGCCCAGCTCCGGTCGGCGGCGGCCCGCTGCGCGGTGGTCAGCCGGTCGGACTCCTCCTGCCGTTCCAGCAGCCGGTCGGCGTCGATGAGGTCGGTGACGCCGAGGATCTCGCCGCCGTCCGCCTCGTCCTCGACGTCGATCGAGCGGGAACCCCGGGCGATCTCCAGTACGCCCTCGGCGTACTCGCGTTGCAGCGAGCGGATGCGCTCCCGGCGGGCCGCGGCGGCGCGCTCGTCCTCGCCCAGCAGCTCGGCCGCCTCGTCCAGCAGCGGCACGTCGGCCGGCGTCCAGCCACCCGGCTCGCGGTGCAGCATCGCCCGCTCGGCCTCGGTGAGCATCGGCGCGGCGGCGGCGATCCGCTCCGGCGTGCCGTACAGGTCGGCGAGCAGCCGCTGCGGGGTGAGCACCGGCCACAGCTCGTCCAGCGCGGCCCGGACCTCGGGCTCCTCCCGCAGCTCCCGGCGGATCTCGGCGCGGTCAGCCTCGGAGAGCAGGTTCTCCCCGCCGAGCGGGTCGGCGCCGATCCGCTCGGCGACCTGGTCGGCGAGCGCGTGCACGATCTCGATGTCGAACAGCGCCCGCGCCAGGTTGTGGGGCCGGTCGGCGCGGCGGACCCGGTCGCGGGCCTCCCGGACGACGGCCGGGTCGAGGGTCAGGATCTCCCGCTGCGGCAGCTCGATCTCCAGCGGCTCGTCGGGGACCCACTGCCGGTCCCGTACCGCGTTGGCCAGCACCTCGGCCATCACCGGGCGGCCCTTCAGCGCAGCGGTCTCCGCCGGCTCGGTGCGCCGGGCCTGCACGCCGGGGAAGAGGTCGGCCTGGGTACGCAGCAGCACACCCGTCTCGGCCAGCGCGGGGAGCACCTGGGAGATGTAGCGCAGGAAGGTGGCGTTCGGGCCGACCAGCAGCACGCCGCGGGTGGAGAGCTGCTGGCGGTGCGTGTAGAGCAGGTACGCGGCCCGGTGCAGCGCCACCGCCGTCTTGCCGGTGCCGGGACCGCCCTGCACCACCAGCACCCCCGGCAGGTCGGCGCGGATGATCCGGTCCTGCTCGGCCTGGATGGTCTCGACGATGTCGCGCATCCGCCCGGTACGGCCGGCGTTCAGCGCGGCCAGCAGCGACGCCTCTCCGGTCAGCTCCTCGTGGGCGGTCGGGGAGGCGGCGGCGATGTCCAGCACCTCGTCGTTGAGCGCGGTGACCTTCCGCTCCCGGGTCCGCAGGTGCCGGCGCCGGCGTACGCCCTGCGGGTTGGCGGCGGTGGCGAGGTAGAACGCCCGGGCCGCCGGGGCCCGCCAGTCCATCAGCAGCGGGTCGTCGTCGCCGCTGGTGTCGAAGATGCCGATCCGGCCGATGTAGCGGCGGGAGCCGTCGTCGCCGTCGAGGCGGCCGAAGCAGAGGCCGGCCTCCACCGCGGAGTACTGCTCGACCTGGTCGGCATACATCCGGACCGTGGAGTCGCGCTGCGAGCGGGCCTGCTGCGTGCCGCCGGTGTTCCGCAGCTCCTCGGTGAGCCGCCGAGCGGCCTGCTCGCGCATGCCGTCCAGCCGGTCGTAGAGCATCGAGACGTACTCCTGCTCGCGCCCGATCTCGTCGCGCTGATCCAGCTCACCCGATACGTCGGAGTGCATTGACAAGCCGGCTCCTCACTAGCTAAAATCACGTCAGGAATGGCTTAAATGAGCCGTTCCTTTTTGTGTTTGAACTGAGAAAGATACTGCCTGGCCCGCCGCCGGGCCAAGCGAACCCGGCCGCGTCACATCGCGTTTCCTCCGCACACGAATCAGGGGCCCGGACGGCTTCCGCCGCCCGGACCCCTGATCAGGGTTCGCCCTCCCCGGTCAGCCCTTGGCCGCCTGGTAGAGCCGCTCGGGCGTGACCAGGCCGGCCAGCACCCGGCCGTCGTCGGTGAGCAGCACGCTGAACAGCTTCCCGGTCAGCAGCCGACCGCTGCCCCAGTCACCGCTCACCTTCGGCAGCCCGCCCAGCAGCCCGGCGACCGCGTCGGCGCCGGCCGCCGGCCCGCCCTGGCCCGCGCCGCGCGCCGCCGGGTCGGCCGCCCGACCGCCGGCCAGGCCGGCCGCGTCGAGCTTCGCCACCACCACCGTGGTCCAGCCGGTGCCGACCGTACGCACGTCCGCGCCGCCCGGCCGCCGGTCGGTGTCCGGCCGGTGCTGCCGGCTCGGGCCGGACGCATCCGCCTTCTCCTCGGTGACCGTCACCCCCGGCGGCGGGTTGAACCGGAACTGGTCCGCGTCCGGGGTGCGGAAGTCGACCTGGGTGAACGCCACCTCGAACGCCGGCTCGTCGGCGCCGTCGGCGAGCACCTCGAACCGCAGCGGCACGTGCTCCTTCGCGTCCAGCGCGACCCGCACCTGGTGCACCAGCGAGTCCTTGTCGCGAGGGGTCAGCACCAGCTCGTACACGTCCCGCCCGGCGACCCTGGCGGTGCGGCCGACGGTGACCGCGGTGGTCGGGTCGATCGCCGCGAGCGCCTTGTCAGCGGCGTCCGCCGGGGTGGCCGGGGCCGACGGCAGCGTCTTCTCGTCCGCCGGCAGCGTCCGGTGCGACGCCGTGTTGGTCCGGCTGCTCCACGACCACACGTCGCGGCCGTTGCGCAGCATGTCCCGCTCGCCGAGGGTGTCGACCAGGGCGAGCCGCTGCCGGTCCGGGCCCCCGTACCAGACCCGCACGGTGTGCGTGCCGGTGATCAGGCTGGCCAACTCGTTGCCGCTGGCCGCGCCGGCCAGGTCGGCGATCGGCGGCAGCCCGAGGTCGGCGCGCTGCACCACGGTGCCGGAGAGCCCGTCCAGGCGGGACGAGCGCAGGTCGTCGAGCAGTTGCGCCGCGGTACGCGGCGGCAGGGCCGGGTCGGCCCCGGCGGCCAACGTGCCGATCGCGGCGCCGCCCCCGACCACGGCGACCCCCGCGGTCACCGGGACCAGCCAGCGCAGCACGGCACGGTTCTTCAGTACGGACATCATGGACACCTCCTGACCGTAATGGTGCAGGACGGTCGCTGTGAGGGCGCTGAGGAGATTACCTAGGGGTGTCACCCGGGTGGCACCCTTGGACCGTGCGGTTGCTGGTGGTGGAGGACGAGACGCGGCTCGCATCCGCGCTGCGCCGGGGGCTCCAGGCGGAGGGTTTCGCGGTGGACGTCGAGTCCACCGGCTCGGCCGGGCTGGACGCCGCCCGGCACGGCGGCTACGACGCGATGATCCTCGACGTGATGCTGCCCGGCCTGTCCGGGTACGAGGTGGTACGCCGGTTGCGGGCCGAGGAGCACTGGTTGCCGGTGCTCATGCTCTCGGCCAAGGACGGCGAGTACGACCAGGCCGACGGGCTGGACTGCGGGGCGGACGACTACCTCACCAAGCCGTTCTCGTACGTGGTGCTGCTGGCCCGGCTGCGGGCGCTGCTGCGCCGCGGCGCGCCGGAGCGCCCGACCGTGCTCACGGTCGGTGACCTGCGCCTGGACCCGGCGCGGCGGCGAGTGACCCGGGCCGACGCCGAGGTCGCCCTGACCACCCGCGAGTACGCCCTGCTCGACTACCTGATGCGCCGCCCCGGCCAGGTGGTCTCCAAGACCGAGCTGCTGGACCACGTCTGGGACGCCAGCCTCGACACGGCCCCGAACGCCGTCGAGGTCTATGTCGGCTACCTCCGCCGCAAGATCGGCCGTGAGCGCCTGGAGACCGTCCGCGGCGCCGGCTACCGGCTCGCCACATGACCGGCCCGCGCCGGTGGCTGCCCAGCCTCGGCCTGCGGGCCCGGCTGCTGGTGATCGGGGTGGCCGGGCTGAGTGTCGGGCTGGCCCTCGGCGGGATGGTGCTGCTCGGCGCGCTCGGCTGGACACTGCAGCGCACGGTCGACGCCGAGGCGTTCCGGACCGCGGACGCGGTGGCGCTGCTCGGCGCCTCCGACGCCCTGCCCGACCCGCTGCCGGTCGCCGGCGGGCAGCTCCGGGTGCAGGTGGTGGACGGGCAGGGCCGGGTCCGCGCCGCCTCCATCGACGCCGACCGGCTGGTCCCGATGCTCCGCCCCGACCAGCTCCACGCCGGGCAGCGCCAGCGCCTCGTCGTGGACGGCCGGCGGGTCGGGCTCACCGGCCCGGTACGGGTGGTGACCGTGCCGGCGGGCACCTCGGCCGACCCGCTCACCGTGCTGGTCGCCAAGTCGATGACCGACGTCCGGCACAGTCTGCACGTCGTACGGACCCTGCTGCTGGTGGGCTTCCCGCTGCTGGTGGCCGGGCTCGCCGTGGTCGCCTGGCGGGTGATCGGCGCGACGCTGCGCCCGGTCGAGGCGTTGCGCCGCGGCGCCGCCGAGATCACCGGCCGGGCCGGGCCCGGGCGGCTGCCCGTACCGACCGCCCGGGACGAGATCCAGCGGCTGGCGGTCACCCTCAACGACATGCTGGACCGGCTGGAGGCGGCCCGGGCCCGGCAGCGGGCCTTCGTCGCCGACGCCGCGCACGAGCTGCGCAGTCCGCTGGCCAACATGCGCACCGAGCTGGAGGTGGCCCGCCGGCTGGGCGACGGGACGGACTGGCCGGCGGTGGCGGAGGACCTGCTCGCCGACACCGACCGGCTGAGCCGGCTGGTCGACGACCTGCTGCTGCTGGCCCGGGTCGACGAGCAGGCCACCCGGCGGGACGGGTCCCCGACGCGGATCGTGGGCCCGGTGGAACTGGGCGAGCTGCTGCGCACGGTCGCCGACCGCTACCCCTCCCCGCCGGTGCGCCTGGCGCCGCCGCCCGGGCCGCTCTGGACCGAGGGCGACCCGGGGGAGCTGCGCCGGGTGCTGGCCAACCTGGTGGACAACGCGCTGCGGCACGCCCACGGCGAGGTGCGGCTCGACGTCACCGGACCGCACCCCGACCCGCCGGTGCCGGGGCAGCGCGGGGCCGGGCCGGGGCAACGGGCGTACCACCTGGTGACCGTGACCGACGACGGGCCCGGCATCCCGGCGGCCGACCGGGAGCGGGTCTTCGCCCGGTTCACCCGCCTGGACGACGCCCGGGCGCGCGACGCCGGCGGCGCCGGACTGGGCCTGGCCATCGTGCGCGAACTGGTCCGCCGGGCGGGCGGCAGCGTCGACCTCGCCGATGCCGGGTCGGCGGACCCGGCGACCGACGCCGGGCCGGGGTTGCGGGTGACGGTGCGCCTGCCGGCGTTGCTCGACCCGGAGGCGGAATGACCGACCTGCCCGTGCGGGGTCAGCCGCGGTGGGTGCAGACCGAGGGGGCCCGGGCCACCGTGTCGGTGGACCACACCAGCGCGACGGTGAAGCAGTAGTCGGTGCTGCGGCTGAGCCCGTAGGCGATGTAGCTGTCGGTGCCGGCGGGCAGTTCGACGAAGGTGTGCTGCGGCTGCCCCGTGCGGCCCCCGGCGACCACCACCGGCCCCTCCGCCCCGGCCGGGTACGTCCAGCTCAGCAGGATGCTGTCCCGCCGGTCGGTCAGCCGCACCTGCTGTGGCGGGGTGCCGGGGGAGGCGGCGGGCGCGGCGTTCGGCGTACCGGAGGGGGTGCCGCCGGACGGGGCGCGGCCGGTGGTGGGGGAGGGGCCCGGCGTCTCCCGCGACCGGTCGACCCGGGACACGCCCGTGACCACCGCGATCGTGCCGAGCAGCAGCACCACGATCACCCCGGCCACCACCAGCGGCAGCCACGGGATGTTCCGGCGCTCGGGGGCGGGCGGCCGCGGCACGTGCACCGGCAGGTGACGCGACGGCACCTCCGGTTCCGCGGCCCGGGGCACCCGGCGTACGCCCTCGGGTTCTTCGTCGGTCAGCCCCACCACGGTCGGGGGCAGCGCGCTCTCCCCGGGCCGCCAGGGCTCCTCGGCCGGTTGGTCCGGCGGCCACGGGTAGCCGTCGAACGGCTCGTCGGCGGCCTCGGGTGGCGTCCGGGGGGTCGGCACGCTCGGGTGCCCGCCCCCGGTGCGGTCCGGCGGGTGGTAGAGCGGCGGCTCGGGCAGGGTCGGCTCGGGCGGCCCCTCGGCGGGCGGGGGGACCCGGGCGGCCGGCACGACCGGCGGCGTCCCGGCGGGTGGCTCCGGCTCGGCGCACACGTGCTCCGGGTCGGCGGCGGCCTGGGCCAGCCCGGCCACCTGCGCGGCGAGCGGGTCGTCGGTGGGCAGGTGCTGGAGGCACAGCTCCTCGGCGAGCGCCAGGTGCTCGTGGGACTCGGCGTACCGGCCGCAGTCGCGTTCCATCACGCCGAGCTTGGCCAGCATCTTGATGCTGCTGGGGTGGGCGTCGCCGTACACCTCGCGGTGCAGCTCCCACGCGTCCTGCAGCCGGTCGCGGGCGACGTCGCACTGGCCGCGCGAGTATTCCACGGTGGCCAGGTCGGCGTGGGCGGCCAGCACCCGCTGCGACTCCGGCCCGTCGCGGGCGGTCAGCTCGATGATGACCTCGGAGTAGAGCCGGGCGGCGCGTGCCTCGCTGCCCACCCGGTGCAGCACGGCGGCCAGGGTGGCGGCGGCGGTGACGGTGCGCTCGTCGGAGCGGCCGTACAGCCGAGTGGCCGCCGCGTAGGCGAAGGCGGCCCAGCCCCGCGCCGAGTGCGGCTCGCCTAGCGCGATCAGCACCCGGGCCTGCAGGCCGGCGGCCTCGGCCAGCTCCGGGGAGGCGTTGGCGGGACGCGGATCGGCGTCGGTCAGCGCGTCGGCGAGCAGCCGCTGGGCACCGGCGAGGTCGCCTTCGGACACCAGGTGGTGGGCCTGGACAGTCAGGTCAGCGAAGCCGGAGGTCACGCCCCATCGTGCTCATCCGGCGACGGTAAGTACAAGTCCCGAAGTGGATCAGTTTGGTCAGGATTCGGTCAGGTGGTCGGCCAGGGTTTCGCTGATCCGCCGCAGTTGGTCGACCTGCGCGGGGCTCAACGCGTCGAACAGGTGCCGGCGTACCCCCTCGACGTGGCCGGGAGCGGCGGCGGCGAGGGTGGCGAAGCCGGCGTCGGTGAGGACAGCGATCTGCCCGCGCCGGTCGGTGGGGCACTCCTCACGGCGGATCCAGCCGGCCGCCTCCAGCCGGGTGGCGGCGTGGGAGAGCCGGCTGCGGGAGGAGCCGGTGGCGTCGGCCAGTTCGCTCATCCGCAGCCGCCGGTCGGGGGCCTCGGAGAGTCGGACGAGGATCTCGTAGTACGCGTGCGGCATGCCCGCGTCGCGTTGCAGTTCGCGGTCGAGGGTGTCCATCAGCGCCCGGGAGGCGGTGAGGAAGGCGCGCCAGGTCCGTTGCTCGTCGGGGTCCAGCCACCGGGTCATGATGAGCATCATAGCGCGATCGTTGAACGCTCAACCAATTCGCGCTACCGTCGGGTCATGGGAATCCACCGCCTCAACCACGCCGTCCTCTACGTCCGTGACCTCGAGCGCAGCGTCGCCTTCTACCGCGACGTGCTGGGCTTCCGCCCGGTCCCGATGACCCCGGACGGCTTCCGCGGCGCCGCCTTCCTCCAGGCGCCCGACTCCACCAACGACCACGACCTCGGCCTGTTCGAGATCGGCGCGGCCGCCGGACCGTCGCCCGCCGGCCGGGCCACCGTCGGCCTCTACCACCTGGCCTGGGAGCTCGACACCCTGGACGAGCTGGGCGCCACCGCCGAGCGGCTGGCCGCGGCCGACGCCCTGGTCGGTGCCTCCGACCACGGCACCACCAAGAGCCTCTACGGCCGGGACCCGGACGGGCTGGAGTTCGAGATCGTCTGGATCGTCCCCGCCGACCTGCTCGACGAGGGCGCCCTCGCCGCCCGCAAGCGGATCGGCCGGCTCGACCTCGACCGGGAGCGGCAGCGCTACGGCGGCCAGACCCGCGGCGGGGTCGGCATCTCCATCCCGGCCTGAGCCGTCCATGCGGTAGAACGGCAGGATGTCGATCGACGTCGTCCTGCGCGAACTGCTCGTCCGGCAGCTCGACCACTGGCTGCCGGCCGCGCTGCACCGCTCCCGGCGGGCCACCCTCGCCCTCGCGTACGCAGGCGGCGACACCAGCGGCGCGGCGGAGGCGCTGCGGGTGGTCGCCGAGTTCGCCGACCGGCTGCGCGGCCGGCGGCTGACCGTGCTGGTGCTCGCCGACGGCGGCGCGGAGCTGCCGGCCCGGCTCGGCGCGGCCGAGGCGGCCCTGCCGGCCGACGTGGCCGTGCACGTGGTGCCCGGGCATCCGGACCGGCTGCCGGTGGCGCTCAAGGCCGCCGGCGCGGCGGGCGCCCCGCTGCTGACCGTGGTCGACGGCGGCGACCCCGACCCGGCCGTGCTGGCCGCCGCCGCGTCCGGCCGCCCGGCCGAGCTGCTCCTGATCACCACGCCCGGCCGGCCCCTGCGGCCGGCGCTGACCGCGGCCGGGTTCCCGCTGGTCACCGAGGTGGAACTGGTGCCCGCCGACGACACGCCGGCCCGGCTGCTCGGCTACGCCACCGGCTCCGACCGGAGCCTGGAGGCGGTCAAGGACGCGCTCTGGGCGGTCGACGAGTACGCCGGGGTGCGCTACCGCGACCCGGCCGACCCGGCGGGGCGGCTGCTCGACATCACCCTCGAACCCGAGCCGGGCCCGCTGCGCCGCGAACTGCTCGCCGAACTCACCCGCTCCGGCCCGCGTACGGTGACCGAGCTGCGCCGCTTCGCGGCCACCTCGACGGTCTACCGGGCCGCCGACGCGAACCGGGCACTGGCCTCGCTGCTCACCACGGGGGCGGTGACCCGGCAGCCCGAACACGGCCGGCTCGGCGGCGACGTGCTGATCACCGCTTCGGCTGGCGCAGCTGGGTGAGCTGCCGGACCACGATGGACGCCCCGGTGGCGATCACCCCGATGCTGAACAGCATCTGGACGCAGACCACCACCCGGGCGACCTGGCCCTGCGCGTGCACGTCCCCGTAGCCGATGGTGGTCAGCGTGGTGAGCGCGAAGTAGAGCGCGTCCACCCGGGTCGACAGGCCGGAGAACTGGCGGGGCGCGTTGGCCGCGATGATGTAGTCGGCCAGGGCGAAGACGAGCAGGCCGGCGACCAGGCCGACGACGAGCTGGGCCAGCGTACGGGCCTGCGGGCCGCCGGCCGGGGTGGTGAGCTGCCGGCGCACCTGGCGGGTGACCAGGGTGGCGACGGTGCCCACCACCAGCAGGGTGCCCGCCGCGCGCAGCGCCAGCCGGGCCGGGTTCGGGTCGGGAGCCAGCGGCACGAGGAAGTACGCGACCACCAGCAGCAGGCAGGCGAGCAGGGCCCGCAGTCTTTCCCGCCGGTAGGCCCCGTCCGCCATGCCGCGATTCTCCGCCGCGACGGCGGCCGGTTTCTCGGAACGAACGCAAAAGGCGCCCGGACGCCGAGCGGGGTGCCGGTGGCTCACCGGCACCCCGCTCGACCTCGGGGCGTCACGCCCGCGACTTGTCCTGCTTCCACGACAGCGGCCCCGGCAGGTCCACCCGGTGTGCCCGGGTACGCGAGTTCCAGGACCATCGGCCGATCTTGATGCTCCACGAGGAGAAGCCGTTCTCGGTGAAGTTGAGGATCAGCGGCCCGAACTTCTGCCGTTTGCGGAACATGATGCCCATCGTTGGCTCCCTCCATCCCTGCCTCTGCGGGCTGGAACATGCCCGGATCGGCGGTTTGTGAAACCGGGCCGGATCCGCACTGGACGGTAGGGCTCCCGCCCGCCACAATCTCTATTCAAGAGGTAGGTGTTACGGAGTGGTAAATGCTGGTGGGTGCTGCAACTGGCGATGTAGGCGACGTGAGTCTCACTCTATGGAAGGGCGTTGACCGGCCCGGAGAACGGCCGGCAACATGAGGTCATGTCGCAGCGGGACGAGCTTCTGCTCACCGCTCGCGTGCACGTCGACCTGGTCCGGCACGCGAGCGCGCTCTGTTGAGCTGACCCCGTTCCTCCGGTTCCGCTTGCCGTCGCATCTCAGCCACCTCCCGTCGCCGGCGCACCTGACCTGACCTGGTCAAGGTGCTGCCCGGTAACGACCCCTTTGATCGGGGTACGCAAGCCCAAGACCAGGCCCTCGCCGACGAACTGGAGGCGCTAATCGTGACCACCGTGGACCGGCCCGGCGCCGTCGACCTGCGCCCCGTCGACCAGGACTCGCTCCGTGCCCTGCTGCGCCGGCAGGCGTCCACGCTCACCGTGGTCACCGCGCCCGGCCTGTCCGCCGGCCGGCACCTGCCGTCGCTGCCGCCCGCCGGTTTCACCGCCACCTCGTTCACCTCGGTGTCAATGGATCCGCCGCTGGTGTCGTTCCGCCTCGGCCGGGAATCGTCGAGGTGGCCCACCATGGCCCGCGCCGAGCACCTGGCCGTGCACCTGCTCGCCGCCGAGCAACAGGAGGCGGCCCGGATCCTCGCCGCCGGCGGCATCTCCCGGTTCGCCGCCTACCCCGGCTGGGACACCGGCCCGTTCGGGGTGCCGCTGATCGGCGACGCCCTCGCCGTGCTGCTCTGCACGGTGGTCCGCCGGATCGAGGCCGGCGATCACACCATCGTGCTCGGCGCGCCCCTGGCCCTCGGCGCCCGGCCGGACGGCGACCCGCTGCCGCACCACCGTGGCGGCTGCACCACCGCGTACGGGCCGTGGCCGTCCCCGTGGTGACCGCACCCGCCCACACGGTCGCGAACAGATCCGCGGAAAGAACGACCCGCCGAGGCCGCGAAGAGCCACCCGCGGGCGCCGGTCAGCGGGGTTCCCAGGCGTCGGGGCGGGCGATCAGCTTGCGGACGTGGTTGGGCAGCTTGCCGCTGGCCATCTCGGCCAGGCTCACCTCGTCGACGACCTGCCGCACGGCGGCGCGGACGGCCACCCAGAGCCGGGGCAGGTTCTCCGCCGCGCCCTCGTAGCGGGTCTCCTCGGGGCGCAGCCCGCGTACCCCGGCAAGCGGGCCGTCGACGGCGCGCAACACCTGCCCGATGGTGACGTCGCGCGGAGGCCGGGCCAGGGTGTAGCCGCCCTCGGCGCCGCGCTGGGCGCGCACGATGCCGGCCCGGCGCAGGTCGGCCAGGACGGCTTCGAGGAACTTGCGGGGCATGTCCTGTTCGGCCGCGATGGCCTGGGTGGACAGCAGGGTGGGGTACGCGGTGGCCAGACTCAGTGCGGCCCGGACCGCGTAGTCGCCGCGCGCGGAGATCTGCACGCTGCCATCATGCCCGGTTTGCGTGGGCGGGGGAGTCGACGGGCGGGCGGGGGCGCACCATACGGACGGGCAGCGGCCGCTGCCGGGCGGCCCGGAACGCGCCGGGGCTCACCCCGACCTCGCGGGTGAAGAAGCGGCCGAAGTTGGTCGGCTCGGGGAAGCCGAGCCGACGCCCGATCCGGGCGATCGGCTCGTCGGTGGCCGCGAGCAGCCGGCTGGCCTGCAACGCCACCCGCTCGTCGATCACCTGCTTGGCGCTGCGGCCGGTCACCGCCAGGCAGGCCCGGGTGAGGGTACGCACGGAGCAGCCGAGCTGCGCCGCGTAGTCCTCCACCCGGCGGGTGTGCCGGTAGCCGCGCTCCACCTCCCGGCAGAGCCGGTGGAAGGTCGCCGTCTCCGCCCGGGGCGGCTGCCGCTCCGCCCCGGCTGGCAGCAGGCTCAGCCGCAGCAGCAGCACGGCGAGCTGGTGGCGGAGCAGCGCGGCCGCAGCGGGCACCCCGGCGTGCCGTTCAGCGTCCACCGCCAGCTGGGTCACCTCGCTGATCACCGCGTCCTCGTCCTCCCCGGCGAGCTGCCGGTAGGCCGGCACCGCGTCCGGGTCGACGTCGAGGCCGCCCAGTGTCCCGGCGCCCCAGCACACCACCGTGGCGTCGAGGTGCGGGCCGAGGCAGCGCAGCACCTGGCCGGCGCGGACGTGCAGCAAAGTGCCGGGCCGGCAGGGCAGGGCCCGGAAGTCCAGCTCGGCCGTGCCGTGACCGCTGTTGACCAGGATCAGCAGATCCGTGTCCAGCAGGACGGGGCGGGGCCAGCCGGACCCGGGCGCGAGGTCGGCGAGAGGCCCGGTGCGGATGTCGTCGGTTGCGTACCCGGAGGCGGACAGGTCGGTCCGGGTTGCCGAGGAGAGCTGACCGGTAGTGACCATCGTCCCCGACGTTAACCCCGCCCGGCGCACCTTGCACCTCGGCGGTTTCACCCGACCGGGCGGGTCTTGTCGCCGGGAAGGCGGGGCGGTTAGGTTACCGATCGGTAGCGCCTGGGTCGACGGACGACCCCGCGACCCCGCCGACTCGCGATGGGATGGGCATGACGGATCTGTTCTCGGTCGAAGGCAAGACGGTCCTGGTCACCGGCGGTTCCCGAGGAATCGGGCTGATGATCGCCCGCGGCTTCGTCGAGGCCGGCGCGAAGGTCATCATCTCCTCGCGCAAGGCCGACGTCTGCGAGACCGTGGCCAGGGAACTGTCCGCCGCCGGGCAGTGCGAGGCGATCCCCGCCGACCTGAGCCACGACGAGGGCGCGCTGGGGCTGGCAGCCGCCGTGCGGGAGCGCACCGACCGACTCGACGTGCTGGTCAACAACGCCGGCGCGACCTGGGGCGCACCGCTGGAGACGTACCCGGCGAGCGCCTTCGACAAGCTCTGGGCGGTCAACGTCAAGGCCGTCTTCCGGCTCACCACCGCGCTGCTACCGGCGCTGCGTGCGGCAGCCAGCGCCGATGACCCCGCCCGGGTGATCAACATCGGGTCGATCGACGGTCTCCGCGTGCCCTGGATGGAGGTGTACGCCTACTCGGCGACCAAGGCGGCCGTGCACATGCTCACCCGCAGCCTCGCCCACCAGCTCGCCGGCGAGCAGATCACCGTCAACGCGATCGCCCCGGGGCCGTTCGAGAGCAAGATGATGGCCTTCGCCCTGGACGACCCGACCTCCCGGGCGGCGATCGAGCAGCAGGTGCCGCTGGGCCGGATCGGCCGCCCCGAGGACATGG
Organism: Micromonospora sp. RTBAU3-60; assembly: GCF_054963695.1. Classification (NCBI taxonomy): domain Bacteria; kingdom Bacillati; phylum Actinomycetota; class Actinomycetes; order Micromonosporales; family Micromonosporaceae; genus Micromonospora; species Micromonospora sp. RTBAU3-60. Next base: position 27,475 of record NZ_JBUEGB010000011.1, on the reverse strand, counting down.
CGGGCACCGCCATCTACCTGTCGTCGCGCGCCGGCGCGTACCTGACCGGCGCGGTTATCCCGGTCGACGGCGGAATCACCACCCACGGCTGAATCGGGCAGGCCGGACGGCGTACCCGAATGGGGACGGACGGGGCCGCGCGGACTCGGCAGATCCGCGCGGCCCCGTCGTGCGTCGTCAGCGGCCGGCGAGCAGCCGGTTGACCGCCGTGTCGACGTCCAGGTGCTCGGCCTCACGGCCGCGCGGGACGACGACGTAGGTCCGGCGCAGGAAGCGCACGAGGACGCTGCGTGGGACCTCGAACAGGGCGTTGCCGTCCGGGGACGACAGCGCGAGCGCGACGAAGTCGCCGCGCGGTGTGGCCCACGGCCAGACCCGAACGTCGCCGATGCCGGCCGGCTCGTCGAGCCCGGTGACCAGCAGTTCGCGAGCGAACGACCAGCTCACCGCCTCACCGCCGGCAGATTCGGCGTGGAACAGGACATGGACCGCATACGGGTCAGCAGGGTCGTAACGCAAGCTGGCACGCACCGGCAAGGCGGTGGCGTCAGGCGCGACGAGCCTTAGCGACGTCTCGACCTCTACGGTCGTCGGTCGGATGACACTCATGGACGTTCTCCCCCCGGCACCGCTGCGGAACGCGCGTGTCCCGCTTTTCCCATACTCAGCCGCTACTCCTGGCTACGCTCCGCCATACGCTGACTTCACCCAGTGGTGGGAAGGGGGTCGGAAACGCCTCCGAGAATGTGAAAATTCTTGTAGGATTCCCTCTTCTGCCCAGTCCGTCGTCCCGCCCGGCAACGGGTGGTTCAGTCGTCGACTTACTCCGGTAACGTCCAGTCCTCAGCAGGGGTGACGGTCGCGCGCGACACTGGGGGTGGAAATGGTCACGAAGGGTTCCTCGGTGGAGCCGAGGACCACGGCCGACCCGCCGAAAGGAGCGGCCCGAGCAGCCGAAAGGCGGGGGTACGAGGTGCCAGTGGAGGGCGGTCCGCGGCGTACCGGCGACGCCTCCGGGGGCGGTGCCGGCAGCGCTGTCGCCGAGCGGCGCCGCAGCGGCTGGCGGACCCGGGTGCACACCACCCTCGACCTGATCCGCGCCAACCCCACCGGTCGGATCACCCTCAAGGTCTTCATCGCCATCGTCGGCGCGATCATCGTCACTGTCGGTATCGCCCTGATCCCGCTGCCCGGCCCCGGCTGGCTGCTGGTGATCGCCGGTCTGGGTGTCTGGGCCGTCGAGTTCCACTGGGCCCGCCAGCTGCTCGCCTTCACCCGACGCAACGTGCAGGCCTGGACACGTTGGGCGACCAGTCAGTCGCTGCCGGTGCGGTTCGTGCTCGGCGCCGTCGGGCTGGTGTTCGTGAGCGTGGTGGTGTGGCTGTCGCTCAAGTACAGCCTCGGCATCGACCTGGTCGCCCGGGCTCTGCACTACCTCGCGACGCACTGACCCCCGGGTTTTTGGTCCGCACTGTCGATCAGGTAGAGTCATCGGCGCTGAGGGCGATTAGCTCAGCGGGAGAGCGCTTCGTTCACACCGAAGAGGTCACTGGTTCGATCCCAGTATCGCCCACCATGAATAAGGCGAGCTCAAGGCCCCTCAATCGAGGGGCCTTGACTCGTATCTGAGGGTCAATCGTTGCCCGGAGGCAGCGAGAAGGCAGCAAAGGACTTCAACACCCGACGGTCGCGCTCAGCCGTCGAGTGGGTGTAGCGGTTCAACGTCGTGGATGTCTGCTCGTGCCCCATCACCTTCGCAACGTCGTTGATCGGCACGCCGTCCGAGACCAGCCAGGTTGCGTAGGAGTGCCGCAGGTCGTGGAAGCGCAGTGCCACCGGTAGGCCGGCACGTTGCAGGGAGGGCTTCCAGACACGACTTCGGAACGTGCCTCGGCGGATCGGCTCGCCTGTGCCGGTGGTAAAGACGAGCAGCTGGCCGTCGGACCGGTGGGCGCGCTCGTGCTCGGTGAGCGATTGCACCGCGAACGGTGGGATCGGCACCGAGCGCCGGCCCGCCTTGGATTTGGGGTAGGGCTTGATGGTGACGTGGCCCGAGACCTCCTCGGCCACGCGGATAACCCGGACCACGCCCAGGGCGAGGTCGAGGGCGTCCCACTGCAAGCCGGCGCACTCGCCCCACCTCAGGCCGGTGCCGGCAGCCAAGGCGACGAGTGAGCGGTACTGGGCGGGCACCGCTGCGAGGAGTCGAGGTAGGTCGTCACGGCTGATGGTCAGGTCGTCGGTGTCGGTCCGCCGTCGGGGCGGCAGGCGGACACCTTCGCATGGGTTGAACCCGATGATCCGGTCGCGGACGGCCGAGCGAAGGACCGCCGAGGTCAACCGGAAGCACTCCGCGATGGAGGCTGGCGAGAGCCGCTCGCCGAGGCTGGTTACCCATGCCTGCACCGCCGAGTGCTCGATGCTGGACAGTGGCTGCGTGCCCCATCGGGGGAGTACGTGATTTCGCATCACGGAGGCGTCTCGGGCGGCAGTGGTCTTCTCGCTGTTGCGAGCGGCAAGCCAACGATCGGCGTAGTCGCCAAAGCGAACCCGACCAGCATCCGGGGCGACATACAGGCCCCGGTTTAGCGCCGATTCGACCTCAGCGAGAAATGCGTTGGCCTCCCGCTTGGTGCGGAACGTCTTCGATCGCTGCTTACCACCTGGATCGCGCCAGCAAGCACGGTGTCGACCAGCCGGAGTCTTTCGGACGAAGCCCATCAGTGCCCCCGTCCATGGTCGGTTCCGGTGGCGGCGGGCTGTTCCGTGACGCCATCGAGCCAGGCGTGGAATCGGGTGCGGGGAATCAGCCAGCGACCGCCGAGGCGGGTCGCGGGGATGGTGCCGTCGCGGACGAGAGCGTAGGTGCTGCCCAGGGAGATGCCGAGCAGCTTGGCGACCTCCCGGACGGTGTAGGTAACTGGCTCGACGGCCGATCCGCCGGAGCGGGGGATCAGTCGGACGACAGAGCCTGTGCGGGCAGTGGTGCTCATGAAGGGTGACCTCCTCAGGTCTGTGGGTCAGGCGGCAGCCGGCACGGTGCCGGCCGAGGCGAGTTCGTGGGCGAGTTCTTCGCGGCCGGTGGTTCGTCGTTCTCTGGCCATTGCGGCGGCGGTGTTGGCCAGGAGGGCGTCGCCGCTGGTGTGCCAGCCGACGCCGGCGAAGGTGAGGGTGCCGACGATCAGGGTGGTGTCGTCGAGGGTGTCGGCGGCGGTCCGTGGGATGCCGGGCTGTTCGTCGGCCTGGTGCTCGTGTTCGTGGCGGCGGAAGGCGGCGCGGGTGTCGCGCAGGAGTTGGAACGTGACCGAGTAGCGGCGGCTTTTAGTGAGGAAGTGGCCGCCGTAGCCGAGCATGTGTGCCCAGCGCCGTAGCCGGGCGTACGGGTTGCCGTTGGCCGAGTTCGTGGGTTGGGCGTCAAGGGCGGCTTGACGGTTGGCGGTGCAGGTGGGGCAGGCGGCGTAGCGGGTGTGGGTGCCGCAGTCGGGGCACTCCCAGCGCTGGACGAAGCCGGGTGTGGGCCGTGGGTCGCGGGTCCGCTCGGACAGGGGCCGAGGCGTGCCGGTGGGTCGGCCGATGCGCCAGCAGGCGTCGATGAGGCGGGCGGTGTGGTCGCCGTCGGGGTCGGCGTAGTCGCCGATGGTGTCCGCAGTCAGGCGGGTGGAGGTGTGCCCGGTGGCCTCGGTGCTCTTGGTGGCGTACTTGGCAAGGTAGCCGGCGACCATGCCGTCGGTGACCTCTCCCGTCCCGCCGGTGCTGATGGGTCGGATGTCGAGGCCCTTGGACGGGTCGCCCCACGCGATCGGCCAACCCTGTGGCTTGTCGGGGTGTGCCGGGGTGTGGAAGGTGATCTGCGCGGCGGCGTACTGGAACGCGTCGACGAGGTCGTCGACGGTGAACCCGGCGGGAGGTGGGACGACCGTGTCGGGGTCGGCGGGGTTGACGCCGTCGAGGCGGGCGATGGCGTGGAAGTGCACCGCGGCTCGGGCTTGCAGTTCGGCGACCTTGCCGGGCGAGAGCCGGACCGGGGCGACCTTGCGGGTCTTCCCGGACGCGGTCACGACCTCGACCGATGGGATGCCGCGTTGGCGGGCGAGCTTGGCGAGGTGGCGTTGTGCGGCTTGCTTGGTGCGGTGCCACAGCTCCCCGGAGAAGAGGTTCCAGACGACTTGGTGGTCGTGGCCGTAGCAGTCCAGGCACAGGGGCCGGCCGAGGACGGCGTCACCGGACTCGTGGCGTGCCCAGCAGACCGACGGGCGGCCGTGGGGGCAGAGGCCGGCGGTGGGGTCGGTGGCGCGGCGGGCGTGGCACGGCTCGGCGCGGCAGTCGCAGCGGCGGCGGTTGCCGCAGGTGTGTCGCTTGACCACCCGCGCGTGAACCGGCCCGAACGATGGGGCGGTGAACGTGGCGAACACGGCCGGATGCTCGGCGACAGTCTCCGGGACACCCTTGCCACCTACCAGGCCCGCGCGGAGCAGCTGGAAGGCGTCCCGCTGGTAGGTCTGCGCGCAGGACGGGCAGACCGTGGCGCGGCGGTTGCCGCACGCCTTGTAGATCGCGGCATCCGGCATGGCATCGGTGTGCCGCTGGCCCAGCACGCGGCCGGTCGCGGGGTCGACGGTGAGCAGCTGCCCGGCGAGGCGGATGGGGCGGGTGCAGCCGGCGGCGGAGCGGACGTGTTCCAGCCAGCCGAAGTAGTCGGGTTGGGTGGCGCGTTCGAACGCGGAGCCGGCGGCGGTGTAGCCGTAGACGATGGTGTCGGCGTTCGAGCCCACCCCCCGGGCCGTAGCGCGGGGGGTGAGGTCCAGCGTCGAGGCCATCAAGCCGCCACCCCGGTGGGGTGGTGGTTGGTGATGGTGCGTTCGGTGACGATGACCCGGCAGGCGCCGCATTGGCGTTTGGCCGGCTCGTGCCGGTGGCAGGGAATCTGGACGGTCTGTCCGCCGCAGCGGATGGTGACCGGTGCCCGGCAGGGACCGCCGGGGATGACGTCGACGAGCAGGCGGCGGGTGTCGTACGGGTGCGGGTCCGGGTGTGCCGGGCAGGTGTGGATGACCTGCTCGACGTCGACGAGGTAGATGGTCATCGGGCACCACCGGTCAGGGTGGTGAGGAGCTGTCCGGCGGCGGCCGGGGCGATGTCGAGCCGGTCGGCCAGCTCGGCGGCGGTGATGGGTGCCCCGGTGGACTGTTCGTGCTGTACGGCTGCGAATCGGGCCATGGGCAGCAGGTGGGTAGGGACGTCGACCGGCTCCGGGTCCGGCACGGTGACGGGCTCCGGCTCGACGGCCGGTGTGGTGGTCGGTTCGACGGCCGGGATGGGTGCCGGGGTGATGGCGGCCGGCGGTGCCGGCTCGGTGGTGACCTGCTCGGCCACCTGGACGCGGATCGGGGCTGCCGGCTCAGTCGGCGGCGGGGTGTCTTCCCGCATGGGTGCGGGGGCGAGGACGAGTTTGACCAGGGCCATGAAGGCGAGGGCCGGGACGGCGGACAGGAGCCAGCCGGAGGGGCCGGGCTTGGCGACCGCGAGTTGTGCGGCGAGGGAGAGGCCGGCGGCGGCGATGAGCAGGAACAGCGGGTAGCCGATCGGAGCGCCGGCCCGGCGGCGTCGGCGGATCGTGAGGAGGGAGGCGATGGGGACGAGTTCGGAGATGACGGCGTTGGCCCAGCCGAACCATTCCCCGGTGCCGTGCGGGGAGTTGGCGAGGGTCCAGTCCTTGACGTGGGTGAAGGAGGCGGCACCGGCGAAGCCGGCGACGACAAGGAGGATGAGGACCAGGACGACGCCCTCGGCGCGGGTGCCCCGGCTGGTCTGAGTGTCGGTGGTCATCAGTGGCCTCCGTGGCAGTCGAGGCAGCAGCCGTGACGGCGGGGCATGTAGTAGGGCTTGACCTGGCCGCAGGCCCGGCAGGTCCGCCGGGCGCGCAGGGCCTTGTTGATGGCCTCCCGCTGGGCGGGGGTGGCGGTGCGTTTGGGTGCGGCGAGGTCGAGGCGGTAGAGGTAGGCGACGCGCTTGCCGCGCCGCCAGAGGATCTGCGCGACCGGGTCATGCCCTCCGGGGCGGAGGCCGGCGGCGCGGAGTTGCCGCCGAGTAGCGAGGCCGTCAGGGGCCAGCCGATAGGGGTAGGTCGGGAAGCCGGTAACGGTGCCGGCCGGGTCGTAGGTGACAGCGGTCATGACTGGCCTCCCCAGCGCTGCTGGGCGGCCTGCCGGGAGATCCCGAGCCGCTGGCCGATCTCGGCCCACGAGTAGCCGAAGGCGCGAAGACCGACGACGGCTTCGCCGATGGCGTCGTCGAGGTTGGCCGAGAGGGCGACCAGGTCACGGAGGGCTTCCACGTCTCCGGTGGCGACCCGGCGGCCGTGGGCGCGGATGATGCGCCGTGCGAAGGCCGCGAAGGCGTCGTTCTCGACAACCTCCCGACGGCGGCGGGATCGCGGGATGCGCGTCAAGGTGTGCTTGACAGTGCTCATCGGTTCTCGCCTCCCTGGGTTTGGAGGCGGTCCCATTCGTCGGCGGCGGCTTCCAGGGCGGTGATGACCTGCTCGGCGGTGCGGGCCGGGTCGTCGTTCCACGAGTAGGGGGAGGTGTGTTCGTCGATGACGAAGCCGTCCTCGTCGACGAGGAACAGCGGGTGGAAGGCGTCGAGGTAGTCGACGAACGCGGCCAGGGCGGCGAGGTAGTCGGCGAGGGTGTCGCCGTCGAGTTGGGAGAAGTGCTCGACCTGGTAGCCGGCGCAGGCGATGCCGATGGCCCCGGCGGCGCAGGCCGGCGGGGTGGGGAAGTCGGTGGGGAAGAGGTTGTTGTAGTAGGTGCCCTGGTGCCAGCCGTGCCGGCGCAGGTAGAGGGCAGCGCACCGGAGCAGGTCAGCGGGTGTGACCTGCACGGTGGTGGGTGGGTTTTGGGTAGCCTTCATGGCAGCCACGTCCTTTCGGTAGGGCTGTTGGTGGGTGGTCGGCAGGACCAGCTCTGCTGGCAGGTGGGTTACTGGTCCTGTCGGCCGATCAGCGGGAACGGAGCCGCAGGTAGCGGCGGTGACGGGTGTCGTCTGCGCCCATCTGGTGCGGGGCGGAGACGTAGACGAGCCGGCCGGTTTGGGCGGCGGCGTGGATCATCACGGCCAGGTCCTCAGGGGTGCCGACGATCCACAGTTCGGTGTATTGCGCGGCCCGCTGGTTGTTGGCGCGGGCGTAGGCGCGTTCTCGAGTGGTCATGGGGTGACCTCCCAGCCGGGGTCGGTGTAGAAGGCGGCGTTGTCGGGGATGGGGTGCATGGCGTCGGAGCCGCCCTGGTTGATGTGGCCGTCTCGCTTGCCGCAGACGGTGCAGCGGAGGTACTGCCACAGGTGGCCCGTGACCTTGTCGATCTCGGCGTCGACGACCTCGATGTAGTCGGCGCAGTCGTGAATCGGAGCAGTCATGCCGCTTCCTCCAGTTCGATGCGGGTGAGGTCGGGGACGAGGGCCGGTAAGGGTCGAGGCCGGCGAATCCAGGCGGCGTAGTCGGCGATGCCCGCGATCTGGGCGTCGGACAGGTAGGCGACCTTGATGCGGCGGGGGGTGCCGCCTTCGGCGATGAGGTAGGCCGCGCCCTGGTTGGTGGGCTGGATGTCGGTGGCGGTGTAGCCCTGCTCGGCCCAGCCGTGCCCGAGGACGATGTTCGAGCTGTTGGGAGTCGTGCAGCGGAACGCGGCCCGGTAGCCGAACAGGTCCCGCAGCGAGGTCGGAATGATGTCGAAGGACGGCCGCTGGGTGGCGGCCACGACGGGGATGCCGGCGGCGCGGCCCCGGGCGACCAGGTCACGCAGGAGCGCGACGAACTCTTCCTGCTCCTGCTTCGAACCGACGGTGGCGGAGTAGAAGGCGATCTCGTCGACGAGGACGGTGATGACTGACAGGCCGTCGGCGGCGGTGACTTTGCGGCGCCCGTGGGCGCGCAGCCAGGCGTAGCGGTTGTTCATGACGACCTGGAGCCGCTTGAGGACGTCGAGGGCGGCGGTGATGTCGGGGCCGATGAACGCGTCGGCGCAGTCCTCCCACTGCCCGAGTTCGACGAGCTTGCCGTCTAGCAGGACCAAGCGGCTGTCGACGGAGAGGGCGGCGTGGGCGGCGATGGTGTTGAGGAGGCCGCTTTTGCCTCCGCCGGGTTCGCCGCCGGCGAGGAGGTTGCGGTAGGCGAGGGTGATGTTGACGTGCTGACCGAACTCGTCGATGCCGACGAAGATGGGGTCGAACATCGACAGGCCAGGCCCCACCGGTATGCCGGTGTCCGGGGCGGGTGTCGTGGTGGTCATGGTTGCCCTCCTTGGGCTTGGTGGGCGCGAGGAGCCACACGAACGAGCCGAAGGCGGCTCCTCGCGTCCGGTTGGGTTGGGGGTCAGATCCAGTCGGAGACGTCGTCCTCGGGAGCTGAGGGCGAAGCCGCGGGCTTGCTGCCGTTGGCGGTGGTGGCCGGTTTCTTGGCGGCCGGCTTGCCCTGCGTTGGCAGGGTGACGGTGGGGACGTCGACGTCGGGCAGGTCCAGAGCGGTCGGCACGGTGCCGGTGATGCGCTCGGTTGCCGGGGTGCTGTCGGGGTTGATGACGTCGACCAGCGGGGAGCCCACGTTGGCGGTGAGCACCTCGCGGCGTTTGATGTCGAACCGCAGGTAGGCGGCGTTGCCGTCCGAGGCCCGCTCGACCAGGGTGGTGGAGGCGTGGCAGGCGACCGCGATCCGGTCGAGCCGGCCTTCCAGGTCGGCCAGGGACAGGCCGGGGCGCAGGTAGACCCAGACCCGTTCACCGACGGTGGTGGGTTTGGCCCACAGGATCAGCGGCAGGCTGCCGGAGCGGTTGGCGATGATGAACTGCGCGAAGCACACGCGCAGCCGGTGCCGCACGAACAGGCACATGGCCCACCCGAACACCGTGCGGCGGATGACCGGCACAGCGGCCGGGACGCCGACGACCAGGGCGACCACCACGGCAGTGATGGGCGTGGTGGTGTGGTTGGCCAGCTGCACCCAGAAGGTGATGCCCCCGGTGGTGAGCACGATCTCGGGAAGCCACCACCACAGGCGTTGGAGCACCGGCCAGATCCTGACGAGGACCCAGGCGAGCCCGCCCAGCGGGACACCGATGAGAGCCCCGACGAAGAGGGCAAGGATCGGGTGGATGTAGGAAGCGGCCACCACGGCCGAGAGCAGGCCGACGATGACCGCCGTCAGGATGAACGCCAGCCGGGCGTTCCGCGCCGAGGAACGGTGAACCTTGGCCTCGATGACCGTCACCGTTCCGCTGCTTCTGCCGCCGAAGGGGCGGCGCGGGCTAGACTTGGACATGACGAGTCCTCCCTTGCACGAGGGTGGATGAGTTGGAGGGCACGGGGTCGGCAGGTTTGGACGCCAGTACCGACCCCGCGCCAGCTCTTGCGGGGTGTGACCACCGGTCGTGGTCACCAGGCCGGGAACGTTGGACGCCAGAGCCGTCCCCGGACTGCTTCTTCACTTGGATCGATCAGCGGACCATCGGCCGCTTCGGTTGCCACGGACACCTGTGGCAGAGATTCAGCCTGGTGCGCGAGGACTTACTTCGCCGCCGACGTGCCAGCCTTCGGCTTCAGCGAGATCGCACGGAACGCGACGCCGTTGCGCCCGTTGGTCGCCCACGGAATGGCCTCCAACTGCTCGACATCGATGAGCTGCCCCACCATCACACCCGGCTTCTCACCCGCCGTGGTGATGGTGATGACCTCACCGCCCGTCTCGTCGAGAACGAAGACCTGGGTGGACCACATGGGCCGGCCAGTGTTCTTCTCCGACCGCTGATTGCCGTTCTGGTCGTTCTTCGGCTCCGGGTCCTTCGACACCGTCACCTGCTTCGCCTTGGTGTCCACGTACAGCTTCATTCCTGCTCCTAAAGGGAGAGGGCTTTCGCCCCGGGTGTCCGTCACCCGTGCATCCATGAAACCCCGTGTCTTTGTTTCCGTGCAGGGTGACGGCACGTGGTGGGAAGGGCTGGACATGGCGGATAGTGACGAGGGATGACGCACCTCTTGCATCGAGTGCAAAGAATGGGGCATGGTGAAGCGGGCAGAGTGTGGGCTGCGCACCGAATCGGGGATGAGGCATGACGCCACTACGGCAGGCTCGACAGCTACGCGGGTGGTCGAAAGCGCGCCTAGCGCACGAGTTGGAACGCCGAGCGCAGGGCAGGTACGCCCTCGCTACACGTACAAGTCTGCTGCGAATGATTTCCGCTTGGGAGAGCGGCGAACGGGACGCCTCTGACCCGTACCGGTCACTGCTGTGCGAGGCATACGGGCAGAGCGCAGACCAGCTGGGGCTCAGTGGCGGTACGGACCGAGCACGCTCAGACATCGGCCTTGCCTACAGTGCCTCGCTCAGCCAAGCCGCGTCGGCGCTCGGCGACCTGTCGCGCTTCGACGAGATGAAGCACACTGCGGTGACCCTCGGCAAGTACATGCCAGAGGCTCTGAACGCGGCGTGTCTCGACTGGCTTTTCGGCAATGCCGTCATGGACCTTCCGAGCGAAGGTAAGCCGGTAACGCCTTACGATGTAGACGAAATTCGAGCCATGACGAGCACCTTTGATGGACTTGATCGCAAATTCGGCGGGGAGCATTGCCGGATGATGGCGGTCCGCTACCTACGGGATCGAGTGTTGCCGCAGGTGCGAGCGCCGAAGCCAGAGAAGGTAGAGCGGGAAATCTTTAGCGCTACCGCCGTGCTCTGTGAATTGGTCGGGTGGATGGCCTACGACACCTCACGGCACTCGCTCGCTCAACGCTATTTCACACAGGCATTGCGTTTTGCTGAGGCCGCCGGCGACCGGGCCTACGCCTCGTACGTGCTGACGAGCATGGCCGATCAGGCGTTGTACCTGGGGCGGCCGGAACAGGCACTTCGGCTTGCCCAGGTCGCACGAGACGCGAGCCTTCGAGCCGGTGTGCCAGTCGTGGTCACGGAAGCATCCATTTTCGAGGCGCGAGCCTACGCGGCTCAGGGCGACGAAGCGGGGTGCAAGGCGGCGCTCATCAGAGCAGAGGAGAGCTTTCACCGGATTGTGCCTCAGGATGGACCCGACTGGGCGAAGCATTGGGGCGACGTGCTGTTCGCCAGTCACGCCGGCACCTGCTGGATCGACCTGGGACGGCCGAAGGAGGCGCGACCCCTCATGCAGTCTGTCTGGGACAGCGGCAAGGACCAGGCGCGGCGCCGGGTCTACGCGGCTTCTCAGCTGGCCCGCGTGGCACTACTCGATGGGGACATCGAGGAGGCCACGACCCTCGGCACGACGGCTGTTGAATCAGCCGGTGGTCTCACATCTCATCGCTCACAAGAGCAGCTGAAGCAGCTGCGACAGAGGTTCGTTCCCCACGCCCGTCACGCAGCCGTCAAGGAGTTCGAGCAACGTGCTGACTTCCTCCTGGCAAGCTGAGGTGCCTGCCATGCGCACTGGCACGATTCAGTACGGTGAGGCTGTGACGCTGGCTGACGACCTCTCTGCCGAGGGCGAACCAGAACGCGAGTTCAACCCTGGCATCGCTCAGCGACTCCCGCGGAAGCGGGTAGCCGGCGGAGCGCTGATCCGCGACCGAGCTGGACGCATCCTGTTCGTTGTGCCCGGCTACAAACCCTTCCTCGACATCCCAGGCGGCATCGCCGACGCCGACGAGTCGCCGCTGGCTGCCTGCCGTCGAGAGATCCGGGAAGAGATCGGCCTCGACCTGCCGATCAGCCGGCTACTGGTGGTCGACTGGATGCCCGCACACGGCGTCTGGCCCGATGGGTTGATGTTCATCTTCGACGGCGGACAGCTCGACGACGACCAGGCCGAAGCCCTCAAGCCAACCGACGACGAGCTAACCGGTCTCCGCTTCCTCCCCTACCAAGAAGCAGTACCGCACCTGCGTCCGTCGATGGCACGTCGAGTTGGGTCGGCGCTGCACGCCCTCGCAGAGGGCCAGCCCCGCTACGCCGAATTCGGCCGTTCCTGACCAGGTGGCGGCCGGCTGCCGGCGATGTGGTTCAAAGTTTCTGTACGTCTTCAAGGCGGCCCTTGATGGGCCGCACGCGCCGCCGCCTGGGCGCGCGCCGGCCGCTGCCGCTGTCGCTCTGCGGCCGTCACGCCTGACGCCCGGCGGCTGGCGCGGAGAGCGGAAAGCCCGGGGCCGCCGCAGACGGGTAGCTCAGAGAGTGGTGGAGGTTCGTTGCCGGCAGCCGGCCGCGCCGCGCCCGAGCGACACGGCGCAGGGAAGGGCACGCCGGGCCCGCGCGGCGGCTCGCGACGGCGGACCGGTCGCGGTTACTACGCCTCCGGCGGGGGCGCTCGGGCTCCGAGATGGCGGGACAACCCGGGCGGCTTGCGGTCCGTGGGTGGTTGCGCGGGCCATCCCGCCAGCCGACGACCCGGGCGAGCCGAGCAGACCACCGCCCGACCCGCCAGCGTCCGACCGTGCGTCAAGGTCCGCTTGACGTGGCGGGCCGGGCGGCGGCCCGCTCCCCACGAGGGCGGGTCGACGGCAGACGGGATGCCGGTGAACACTACAAGTGTGATGAAGCGACATTGAAAGTGGGCCAATCATCGACCAACCTTACGGCCCCCAGGAGGCAATCGCCCTGGGGGCCGCAAGGAAGCTTCGCTATCGGCTACGCAACCAACGCAAGAATTGGTCCGACCACACGACGGCAGAGCAGAAGATGATTAAGCCGATCACAACCGGCGGCGGAGGTATCTCGTCGCCGTTCACCGCTCGTGCAACCGCCAACGAGGCGACCAACAAGCCCAGTCCGAGCACGATCCGCAGGCCAATTGTTCTCAGCTCTCGCATTATTAGCCCGCGTACTTACGGTATTCGTACCCGCCACCCGTCTTGTACATCTTGAGATAAGCGTACGGGTGAGTCTGGGTGTAGCAGCCGTAATATGTGACGCAGTAGTCGAGGTCCGCCCGCTTGTCGTGCCATGCGCTGCCATCCAACCGGATCCCGGAAGAGTCGATGCTCCAGGTTCGGAAGTAAATCCCCCAGGTCGCGTTGGAGACCCATCCGTCCTTGCGATAAATTCCGGTTACCTTTGTTGAGTTCCAACACCACTCGGTGCGCGTGTTGAACTTGTAGATCCGGGACCCGAAGATATCCTTCTTGTCGATGGATATCGTCAGGTCACGGCACCCACTCGTCGCTGCGGCCGCAGCGAAGTCGGTCGGACTGTCGATCGGCGGGTGCTTGTAGGGGCCATCGATCTTTTCCTCGGTTACCGTGCCTTCATCGCGGGGGTCCGGCACCATTTGCGCAACCTCAGGGGCGGACTGAATCAGAGTGATGTCGGACTCAGTCCAGGTTCCATCGGCGATTCGATCGAGGGCCGCAGCAATCGCAGGATCATAGCCTGGTTCTTCGGCTTGTGCGGGGGTGCCGAAGGCGAGGGTCGCGATCAAGCTGGAGCATGCGGCAAGCGCCGCGAATAAGGGAGCCTTCGGTCGAAGGTTCAGGCGTGTAGCCCCCATGTATGCCTCTCTAAAAGGGTGCCGCCCGCTGACCGACATCAACGGTCCGGGCGGCTAGCAATGTTGCGGGAACGCTAACAGAAGATCCACTCCCGCACTAGGTCTGAAGTACGTGCGAACAACTTCGACTCTCCATGCGGCTCCATCAACTTGTACTGTTTACATGCCGGCAGGCGATTTCAATGGGTTTAGACGGAACTGTTAGATGCAGTCGCTGAAATCAAAGGTGGCGGCCGAGGTCGAACTAGTGGGTCAGTGAACGAGGAACCGGTAGAAAACAGCGCCTCCACGAGCAGCGAGGCAGCATCGAACGTGCCCACCTGCGAACAACACGTGACGACAACAGGCGGGGCGGCGGCCGCGCCGAGCAGACCGACGCCGGACGAAGGACCGAGGCCAGTGACGCCGCGGACCCGCCGGACGAAGCGCCCAGAACTCAGCGAGGGGTCGGAACGCGCGCGGCTCAGCAGCTGACGAGGACCAAGCCATCATCCGTGCCCGCTGCGTGCCCGGCAGGCCGGTCAGTAGGGGTCAACAACGGCGTTTCCGTGTGGCCTCCGTCGCCAGACCAACCGAGAACCAGCCTGATCACCAGCACAGATGGAGCCGGCTGCCTCCGAATCAAGGCACCTTCCAAACTAACGGTGCGGTGGACGAAACCACTCAGAGGGACTGGTCCCGCGCGGCACGCTCGCCGGGTGCGCTGGACTGCACTACGGCAACCCCGTGGGTTCGCATGGTGCGCAGCACAGCGGCAGCCAGGTCGTCGTCGCAGATCAGTTCCACCATCCTGGTCCGGCGGTTGTATGGCAAACCGTCATCATCGCCCGCGTGAGGTGTTGCGAGGATGACCCAGTCCGGGTCGCTGCCATCCCACAGGTGGAAGTAGGGGCCGAGGCTTGCAGGGTCCACCGGCTCATAGTGGCAGGCGCGGCTTCCGGCATGGCACTGGACGTGCGGGAGACCCGCGCGGGGCACAGATGGGGCACAAGACACTGTCAAACGTCGGCAAGCAGTCGACAGCACTGTGAGGCATCAACGCCGCCTGACCTGGAGCGCAGGTATGTCGGTGCAGGTCATCGGCGAGCCAGTCTAAGTTCCGCTTCAACGTATGACCGTCTCGAAGGGGGATAGCTGGCGGTAGGCAGGCGTGCTTCCATGACGGCATGACCATGACCGACGGCCGGTCGACTGCGAAGCGGGTTGCTGGGATGGGTGTCTCAGCCCTGCTCTTCGGCTTCGGTGACCTCATGATTCAGCTTTGGGCAGATGGCCACCATCCGTTTCAAGGAAAGCCCACTTCATGGGGACTCGGCGAGGTCTTCTCGATGATGGGCGTCGCGGGCCTCTGCTGGGCCGCGTGGCTCCTCCGCCGACAGCAACGGTGACAGCAACAGGTCCGAACAGTGGGAGCCGAAGCCAGCCGGCGACGGATCAACGTTCGATGTCAGAGACGTACGTGGACGGGGCCGGACGGAGCGCCCAGAACTTACAAGCGAGGGGCCTGATGGCCACGACGGGCGCTGTCACCGGTTGGCGCCGGAGCATCGAGCCAGGCGGCGAGGCGGGCGGGCCAGTCTTCGTTACCGAAGTCAGCTCCGACCAGGAGATCACGCCAGTCCTCTCGAGCCAGACGTGAGGCACGATCGAGCTTGTCGAGTCGGCCTTGGGCGAGGCGCACAACCGCTGCAAACATCCGTTCCGGATCCTGCTGAGAGTCCGTGACTAATTGATCGAGGCTGTGCAGCCTGTCCACCACCACGTCGGCGTGTTGGGGGAAGTCGGCGTTGATGCGGCGTCGGAGTCGAGGAGAGATGTCCGGCATCGATGGAGTTTACGTGGACCCTACGGCTTGCGAACGTTGACACCCGGGCCACGTGGACCAGGCGGGGGAAGTTCCCCGCGTTGCTTGGCCGCCTCGTACACGCCCTCTGCTGTGCCTCCAGTGAGGCCCATGCGGATCATGACGTACCGGTCAAGCTCATAGGCGCAGTTGGCGCATACCCACCCGTAGACCGGCTTGTCTGTTCGGCATGCCTCGCCGCACCGTTCGCATGCCCGCTTCGCCCGCTTTGGTGGCACGGCGACCTCAACCGGCCCGACAGCTTGCGCGGGTTGTCCGAGGGCTCGCCGCTCGCGTTGGCGTTGCCGCTTTGCTGAAGCCATGTTGTCCCTTCTGATCGTCAGGTGCATCAATGTTGGCAGGTGGGGGTGACAGTATTGATATAGAAGCGGTCCCAGAGGTAGAGCCTGAGTGAGCGGGCGACGGAAAGGCAGCCAGGAGGCAGCGAAAGCAGCAGCAACGACCGGCAGAAGACGACACGGAACAGCAAAGCGGCCATGGTCGGTACCACAGGACGGTGCCCGACAGCACCCAACGGTGAGGCTCATCCGCGTTCACACCGAAGAGGTCACTGGTTCGATCCCAGTATCGCCCACGCAGGTAAAGGCCACTTCCCGGGTTCGGGGGGTGGCCTTTCTGCTTGCGTGCAGCAGCTTTGTACAGAGGCCCGGTCATCGCGCGAGGGATTCGCCGAGGCGTTTGAGGGCGTCTCTGGTCGCCTTCGTAGGTACCTGTGTGTAGATCTCGATGGTCACGGCGAAGTGGGCGTGCCGGAGGACCTGCATGGCGACCGTCGGGTGGACGTCGAGGTCGGCCAGGAGCGTGGCGCAGGTACGGCAGGCGTCGTGGACGGTGATCGGCGTGACGTGGCGGACCGGGTGGCGGCCCGCTCCCCAGGAGGGCGGGTCGGCGGCATACGGGATGGCAATGCTTCGCGCCTGTCGTCTAGGTTCAAGGCTCCCACGACGAAGGCGGCGCGATGGTTGGTCGGCATCATGCGACTGTCAGTCCTGGGCCGCTGTTCGATTGGATCGCTCGGTCCCGGCTGCGCATCATCCTGTTCTGTCTGGCCGGTGCCTGTCTTGTCGCCGGGGGAATCCTTCAGCCGCACCGCACTAACGTTCGTATCCGCCAACTCGTGGCGACTGGCGAACAGGTCCAAGCCATAACGGAGGGGTACAAGTTCGGCGATCATGCCAGCTATGTGGCTCACGGCCGAACCTGGAACGTTCCCTTGGAGAGTGCCTGGGGTGACGGGCCCGGCTACTCGCGAGGTGAGAGCGTCACCATCTATGTGTCACAGACCGAACCGCAGCTCGTCGCGACCAGAGATGGCTATATGACCAGCAGCATGCAAACGCATTCCCCGTTCCTACTGATCGGGGCCGGGGTGTTCGTCATGTTCCTTGCCTGGCCAGGACTTGCTACCTGGATAGCTCGTGTGCGACTCAACCGGCTGGTGAGTTACGAAGTGAGTGACAACAAGGGCAGACAATGACGGATGCCCCTGAACGCTGGCGGACTCGTCGTGTGAGCAGTTCAGATGACGAGGCATGGTCGGCTTATCTCGAGCGCACTCGCGACCTCGCCGAACAGATCCTTCGCGCCGACGACCCGTACGACCTCGGCTTGCAGTTCATGGGCGAAACGCTCGACGTCATCAACGTCGGTGAGTACGCAGGCAGCATGTACTGCCTATGGGGCGCGCTCACCGACTGGGTTGAACTCAAGCCAGACGAGGAAGAACTCGCCTTCGCCGAGATGGCTCGCGCCGCCCGCGAATGGCTAGCAGTCGATCCGCATGACAGCGACGCGGTTCGCAGGTACCTCGACTATTGGCTATACGACGTCTGCGGCTATGGGCGGCCGGAGGCCCGACAGTGGTGAGCAAGTACTGTGCGGCTGCATAGCGCGGCTGATCAGCGGTGCCGCGTACCGGTCGATGGCCTTGAGGTGCGGGTTTGTGCGACTCCGCTGGCGCCGTTGATTTCGAGACGCCATGCTCCCACTGGCCAGTCAGGCCGCGTGGCCACACCTGTCACCTATCGGCGCACCAGACCCGGGCGCACCGCCACACGGTCATCGTGGATGACCATCGCCGTTTCGGAAATCAGCCGAACAGGGCCGGCGCGGACTTCGACCAGCGAGACGGAGGCCTCCCGGACTGAGCCGTCCGTTGCGGACAGTGCCCCGCCGAGCTGGCCGTCGGGTAGTGGCTTTCGCCGCGGACTCGCCAATCTTCGTCGTCAAGATCATGAGCCCCGACGTCGAGAGATCACGGGGGCGGGGTCCGGCGGGAGGCATGAGGACGAGCTTCCGGCTGGCGGCATACGCCGTGTGCATCAAGGATGAGCGGGTGCTGCTCGCCTGTTACGAAACACCGGGCGGCACTCGCTGGAGCCTTCCTGATCGGTCCAGCCAGGCGACGACCACGGCGTGTGGCACGGTGACCGCGGCCAGGAGGGCGAACGTGGCGGGCAGGACTCCCGCGGTCCCGGTGTGGTGGGTGAGCAGGGCGAAGGAGATTAGTACGGCCGCGGTGGGGGCCGCGGCGTGCAGGGCGAATCGTCGTAGTGGTGGGCCCAGCCGACCGGCCCGCAGGTGGGCGGTGTTCGCCGGGTCGGCGCAGAGTAGTCGCGCGATGTGTCGGAGCGAATGCCACGCCGCGAAGTAGACCCCGAACGCCAGCGCGGGCGGGACGATC
Organism: Micromonospora sp. RTBAU3-60; assembly: GCF_054963695.1. Lineage (NCBI taxonomy): Bacteria > Bacillati > Actinomycetota > Actinomycetes > Micromonosporales > Micromonosporaceae > Micromonospora > Micromonospora sp. RTBAU3-60. The sequence continues at coordinate 9,426 of NZ_JBUEGB010000011.1, read as the reverse complement.
GCGAACACGGTGGCGAGGAGCCCGAGTTGGACGAGGCCGCGTCCGCGTCGACCGCGCACGTCCTGTACGGCGGTGATGGCCATCGCCGACACCGTGAGGACCAGGGCGGCGGCGCGTACCTCGGTGGTGAGCAGCACGGTGGACCCGGCGGCGACGCGCTCCAGCAGTTGGTCTACCTGGTCGCGCCACAGCACGAGTGGGAAGACCACCGGCGGAGCGCCATAGGCGAGGACGCCGTGCGGGCGTGGCGGCACCCGCCGGCCGTCCCGCTCGGCCTGGAACGCCTCGTCGCCGGTGCCGAAGTGCGCGATGGCGAGGACCAGGAAGCCCAGCAGGGCCGCGGCCGGTGCGGCGCGGTAGGCCAGTAGCCCGGTGCCGGCTATGGCGGCATAGCCGAGTAGCAGGCTCACGCGTCGGCTCCACCGGCGTGCCTTTATCGAGAGCCAGGCGGGGATGAGGTGGTCGACGGCGCCGTGTGGAAGCCCGAGCAGCAGCCCCAGCAGCGCCGGGAGCGGCGTGGACGCTGCTGCATCGGCCTGGGTGAGCAGGTGGAGGACGAGTACGGCGAGTAGCGCCAGGATGCCTGCGGTATCGGCGCGGAGCAGCACGGCCCGGCGCGGGTCTGCCCGGCGCTCAGGGCCGAGGCCGGGTCGGCCGAACGGGCGAGGCCGTCTGCCGTTGCTGGCCGAGCCGAACCCCGCCTCGTGCGCGATGGGCTGGCCGCTCACGCTACCGCCAGTTGGCCACGGTCGGACATCGCGCGGAGCCGGCCCACGTCTACGATGCTCCAGCCAACCTTCATGAGGGCCGACAGGACGACGAAGAGGATCGTGCTGGTGTGCTCATCGACGATCTCGACTCCGGGCGGCCCCAAGATCCAGACCAGCGGGAAAGCGAGCCAGAGCAGGGACAGCAGCAGTGCGACGACGATGAAGTGGGCCGCCATCGGGGCGGGCTGCCGCTCGGCGTCGGCCCGTAGCGGCCCCCAGATCAGGCCCAGGACGAGCGCGAGCGCGGCCATCCCGATTCCGTAAATGGTGAAACGGGCCGCAGTGCTCTTCATGGCCCCGGCGACCGGCCCCGCGAGGATCATCGGGAAGGTCGGCACGATGAGAGCCGCCACCAGACCCACCCGCTTTTCGGCGATGGCGTGCGTGGCCGTGAGGACGAGAGAGAACACCAGCAGCGGTGCGGTGACGATCCAGTCGGCGTAGTGCGTCCAGTCCAAGGTGTGCTCTGCCGTGTTCGTCCGGCCAGCGTCGAGCGCCGCGACGACGTGCCAGATTGCCGACCACGCCAGGATGACGAACACCCCCCGGTACTCGGACTGGGGGATTCCTTTCGGGTTGCGGCTCCACCGTATGAACAACAGCAGGGTGGCGGCGCACAGGATGACGTACGACCACAGCCACCACTCGGACACATGTGCTCCTCGACCTCGACGGGCGTACGGCGTTAGCGGCATCTGGTGGTCAGACACCGCCGACCCGGCATGTGCTCGCTGGCGGCATGCCGCTACCCAGCGGGTACGCCGACGTTCCTTTTCAAGCCGAGTGTCTCCGTATTGGCAAGTTTATTCCGACTTGGGACTATCATCAGGACTTAGTCCATATTTGGGTGGCAGGCGCGCTAGGGTTCGGTCGATCTGCAAACGGGCTGCGATACCGACCACGCCTGGCGGCGTTGTCGGTTAGTCCGGATACAACGCCGGGGAACCCGATGAATCACCGCCTTGCCGGACCGCCGCCCGGACTCCCCTCGCTCTTCGTCCCACTGCAAGCCGGAGCACTCGCCCACCCCACGCCGGTACCGGCAGCCAGCGCGACGAGTGAGCGGTACTGGGCGGGCACCGCTGCGAGGAGTCGAGGTAGCTCGTCACGGCTGATGGTCATGTCGTCGGTGTCGGTCCGCCGCCCTGGCGGCAGGCGGACACCTTCGCATGGGTTGGACATGGGTGACGCTTCCCGCTAGCCGGGTGGTGACGGCGGCTCGGGCGGGCGTCTGCCGGCACGGGCTGCGTCGGATATGGCGATCCCGGTCAGAACGAGGGCAGCAGCGGCGGCGACCACGACTGGCGGCAGGGGGAGCATCGCCGGTGCCAGGGCGGCCAGCGCAAGGACGCCGATCGGTCGGGACCGGGACACACGGCCGAATACCGCGTGCTCGAAGCGGGCGCGCCCGGCCAGATACAGCGCGGGTCCGCCGAGGATGACGGCGATCCAGGCCGGTGGGGTGTGTCCGAGTGGATGGGCGATGACCAGTTCGTCGCCGACGGCTGCAGCGACCACGCCGGCCACCATGGCCAGGTGGGCGTATGACGCCGATCGGGCGAGGCGGACCGGATCGGCAGACACGGCAATCGCTTCCGCCAGGACTTGCCCAGCGCGGTATATGTAGATCCGCCACAGAAGCACGGTGGTCGCCATCGACACGGCGAACGCGACGACCCCGTCCGGCGCGAAGCCGCTGCTGCTCAGCGCCAGTCCGGTAACCAGGATCAGCTCGCCGAGCGCGATGATGAAGAACTGGCGGTAGCGCTCGGCCAGGTGCTCGCCCGAGATCACAAGGTCTTGGCTGGGCGCACGGCCCGCCCCCGGGGTGGGGAAGCCGATCCTGCCTGCCGTGTGGTCAAGGACCACCGCGAGTGCCCACAACGCGCCACGCGCCGTACCGTGCACGAGCGCCCCCGCGATCCACGGCAGCGCCGACAGGCCGTACCAGAACAGCCCGCGCACGCCGGTGCGCTGCAACTCGTGGCCACGCAGAACGGCCACGAGGACGAGCCCGCGGCCGAGCTGGATGGCGACGTAGGCGCCCGCGAAGATCAGGCCCGTGTCGCCGAATGCCTCGGGCACCGCGGCCGCCATCACCAGGCTGCCGACCATGGTCGCGATGACCAGCGCCTGGATTACCGGTCGGTGCGGGTCCGTCCGGTCGGTTAGCCACGCGGTGCTGGACCAGACCCACCACATGGCCCCCAACAGCACCAGCGTCCGGAAGGCGCCGCTCCACCCGAGATCCTCGGCCAGGCCGCGCGAGAGCTGAGCGAGCGCGAGGACAAACACCAGGTCGAAGAAGAGCTCCAGGAACGTAGCCCGCTGCGGATCCCCGGCTTTCCGCACCAGCCCGGCGGCCTTGCTCGTCGTCATCGGCTCGCCCGTTCTGCCAGCCCTGCTCCAGATTTGGGGGCATTCTGACATGCGGCAGCGGCGGTGACCGCGGACGCGCTGCCGTGGACTGGATCGAGCGACCCGCGTTACACGGACGGGCGACGGCCGAGGCCGGTGAGTTCCTTCCATCCGTCGCCGCTGGATCGGATCAGCTCGTCGACCTTGGCCAAGCGTCGGGGCGGTGTTACGGCGGACGGAGCGTCACCCAGGTCCTGATGCCGATATGTCCCGCAGGACGTCCGCTCATAGCCGATGTGCGGGCGTTCATGTCTCGGCACCGGCCCGGCTCCCAGCTGGGAAACGGGAAGGCGGCCGGGCTGGATCCTTGCTGGCTGGATTCCCTCAGGTCCGTCACGTCGGTTCCACGGGTAGCCACAGCTCGCAGGTCGCGGTGCTGAAGTCGTCCGCGCGCTTGAGGATCGCAACCGTCGAGGGACCCGGCCGCAGACGCCACGGGTTGGAGGGGAACCACTCGGCCGCGGTCGCGGCCCAGGTGTTCTGCAGGGCCTGCGGATGGGGTCCGGTTCAAACTGTCGGTGAGTGACGATCGGCGCGGACGCCAACGGACAAGCCTGGACGCTGACGGACCATTTCGGCAGCCCAAGGGCCGGGAAGCAGCAGCTCAGAGAACCGTGTTGGTTGCCTGGGGGTCAAGCAGTCGGACGTCGGCCTTCACCTCTCACACGTAGTCACGCCAGAAGGTCACAGTCACCCTGGGCTCTCGGAACTCCTGATCGATGTAGTGGGCGAGGTCGTGGCCATACACGATGGTGTCGGTCAGTTGGTGGATGGACAGCACGGGATGCCCGAAGGAGCCGCGGCCGGCCGGCAGGTAGCGGTGGGCGTACACGGGAACCATGCGGGGAACGTCGGCGAGAAGGCGCTTCGCCTTGGCAATGCGCCGGACGAGGTCGTGAGGGCGATTGCCCCACCCGGGTGGCCACTCGCCGTGCTGGATGTCGTCGAGCGCGGTTGTGAGCGGCCAGTCAACCTGCTCTTGCAGGGTGGTGGAGTCGAGCTGGCGCCAGTTTGGCCAGCCCCAACTTGCCTTGTCGGGGTGGTCATCGTGGCCAGGTGTCCAGACTGGCAGCCCGGCCGCGAGGAAGGCGCGGTGGTCGTCGGCGAACTCGAAGCCGAACCGTCGCTCGATGCTGACGAACTCGGCGTCGGTGAGCCCTGGCTGGATGTCCACCAGGTCCAGTTGTGCTAACCGCCGAGCGGCCTCGATACCCAATGCGACAGCGGCACCATTCGTCACCGGAGAAGCGTAGCGACCTGGCCGCCGTGCGCATGCGGGGTGACGGGAGGCGCGGGAGCAGCAGAGAGGCAACGAACGAGACGGCAACCGATAACACTGGACGTGGCTGGAGCCCGAGCAACGTGCATGGATTGAGGGTTTCTGGCAGCAGACGACAGCCGTCGGTGCTCCGCGGCCGCGTTTACACCGAAGAGGTCACTGGACGCCGACGGCTGGTGGGTGTGGGCAGCCACTCTGCCGCCGTGGTGCGGTTGCACGTCCGGCCAGACGGCTGCCGGTGAGCGCTATCAGTCAGCGACGGCGTAGCTAGCGGTTGCGCTGTGCCAGACCGCCGCGAGGCACGTACCGGCCGAGATGCCCCCGCCGACGTGCGTGGTGAACCGTTGGATCTTGGAGCCGTTTCTTATCGGATGGCATACACATCGATGTCGTGGGGCGTAGCTGCGGCGACTGGATGGTGTGTCGTCGAGCAGAGTTGCAGGACCGGTAAACCTCGCGAGCCGATCCGGTGTCTTGCTGGGTGACGCGGCCGGGAGGTCAGATGAGGGATTCGCGTGGGGCGGAGTTCGACGACTTCGTTCGCACACGATCGATGGTGCTGTTACGGGTTGCTTTCCTGCTGACTGGGGATCGGCACGCGGCGGAGGACCTGCTTCAGGAGGTGTTGGAGCAGGTGTATGTGCGTTGGCGCCGAGTGCAGGGCAGCCCGGAGGCGTACGCACGACGTGCGTTGGTGAATCGCTCGATCAACCGGTGGCGGTGGCGTGCCCGACGGCCGGAGCAGGCACTGGGCGACCACGACGGGGTTGCCCGGGACCACGCCGACGGCGTGGCTCTTCGCGAGGTGGTCGTCGGGGCGCTGCGAGAGCTGCCCGCTCGGCAGCGGGCCGCGGTCGTGCTCCGGTACGTGGAGGACCTGCCGGTTGCTGATGCCGCTGCGGCGATGGGCTGCTCGGAGGGCGCCGTGAAAAGTCACGCCTCGCGCGGGTTGGCTCGGCTGCGTCAGGCGCTGGCCCAGTCGAGTCTCGTCATGCCCATCACTGATACCGGGAGTTCGCGATGACAATGAACGACAGTGACGTGCGCGACATCCTGCATCGCGCGGCGGATGACCTGGTCGACCCGCCGGGCTTGCTCGTTGCGGTGCGCCGGGGTGGACGCCGCCGGGTTGTGCGTCGCCGAGCCGTGTTGGCGGTCGTCTGCGCGGCCGTGGTGGCCGTACCCGTGGCTGGCGGGCTTCAGCTGGCAGGCGACGCAGGAGAGGTACAGGTCGCTTCACCCCTGCTGGACGAGCCCACCCGCGGTGACCTAGCTGGTGACGAAGGGTACCTGCGGCAGGTCCGCGAGGCGTGGCAACGCCGGCTGAAGCAGGGCGGAGAGCAAATGCGCGGCGAGCCGCACATCGTGTGGGCAGGACGCACGCCTGCTGGTCCTGCCGCCTACGTCGCCCAGCGCAGCGCACACAAGTATGCGGAGGTAGGGTTCGTCGAACCTGCCGCCAACGGTCCGCTTGTCACGACTCTTATTCAGATGACCAATGACGACACAGGTGGCATCGAGCAGGCAGCGCTGCTCGGACCGCAGCGTGACGTGCTCGTCGTACTCGACTTCGGGCAACCGGTGGAGTTCTCTCCGGAGCTGCGGTACATGCCCGACGGCAAGGTCAAGCGAATCTTCCAGCCGGTGGTGTTCCGAGACGGTGCGGCCGTGCTAACGGTGCCGCCGCAGCGCACGAAGATCACCGTGGCGCTCTCTAGGACCCCGGTCAGCCGGGAGAACGTGGTTCACATCGCCAATGTCGGGCCGATTCTCTTTCCCGACGGCAAAAGTCGGCCGAAGCCCCCACAGGTCCGCCACACGTTGCCCGGCGCGGAGAAGGTATGGGTAGGTGACCCCAGCGCGAAGAAAGTGAGCGCGCCAGCCGACGCCCTCGCCGAATACATTGACTCGGCAGGCGTGCACACGAGCGACGGATCCCCCCTCCTGTGGGTCTACGGGGCAACTCCCGACGGTCGGCTACTCCTCGTGGAAACCATCCAGTACGACGACGACCCCGCCCGCGTCATCGCGCTGCTCGCCCCCAAGTATCTCCCCTTCAAGGCGGTAGCCAGCACCTATGCCGACTGGAATTCACCTTTGCCCGTACGGCTGCGGCTGCCTGACAACCAAGGCCTTCTAGTCGCCGCTGAGGGGTCAGCGCTGAGCTACCGAATCGGCGCTGGTGAATGGCAGGACGCTGGACGAGACGCGGCGCTGCTACCCGCCAATGCCACCGAAGTACGTGTCACCGACGCCGGCGGCACCGTCACCACCATGCCAGTCACGTCCTAGCCCGACCCGGCGTCCACCTCACCAGATCGCATCGACTGCGGTACGCCTGCCGGCTCCCTCAGCTGAGTAAGTCGGCAGGCGTCCGGCGCGGCTGATACCGAGTGTCAAGCGGGGTCCCGAGACCGGACACCCGTACGACCGGTCGGCCTCCTCGATGACCTCTTCGGCGTATCCGAGGGCGTCAGCGTTCGTGGCTTGCGCTGGTCAAGCGGCGATGCCCTCAACTGTCGATGAGAGTGCGCCGTCCGGAATACGGCAGAAAGGGGCCGCGGGGGCGATCGGCGCGGGGTCGACGCCCAGCTCGCCGACCCCGCCCCCCATGCCCGGCACCAGGACAAAATGGGTGGCCTCGCCAGCCCGCCCCGCCCTACCTTGTAACTGGATCTTCTTCTCCGACCCACTCACGAGAGGACTTCACCCCGCGTGACGCCGCCTGCTCTTTAGACCTGACAGCTTTCCTGCATCGGTCGCCGACGTCGCCGTCGGCTCTTTTCCCATGCCTTCCGTCAGGTCTTTAGAGGGATCATGTCTACGCGTCCTCATATCGTCTACTCCGGCAACACCTCAGCCCTCGTCGCCCGCGTCCTTCTCGACCCGCTGGTCGCGAGGCGCAAGCGGTTCGCCCCGGAGTGGGACTCATGCTGGGAACTGCTCGCCCCATCCCCTCCCGAGCGCCCCTCGCCCGTCCAGGTTTCGGTCATCTTCGACGACCTCGCGCCCCTTCGCCCCGAACGGCTCATTGCCCATGGGGCTGGGTGCCAGCCACGGGGAGACCGCTCGCCGCGTCAAGATCGGTATTTCGCTGAATCGCACAACTCGCGGGGACTTCTCGTTCGTCCTGCTATGAGCCGCCGCCCTAGGCGTGAGCAGGGGCGAGAGGCAAGGTGGCCTTGCCCCGGACTGCATCACGCGGCGGTCCGCGCGCGGTCGCTCATGACCGGGCGCGAACGAAGGTCAGGGCCGGCCCGATACCGGCGACGAAGGTGAACCCATCTGCCGAATAGCCGGCGTCTTCCAGGTGCGCTTGCCAGGAAACTCATCACAAGCGCCTTCGTCCGGCGTTGTGGTTCGCTGTAGCAAGCTGCAGAAGACCCAACCAGAGCTGCCGGAACAGCTGTCCGGGCAGCGGGTAACGGTGTTCGTCGGGGTCGGCCCCTGAACAGGGCCGACCCCGACGGGCTGCTCAACGGATGACGTCGTAGACCAGCTTCTGGATTCCGTTGGCGTATGACGCGCTCTCGATGAGCTTGAGGTTTTGCTTGTCCTTGTCGGTGTCGCTGAACAGCCGCTTGCCCGCGCCGAGCAGGACCGGGAAGACCAGCAGGTGGTAGCGGTCGATCAGGCGGGCATCGGCCAGGTTGCGGTTCAGGGTGGCGCTGCCGTGGATGATGATCGACCCGCCCTTGGTCTTTTTGAGTGCGGCGACGTCGTCCAGTGATCGGAGGATGTTGATCTCGCCCCAGTTGGACACCAGGTCCTTCTCCTGCAGCGTGGTCGACACGACGTACTTCGGCATCGCGTTGTAGCCGGGGAACTCCGCGGTCATGTTCGGCCACACCGGGGAGAACGCCTGGTAGCTGACCCGGCCCAGCAGCATGGCAGTGGCCTCGGCCTGCTCACGGCCCTTAATCTCGTATGCGGCCTCGTCGAACTCGATGTCTTGAAGGTCCAGCCCGAGTTGCGGTAGCCCGGTTCTCCGCCGGGCGCCTCGATGACGCCGTCGAGCGAGACGAACGCGGTGGCGATCAGGGTGCGCATTGGTGGCTGCTTCCTACTCGTTGCTCATAGTTGAGCTGTTCGGATGTTTCGCTCTCCGCTCAGCGGTGGTTGGGCTGGAGTCCTGGACCGGCAGTCTGGTCCGGTGGCGATCGGTCCGGTCCTGCAGGATCTGCTTCACCACATGGTGTGGGGTGTGCAGGGCGATGTCGGGGTCGCCGGCTCTTTGCAGGATGTTGATCGCGGCGTTCACGTCGGCCTGCCACACCACCCCGCACGGGGTGCAGTGAAACCGGTCCCCACTACGGCGGCCGAAGACGCCGCAGTGGTGACAGGTTTGTGAGGTGTAGGCGGCGTTGACGGGAACGAGCGTAGAACCTCTACGCTCCGACACGCTTTTCAGGGCCTCCGCGGTGACTCCTTTGGTCCACGCGGCGAGACGCCGGTTGATGTTCTTGGGTAGCTTCTTACGGCCGGTGAAGCGCTTGGTGAGGTCTTCAGCGATCACCGTGCCCGCTTTGTCAACGACCTCGTGCACGGCGGTGAAGATCTCCGTGCGCACCCGCGCCCGGTGCCGGGCGGCCTGCCGCTCCCGCTTCACCGTCCCGAGGTTGTTGACCTTGATCCGGTGCGCCTTCGCGTGGCCACCACGCAGGGCGGCGGTGTTGGCTATGGAGCGCAGCTTCGCCCGTCGCCGGTTGCGTTCTGTCAGCCGGTCTGACTCGCGGGTGAGCAGGACGCCGAGTTGTTGACCGTGGGGCTGGCCGTCGGAGTCGGTGAGGGCTTCGGTGTAGCCCTTGTCCACGCCGATCGTCGCCTCGCCGCATGGTCGCTGTGATGAGCGTATCTGCGACGCGTCGATCTGGTAGTGCACCTCGACCCGGCCGCCGCGCAGGATCAGCCGCAGCGTCCCCGTCGGCGCGACCGTCGTGGACAACGGGATCTTGACCG